>JABDGN010000001.1 GCA_013285995.1 Gammaproteobacteria bacterium
TCATCTTCACCCACCACGCCTAAAATGCCGGCTTGGGCACCGAGCGCAGTAATATTCAAAGCGACGTTACCTGCGCCGCCGGCACATTCTTTAATATCAGCGACTTTGACAATCGGCACCGGTGCTTCGGGTGAAATGCGGGATGTATCACCCGCCCAATAGCGGTCCAACATTAAATCGCCCACCACTAAAACGCGGGCTGCAGAAAAATCAGGAATCGGAATACTCATTTTATACCTTACTTCGTCACAATTTGCGTGCGGTATTTTACCAGATTATGCTCAACAAATTGTACTCTCCATCTTGCTATTTTTCACCTTAGTGTATAATTCGACACCATGTCGCATCCTCATGATTCTACAACGATCCTAAGCAAAAAGTGGTACCACTTTTTATCACCCCGCTATTGGGCTTTGTGGTTTGCTTTAGGACTGTTGCGTTTGTGTATTTGTTTACCGTATGGTGCTTTGATGCGTCTGGGGCAAGGTCTTGGTTTACTGGTGATGCACGTACTACCGAAGCGGCGTCATATTACTGCCGTTAATTTGAAACTATGCTTTCCACATTTAAGTGAAGCAGAGCGTGCTCAGATGATGCGTGAGAGCTTTAAATCCGCCGGCATGGGTTTAATGGAAACCGCGCTGGCTTGGTGGGCTTCCGATGATTACTTGCGAAAAAAGTTAGTCGTCAATGGCATAGAACATATCGTAGCGGCTAAACAAAAGCAACAGGGTCTTATGTTTATGACCGGTCATTTCACGTCTATTGAATTAGGCATTCGCCTATTATCTTTTTGCACACCGATTTATGTGATGTATCGACCCCAAAATAGCAAATTATTCGAGTGGATCTTACAACGCGCGCGCAAGGGTTATGTGGTCGGCGGCATTACGCGTTACGACGCACGCGGAATGCTGAAAACCTTGCACGGTGACAATGCGATTTGTTATACACCGGATCAAGATTATGGTCGTTTAAGCAGTGTCTTCGCGCCGTTTTTTAATGTACCTGCTGCGTCGGTGACCGGCACTTCACGCTTTATTAAACGCAGCGGCGCAGCCGTTGTTCCAGGATTTTATTATCGACATCTTGCAACCAAACAATATAGTTTAAATTTTTTCCCAGCCTTAGAAAATTTTCCCAGCGAAGATGATGTGCAAGATGCCACGCGGGTGAATCAAATTATCGAACAAGCGATTTTAAAAGCGCCAACACAATATATGTGGCAGCATCGACGTTTTAAAACGCGGCCTGAAGGTGTGCCGTATCCGTATTAATTAGGTATTTCTTCATTTGGAAAATGAAGAAATGTTGTGGTAGAGAGAGCTGTCTTTTTTCCAAAGAGTGTACTCCTCTGAAGATAAAGGGATGAGTCGATAATCTGCTGGCGATGAAGTATCAATTTTCTTCTGCAAATAAAACAATTGACCCGCTTGAGGGGTTAACACGATACGATGATATCGATAAAAATACGCATATAAATTCCAATTGTTTGCCAAGCTCGGCGCAATTGAAACCGTACTGTTATCCGGCACAACTTTACTCACTTCGGTTACTTCCACTAACACTGGCCATGGTTTGCCATAATAATGCGTTGTTACAGCAATCGCGATACAGAAAAACAAAATTGCTGCTAACAAACTTTGTTTATAAGTACGACTTGCAATCTTAATTTGTACAGTCCATTGTGAAAAAATCGGTGTTAGAATTTCTAAAAATAATAATATTACGAAGGGAAAAGCTTGTAAAAAATAATGCGCCATTTGGCGCGAGCTAGCGAGTATTGGTAGAGAAGCTACTAACACAATCAAACCAAAAAAAATTACCTTTTTCTCTTGTGCCGCATTTTTCACCAATGACAGAAATGATTGCCGTGAAAATTTGGCTTTGATAAATAAAATGATCCCCGTAAAGAAAATCAAGGGTAAAGCATTGCCAATGATCAGCAACAAACCAAATAAATGGCCAATGCCTTTAAAATCACCATTGCCACCGCGGGTACCATTGAGAGTTGCCCACACTTGGTTGTTCCAGTAATGATGGGTGAAATCCCAAGCCGGGTGATATAAAAAAATGGCGCCAATCAGCAGCGCAGTAAAAATAATCAGTACTAAAACTTGCCCACACATCAATTGCCAGGATGTGTTTCGAAATACTAACCAATAACAAAAAGGAATAATCAGTGGGAAAAAAGCCTGTAAGCCATTGCTAAAAAAGGCGCCGGTTACACACACAGCCGCTAAAAAAAACCAAACAAGAGATTTTCCTCTATGTCCAGTCGCGAGCGCTTGTAACACAAACAGGCTGCCAAACGTCGTGAATACCGTTAACAAATCTTCAATTGCATTGGCAGGATACGTGCGCGTGGTTAAAGGCTCCATCACCCAACATAAGATCGGCAACCATAATAAAACAGGAGCCGCCTTTGCTTGGGTTTTATACCAAATCAACAGCATGGCCCAAAAACTTAAAATCAAGGTAAATAAACAATACAGCCTATCAACGATAAAATGATCGCCAAACACGCGGAAAAACCAGGAGTTTACAAACATCCCCAACGGCGGATGTTCATAGAAGGTCGACAAAACACCGCCTGGCAAATATACCGGCGCCCACAGCGATCCAATATCATGCGCCATATTCCAAGCGACAGAAGCATACAAAACGCCATCACCGCCCATGCTTTGTTGCAGTAAAATATTTAACTGCACAATGATAAAAAGCGCGATAGCAAATAAAAAAAAAGGCAGGTTCTTTAGCACCGGTCGGCTTGTAGGGGCGGGACTTGATCCGCCCGCATCAAGCGAAGCAAGCAAGCCGACAGCCGTTGTCGGCTTGTTCATTTCGCCTGACGGCGAAATTCCGGAAGCCGACCTACTCTTCGTCATCCCGCCCGTCCATAATCATCCTGCAAGCGCACAATATCTTCTTCCCGCAAATCATCGCCGACCTGCACTTCGACAATTTCAACGACTTCGTCTGTTTTGTTGGCCATGCGGTGCTTTGCTTCTAATGGAATATAAATACTTTGATCGCGTTTTAAATCAAAGGTTTCATCGCCACGCGTTACGGTCACCACGCCTTTCACCACCGTCCAATGTTCCGCACGATGATGATGTAATTGCAAAGATAACTTTTGCCCTGGATTTACCGTGATTTTTTTCACCAGAAAATGTTTTTCTTGATGAATAGTTTGATAAGTACCCCAGGGACGAGTAACTATTTCAAAATTTGTTTCATTCATGTTGACTCCAATATTTTTAGTGTATGTTTGGGATGATGCCGCTCCCACAAAATTTCGGCGGCTTGGCGAGCACACACCTGATAAGCGGCATAATTTTGATAAATTGTTTCTATCGCCTGGTAAACATTTTCCATTGCTAAATTTTCTAAGGCAATACCAGCATTAAATTCACACGCCACTTCTCCCATCCAGGTATTCGTCACGGTGATAATTGGTGCGCCGGCTAATAAAGCATCCAAGGTGGCACCGCTAAATTTATCGGCATAAGCTTTTGCATCATATAAAAACAAGCAAATTGTATCATTAAACTGCTGCTGATAAGCTTTTTGATCTAAAGTTTCAGCGCAAATGTTTAAGTGTTCATAATGAAGCGTTGTTAATTTTGTTAAAGCGTTTTGGGTTTGCACATCGACTCGTCCGGAATGAGAAGAAGAAATCTGCAACCGTACCGGAATAGTTTTATTATTTTTCTCAAGCCACTCTAGTAATTCAACCACGGTTGGAAAACCTTTATCAGCCCGTGCAGCACCGGCGTAGAGAAGGGTTGGTTCAGAGGCTGGCGCAGTAAAATCTGTGGTGTCGGGACGGGGCACGGGGCAAGGTAAAACTACCACATGCTTAAAGCCTGCGCTGGTGAAAATAGTCGCCAATTGGTGAGTAGTCGTCATGATGACCAACTGTTGGCTAGTTGGCAAATTAGCTAGCTCTTGCAATAAAGCTTGTTTTTTAGCGCTTACAGTAAACTGATGAAAATGTAAAAAAATCTTATGCGGGTAGGAAACATTTTTCAATAAATTCATCAGCATTACTAAATCAAGCCGGCCTGCGGTCGGCACAAAAATTTTAGCTTGTTGTTTGATCAATTTGCGATACAAAAAATATAGTTGCAGCTTGCGAAATTTATAAATAAAATGCGCTTTGATTTGATTGTGTTTATTTTTAAATGTTAAATTTTCAGCACCCTTCCCGGCCCAGATAATAAATTGCAAATGGTGTTGTTCTGCATATTGCGTCACCACATCATCATAACCAAAACAATGGCCAGTTTGATCGCGCAAAGTAGGCTCAATTAAGTGAATTGTTTCAGACATTATTTTTCTGCTTCGCCTCCCATAAATAAATTAATTTGGCATAACAGAAAAAAGTACCTAAAGCATTGGAAGTGGCTAATAAAAAACCGGCGCGTCCATCTAAGAATCCTAATTTAATAAAATAACTTCTAAAAAAAGCCCAGCCACCACGCACCAGCGCAATCCCTAAATTACTTTTGCGCCCTTTTTGAAAACGCATATTAGCGCCATAGGTAGAATAGAAATTAACTTTATCAAGCACTTGCGTGAGATTAGCAAATGAAAAATGCCACATCACTTGCTTTAGGCTTCCCACTTCACTTTTCACTACAACTTTTTCATGCACGATATCATCGCTAAAGCGGCCCACGGTTTTCTTAAACAAACGCAGAGGTTTATCAGATTGCCAGCCGCTGTAGCGAATGACTTTGCCACAATATGTTGACAATCGTTTGATGGTGTAGGCTGCGTATTTAGGATCGGCAATCGTGGCTTGAATTTCATCACGCAAAGCGGGCGGAATTTCTTCATCCGCATCAATCGATAAAATCCATTCGCCTGTGGCTTTCTCTAAAGCCCGGTTTTTTTGTGGTCCAAAACCGGGCCAATCGGTAATAAATATTTTATCAGTATATTCACGACAAATTGCGACGGTGTCATCGGTGCTGCCAGAATCTAACACAATAATTTCATTGGCCCATTTAACCGATTCTAAACAACGCCGCACATTGTGCGCTTCGTTTTTAGTGATGAGAGTGATACTTAAGCTTGGCATCCAGGTATTGTAGCAAGTACTTGCTTTCTTGTCATTTTTTGACTAAACTTGACTAAGTTAGTCTAAAACTGATGGGCATAGGAGGAATGTATGGCTGTTCGTATTGCAAATATCTATGAAACCAAAACTCACTTATCTCAATTTGTGGAGGATGTTTCGCATGGAGATGAAATTATTATCGCCAAAGCTAATAAACCTATTGCTAAAATAGTCGCTTATAAAAATGAGCTGCCGAAGATAAAACTTGGCTTGCTAAAAGGGAAAATTAAATTTAGTGAGGATTTTGATACTCTACCTGATGAAGTAACGCAAGCATTTAATGGGGAAGCGGCATGAATATTATCGTCGATACCCGTATTCTGCTTTGGATTTTAAATGAACCTGATAAATTATCAGCTGCTGCAAAGAGAGTGTTGCTTGAAGGTTCTCCACTCGTGTTTGTCAGCGCGGCAACGATATGGGAATTAGCCATCAAAGAAGCAGCCGGCAAAATGAAATTATCTTATGATATTGCGGACATTGTCATTAAATCTGGATTCCAGAATTTAGATATTACTGCTGCTCATGCCAAGCTTGCCGGAAAATTACCTAAACATCATCATGACCCATTTGATCGTATGTTGGTAGCGCAAGCTATTTGTGAAGATTTTCATCTCATGACTCATGATGCTACCCTGAAAAAATACAAAGCTAAAATTTTATTTGTTTAACCTAGAAAATGCAGTTGAGTGCGATTTATAATTATGAATCTCAAAAATAAACGTATTATCATCAACAAAATCAACCAAATTGGTGATGTCACTTTTAGCCTACCACTTGCTAGTGCTTTAAAACAATTGGAACCCAGTTGCAAAATTATTTTTCTAGCGCGGGAGTATACTCGGGCATTAGTCGAAAATTATGCCGATGTGGATGAATTTGCTGATTGGGAAGCCATGAGTAAAAATGGCTTAGAAGCTGCCACAGCAGGCTTACGTGCTTTGCAAGCCGACATCATTATTCATGTGACATCGCCCAGCAAATATTATCGTGCTACCTATATCGCGGCCAAAAAGGCGGGCATTCCGCTCCGCATCGGTACCGCTAGAAAATTTCACAGTTGGTTGACCTGTAATCGTTTCGTCAATATTTCACGTAGCAAATCATCCCTGCACGAAACGCAATTGGATATGCTATTTTTAAAACCTTTGGGCGGTAAAAAACATTATTCCTTGGATGAAGTTATTGCACTCCAACATTACAAACCCTTCAAAAAGACTGCTGAGTGTTTACAATTATTGGATCCGCAAAAATTTAATTTGATTTTGCACCCAAAAACCCGTGGCGAACATATTGAATGGCCGGCAAAAAATTTTGCGACCTTGATTCAATCATTACCAACTGAACACTTTAATATTTTTGTCACGGGGAATACGAAAGAAGGCGAACAAGTGCGCGAAGCGATGTTAGAACCTTTTCCGCAGGTACACGATTTATGCGGCAAAATCAGTTTAAATGATTTGATTGAATTGATTGCCCATGCCGATGGCATGGTGTGTGCGTCCACTGGCCCTGTCCATTTAGCGGCTAATTTTGGTATTTATACGCTGGGATTATACGCGCCGATTAAACCTTTTCATGCGGGGCGCTGGGGACCGGTCGGTCCGAAAGCCGAAACTTTAACGCTCCAGAAGAATTGTGAAGCGTGTCGTTATAGTGCGCCCTGCCATTGCATCGCCGCGATTACGCCACACCAGGTGTTGGCGGTACTCCAAAGATGGCAAAAACAAAAATAGCTGATATCTATTAATGTAGGTCGGCTTACGGCGCGCAGCGCCAAGCCGACAAATTAAAATCAACTATTTTAGCTAACAATGTATCCGTTTTTTCGCAAAATGAAGAACAACGCGTAAAAAATTATACTGTATTATTGTAACACCTTATCTCGCATACGGAGTTTTCAGAAACTAAAAACAACGTTAAATTGGCGTGCGGGTATTATTCATTCACCATATAAATACGCTGCTAATTCTTCAGCTAAATTTTTAGCTTGCTCAACAAAAATAAATAATGATTCAAAATAATTGCAGATAATATCGTGCTCCACATCGCTAAAATCAGCCACCGTACCTATCTCAAGCAAAGCGCAAGCATTACTCAGGTTTACTTTTAAATCCTCGCTTTTAATACGAATGTTTGTCAGTTGTTCGGAAGGTTCAATATTTATTGCCATGCTTGTCTTGCTCATCAGCTTATCCCCCTATCTAAATCCGGTTAAAATCAAAACAGCACCCTATCTTACTCCGTTCCAACAAAAAATGCCACTTATTAGGCGTGGCCTTATAAAGGGTATTAAGGTTTACTTAAACTATGGTCAAAAAGCCAATCAAAAAACATCCAAACCTCGTCAAGTTGGGCAAAAGGATCCGTGAGCTGCGTAAAGAACAGGGTTTTTCGCAAGAGAATTTTGCTGCAACTGCGGAATTGGCGCGAACTTATATGGGAAGGGTAGAGCGTGGCGAGCAAAATATATCTATCCAGAATTTAATCCAAATTGCCTTAACACTGAAAGTCGAAGTGGCTGATTTAGTACCGCGCTTGAAAGAACTAAAAATGCCGCAAAGTTAAAGCTTTATTGTCTTTGAAATTTAACATACCCCGCCATTCTATTTTATGTTATATTTTTTAACATTTATATTGACAAAATATAAAACAAATGTATAATCAAATAGAAATGAGTTTAAAAGGTAAAACCCTATGTTAACAACAATAGCAGAAAAAATGGCGGCATTCGATAAGCGTTTTGACATTCGAGATGAAGCTTCTCATGCACAAGAATTTGAAAAATTCCGGCAGCGTATTCTGACCAGCTTTTCATCTATTGATCAGATAGCCGACTCCTATTCATTTCAACTACTCGAAGCAATACCACACGGCAATTCGTGTCCAATATATTCAATGTTATGTGCCACAACAGATGAAAAACTTTTTTATCGACTAATTCAAACCATATTTCACTTGGAATTCCCTTATCCTGGTAGTAAATTAAGACTATATAAGCAGGTCGAAGAAATTGTGAATATATCAAAAATCAATTTATCGATTATTCAAATAAACAATGAAATTGTTCTTTTCCCTCGAGGAGAAAAACTACTCGATGAAAAATTGGTAAATCATCCTTTGCGCTTTTTAAATGATAAAGCTAGTATCCACTTCCAGGAGGCGCTAGAACTTTATGAAGTTAATGAGCCAAGAAACGCTATTTTGTCCGCTACAAAACTAAGACGAACTCTTGAAGAGTTTTTATGTTTTAAATTACAAAATCAAAAGAATCTAGAAAATAACATTCCCGAGCTAACAGAACGATTAAAATCTGATGGGCGCGACTCGCGAACGAGAAATATTATTTTTCAAGTATTTAACTATATGGAAAAATATTTTAATAATAATGAAAAACATAGCGACGGAAACATTGACTCTATAGAAAACGAGTTTCTTGTTTATCAAGTTGGGTTATTAACCCGATATATTGACCGTATTATAAATTAATCATGAATACTTTCCTTCACCAACTACGCAAAAAACATCCTCGTTCACAAGGAGATTTAGCTACCCTTATCGGTGTATCACGGCAAACTTTTTCTTTAATTGAAAAGGGCGCAACGGAATTGACTATTTCTCAAGCACGCAAGTTAGCCCATGAATTCAATTTAAGTCTGGAAGATTATTTAGCAGAGCGCGATGTCCCGCCCCATGAAGTTACTCTCGAGCGGGAAAAGAAATCCTCATCAGCACAAACTACTTTACGAGTTTCTGTACCACAAAAAAATGTTAAAAAGTTTAAGGAAGTATTACTTTATCTTACGGAAAAAATTGGCGCTAAACCGAACGTAGGCGAAGCTGTGATTTGCAAATTACTTTATTTTATTGATTTTGATTATTATGAAAAATATGAAGAACAATTAACCGGCTCCGTTTACATTAAAAATCACCATGGTCCGACTCCTATTGCTTTACCAAAAATTGTTGAACAAATGGAAGAAAATAAAGAATTGGTAAGAATAGCTGAAAAATATTTTCAATATCAACAAAAAAAATATCTCCCACTACGGAAACCTGATTTAAGTCTTTTATCAGCACGGGAAATTGAGCATATCGATTGGGTATTGGCGCGTCTTTCTGACAAGAATGCTAAAGAATTAGAAGATTATTCGCATCGCGATGTGCCGTGGCTAAGCGCTGAAAACCAACAACCTATTGATTATGAGTCTGTGTTTTATCGCACTACTGAATTTTCGGTAAGAGAATATGACGAAGCTAGCTTATGAATCCACTCCTGAATTTTTAAAGGATTTAAAAAAGCTCAGCAAAAAATTTCCGACTCTTCAAGAGGATTTGGCAGTTGTACAACGCAATGTAATAGAACTTTTTCATTTGCAAGACATTAAAAACCAGGCTACATTTGAATTGCAAGGTTTTGCCAATACACAATGCAGTTTTTGGAAGATTAAGAAATTTGCTTGCCGCAGTTTAAAGGGTCGTGGTGCACACAGCGGAATTCGGTTAATTTATGCTTATCATTCCCTTGAACATAGAATTGTTTTCCTGGAAATGTATTTTAAAGCTGAGCAAGAGAATGAAACTAAAGAGCGAATAAAAAATTATTTGAAAAATTGATGGAATCCCGAGTCTACATCGTAGGCTTGGTTGTATGCGTATGCACGCGCGCGATTAAGCTGTAAAACACGGGGACAACGAACAAGGTGAAGAAAGTCCCGATCAACATGCCAAAGAAAATCACCAAGGCAATATCGTGTTGACTGTTAGCTAAACCTTGTTTCACAAATAACAAAGGTACGACGCCTAAAGTCATCGCGGCGGTGGTCATTAAAATCGGTCGCAAACGCAGCGTAGCGCCACGAATCACCGCTTCGGTAACAGAGAGTCCTTCATTAATTTGCGCTTGATTGGCAAACTGCACGATCAAAATTCCATGCTTGCTGATCAAGCCGACCAAAGTGAGCAACCCAATTTGAGTGAAAATATTGATCGTTCCCAAACCAATATTAAGCGGTACTAAAGCACCGAATAAAGAGAGTGGCACACTGATCAAAATAACAAAAGGATCACGGAAACTTTCAAATTGTGCAGCGAGTACTAAAAAAATCACGATCAGCGCAAACCCAAAAATCACTAACATGCGATTACCTTCTTGTAAAAATTGCCGCGACTCGCCGGTTAAATCGGTGCCGATGCCCATGGCGCTAAAATGCTGTGCCGCTTTTTGTAAAAAGTGAATGCCGTCTGACAGGGTATAACCCGGCATCATTTGACCATTAATGGTCGCAGAATTTATGCGTTGAAATTGCGGTAAACTCGCCGGTTGCACAGTATTTTTTAAAGTGACAATACTGCCTAATGGCACCATTTCCGGATTGCCATCCGGCCCTAGTGTGCTAGTCGCGACATAAATCGAATTCAATTGATTGGGACGCAAACGAAATTCATCATACACTTGTGGGATTACATAATAATTGCGGCCATTTAAATCAAAACGCGACACACGCGCGCCACTTAAGGCGACGCTTAAGGCCGTATCAATTTGTTGACTGGTAATGCCCATTTGCGCCGCTTTATCGCGATTAATATCCACTTCCAAAGTGGGATTATTGAGCGTTAAAGAATTTTCCACATTGACAAACATACCGCTGCTTCTCGCCATGCCAACAATTTGATTGGCTACATCATTGAGCGCATCGTAAGTGCCGGCGCTGGTTAACACAAAATTGACCGGCATGCCAAAATCACCGCCCGGTAAAGTCGGCATATTAAACGCATAATTTGTTACCCCGGCGACTTCACGACTGGCTTGATTAATTTGGTTGACGATCGCCATTTGCGAAACGCGCCGTTCATCGCGTGGTTTTAATACAACAAATGATTCGGCTTTATTAATACCGCCTTGCCCGGTAATAATCACGGAGGTTTGTTGTTCGGGGATTTGTTGATACAGCTTGGCAATCTGCAACATATAATGTTTGGTGTAATCAAAATTCGCGTTGACCGGTCCTTCTGCTAACGCAAACACGGCACCCTGATCTTCATCGGGTGCTAATTCGGCTTGCGTGCTGATATATAGGAAGAAACAACTGACCAATAAAATCGCGGCAAAAATCACGATCACCCAACGAATACTTAATACTTGTCGCAAAGCCAATTGATAATGTTTGGCTAAACTGTCAAAGGCGCGATCAGCCAATTGCAAAAACGGCGATTGCAATTGTTGCGGATTCAACACGCGTGCGCACATCATGGGTGAAAGGGTTAAGGCGATAATACCCGATAAAATCACTGCGCCGGCCAGTGTAAAAGCAAATTCCGTGAATAAAGTGCCACTGATGCCGCCAGCAAATCCGATCGGTAAAAATACCGCAGCTAGCGTGATGGTCATGGTGATGACGGGGCTGGCGATTTCACGCGCGCCTTGTATGGCCGCATCAACCGCTGACATCCCCTCTTCCAAATGCCGTGAAATATTTTCCACCACCACAATCGCATCATCGACGACTAAACCAATCGCTAATACCATGCCAAGTAACGTTAAAATATTGATCGAAAAACCACATGCCCACATAATGGCAAGCGCACCGATTAAAGAAATAGGAATCGTTAACATCGGGATGCAGGTTGCCCGCAAAGTGCCTAAACACAGCAACATCACGATGATTACAATGATCACTGCTTCAATTAAAGTGTGTAATACGGTGATGATGGATTCTTCAATAAATGCACTGAAATCGTACACCACTTCGGCATGCAGCGTAGGCGGCAATTGCTGCATAATTTGCGGCAAAATCGCTTTCACGCTTTTTGCAACACTCAAAGGATTAGCAACCGTTTTCGTATTCACTTGCACGATAACACCATCGTTGCCATGCACTAACACATCGACGTTATAATTACTGGAACCCAATTCTGCGTAACCAATATCTCTTAAGCGTACCACGTTACCATTGGCATCGGTTTTGATCACCATGTTATTAAAATCATTCACACTCTGCATCGCAGTGTTGGCTTGCACATTGAGCACATTCCAATTACCTTGCAATTGACCAGCGGTCGATTGCACATTGTTATTGGTAATCGCTGTTTGTACATCGGAAGGCTGCACACCATCGGCCGCCATTAAACGCGGATCGAGCCACAAACGCATCGCGTAACTACGGCTCCCCATGCTGCTCGCTGAAGCCACACCGGGAATTGCTTGAATTTTTGGCGCGACAATCCGGGTGATGTAATCACTGATTTGCTCGGGCGTCATTTTGCTGCTGTAAAACGCGAGAAATAATACGGCATCGGAACCCGGATTACCTTTTTGCACGGTGGGCTGATCCATCCCTGCTGGTAAATTGGTACCTTGAATTTGTTGGATATGACTAATGATTTGCGCGACGACACTGTCGGTATTGGTACCAGGAAATAAATTGACGCTGATGCTGCTGCCACCCATCCAGGAATTGGCAGTGAGGTAATCGATGTCATCAATGCTGGCGATCGCATCTTCAATTGGCGTGGTGACAAAGCCTTGCATCGATTCTGCGCTGGCACCCGGTAAACTGGCGGAAACCGTTACTTGCGCAAAATTAATTTTAGGAAATTCGCGGACATCTAAATTTTTAAAGGCCATCAAACCTAGCACGACAATCAGCAAACTAATCACACAAGCAAGCACCGGACGACGAATGAAAATATCCGTGAATTTCATTACGCTTCCTCACTGCTCTTGGCGGCCTGCGGTTTGCGTAATAAATTTTTGATTTCTGTATCGTGTAATAGACTTTGAGTTTTAGCACGTTGCGGAATAATCAGCGGTGCAGAATTGGCAATGATTACCGGCGAACCATTTTGCAATTTAAATACACCCGCTGTCACAATCGTATCGCCCGCATTAAGGCCTTGCACCGCCACTTCTGCACCACGTTGTTCACCGACCGTTACATAACGTTGCACTGCTTTATCATTCTGTACTAAAAAAACCGAGTCGCCAAAAGTAGAATAATTGATCGCCATTGCCGGCACCACAATCACTTCTTGCGTTTGCGGCACAATAATATTCACTTCGACAAACATACCAGGCAACAATTTGCCATCCAGGTTCGGCACAGTGGCACGCACATTTAAACTACGTGTCGTCGTATTTAAATCAGCATTAAACGCTACAATTTTGCCGTTGAAAATTTGATCGGGATAAGTCGAAGCCATCACTTGCACATCGTTACCCACTTGAATTTGACTCAGCACTGATTCAGATAAGGAAAAATCTACATGCACGGGATCGACTTGTTGCAAACTCACCAAGGGCGTCCCTTTGGGTACGATTTGCCCGACACTCACCTGGCTTAAGCCCAAGCGACCCGAAAAAGGCGCTTTAATCATCAGTTGATCTAAAGCCGCTTGCGCTACTTCTACTGCAGCTTTGGCTTCTTCCAGATTGGCGCGTGCAATATCGAGTTGCGCAACCGCAACCACATGCATTTTGACTAATTTCTGGTTGCGCTCAAACGCTAGTTTAGTGAGTTGATACGCGGCTTGCGCATTGGCAAGATTCGCTTTGGCGGTAGCATCGTCTAATTCGATGAGGGGAGTGCCTTCTTTTACCACGCTCCCTGAGGTGAAAAAAATCTTGGTTACTTTACTATCGACTTCCGGGCCGATTTCAATCCCTTGCACGGCTTTCACAGTACCAATCGCATTGATTTGCGGCGACCAAATGGCGGTGCGGGCTTGCCCAATTTCCACGCTGATGGCATTCATGCTTTGACTCGCCGTGAAGGCTTGCAAAGTTTGTTGTCGCCAATATTGCCAGCCGAAAATGAGTCCTAATAAGAGGATTAAAATAAGAAGCACAATGAAAGCGCGGATAAAACTGTTTTTGAGCATATGATTTCTCAATAAAATTGAGAAATCATACCATATGTAGGGACGGCTCGCGAGCCGCCCGCTTTATAAAAACGGGCCGCTCACGAGCGGCCCCTACATTAATTTCCGTGGATTAAAATCCGCAAACTCATGCGCCATCGTTTCGTAAAAGGCTTTGGCTTTATCGCTATGCGCTTCGGGCGTTACAATCTGCAACACGCAATATTGATCGCCGGTTGTTTTAGCCGGTAACCCACGGCCTTTCAAGCGCAATTTTTGCCCCGAGTGGGCGCCAGCCGGAATGGTGAGGCCAATTTTACCGCCTAAAGTTGGCACGGTTATTTTCGCGCCCAGCGCTGCTTCCCAGGGGCTAAGCGGCAAATTTAAATAAATGTCGGCTTTTTCGACGGTGAAAAGCGGATGATCTTTAAATTCGATTTCTAAATATAAATCGCCCGCTGCACCGCCATGCATACCAGGCCCGCCTTGGCCGGCTAAACGAATTTGTTGACCGGCGATCACACCCGCCGGGACTTTTACTTTTAAAGCTTTGACACCATTTTCCAATTCGCCGTCCGCATTGAGTTCCGGCACCGCAAATTGAATGGTTTGTGAAGTACCGTTATAAGCATCTTCTAAACTCACCGCGATTTTGGCACGCACATCTTCGCCTTTTTGCGCGCGAGCACGAGCCCGTCCTGCGCGTGCTCCACCAAAACCGCCACCAAAAAACCGCGAGAAAACATCGTCGGCATTGCCACCACTCGTCGTGTAATATTGCCCGCCATCGGCGCCGGTAAAGCCTTCAAACGGACTACGCTGACCACGCCCACGTGCTCCGGCCGCTGCCGCGCGCGGATCAAAACCTTGCTCTTTGGCTTGTTTGGCATGTTGCCAATGCTCGCCGTAATCATCATACAGCTTGCGCTTTTCGGTGTCGCTCAATACATCGTAAGCCGCTTGCACTTCTTTAAATTTTTCTTCAGCGTTTTTCTCTTTGCTTACATCCGGATGATATTGCTTCGCTAATTTGCGATAGGCCTTTTTAATTTCTTCGGGTGTGGCAGCACGCTTAATGCCCAGCGTTTGGTAATAGTCGGCCATGGTTTGAATTCCTCTTAACAACAGTTATAAATGATATTATATAGTTTATAATAAAATCTGAGTTATAGCCCCAATAATAAAAGAAATTAATTATGCCAATTTATTCAGTTTACCGTGTAGATAATGGCTTGCCGCCGTCTTTGGTAGAAATAATTAACTATTTGCAGCCAGTCACTCCGCTGCTCCAACCAATAGTTCAACATTCAATTTTTACAATACCAAAACATCAAATTCTTATTTCCAATTTTCTTGAGGTAAAGCAGTTTGTAGGATGTATGCTGCTTACTTTTCGTTTTGCAAGTGGACCTCCTTTTATATGGAGACAAGCACAGGACGTCGATGAGATAGCCAGACAAGTCGATGCTACTGCAATTTCTTTTCTCACACTGCCAAAGGAAAATCAATTTCCTCCAGTATTTATTTTAGAAGCTATTGAAAACAAGCCCCCTTCAAAAATTTATTATTACTTAGCAAATCCCTTGCAGAGTGTTAAGCCCGAAGAATTAAACGATACTTTAAAAGCAATTATAAACAATGTTACTAATAGCAACTTATTTTCACCTGCTAGCCTGATAGAACTTTTGCAAGCAATACAATTATTAATACAAACAGGGCAGTTAACGTCTATAGCTCCTGTATTGCTTTTTAACCGAGAATGGTACCGTAAATTTTTAGCATGGAAGTTATCGGCGCTTCAACCTATTGCAGCACCTGCTGTAAGCCCTCCATCTCCTATCACCTATGCAGCGTACCATTTAGTGCGGCATTTACATGTTGATCTGGTTAATATTATAAATACTTTACAAATAAATCCAGGTATCAATTTAGGGCTAATAGGATACCCCAGAGAGATAGCGAGTTTTGTAGGGTTTATGTTGCAAAATTTTAATTTAAGAAGCGACCCTGTTGAAGGTCTTTCTGGAAATACCATTGCAGATACCACACAGAAAGTCCATGCCAGAGCTATGACCGTACTTGTAGCTCTTCCCGCGATACGAACCACTTTTATCATTATTGGATTGAAACAAAATGTTATTTGCGAATTATATTTGTTCCAACCTGCTTTGTTTGGAAAGCAACGCGAGTTAATGAAATTAAGGGAACCCTCTAAAGATGACTTCGCAAGCATCATAGCCGATATTTATTATGCTCATTTGTATACGATTGAAAGTTTTAAAAACTTTCGAGGAGCTCTTATAGCATGCTTGCGCGCACAACCACATTCGCCTCAACAAGTAAACTGCATCGCCTGCTTAGAACAAATTAAACTTCCGTAATTGCTTTTTTTACCTGCTTAACAATTCTTGGTTGAACGGCTGTGTTAGAAACTCATAGCTTGGATTGTGGCAAATATCAACTTCTGTTACCATAACGCCACCAATTAACCGGGGCTTTGCTATGATTCAAACCAATAACCGCAGTTTAATGATCCTCATGACGTTTTTATTTTTCATGTGGGGATTTATCACTTGCTTGAACGATATTTTAGTACCGCACTTAAAAGATTTATTCCAATTAGATTACACAAAAGCCTTATTAATCCAGTTTTGTTTTTTCTTAACCTACGCCATTATGTCCTTACCGATGTCCAAAGTGGTGAGCCTATTAGGTTATAAGCGCAGCATGGTAATCGGCTTATTGATCACTGCAGTTGGGTGTTTATTATTTTTACCCGCTGCTGGATTACATTACTACGGTTTATTTTTATTTGGCTTATTCGTGTTAGCCAGCGGCATTGTGACTTTGCAAGTGGCCGCTAATCCTTGCGTCACATTATTAGGCACACTGGAAAAAGCCGCCAGCCGTTTAACCTTTGCGCAAGCTCTCAATTCCTTGGGCACCACTTTAGCGCCCTTATTATTAGGCGCCGTCATCATTGTATATTCCGTGCAAATTCCTTATGTAGGATTGGCCATTCTGTTAGTGTTATTGGCGATTATCATTGGCATTTTTAAATTCCCTAATTTTGATACGCACTTAGCGGCAACCGCTAAAAGCGAAGCCGCCTCTGGCAAAAGCGTCTGGCGACAACCGCAAGTGATGTTGGGAGGCTTGGCTATTTTTATGTATGTCGGCGCGGAAGTATCGACCGGTAGTTTGTTGGTGAATTACATGGAATTGCCCGATATTGCGGGTATTGCAGCGGTCACCGCGGCAAAATATTTAGCTTTCTTTTGGGGTGGCGCAATGGTGGGCCGTTTTATTGGCGCATGGATACTGACGCGACTGCGCGCGAATAGCGTGATTACTTTCAATGCAGCCATTGCAATTTTATTGCTAATTATTTGTTTGGTTTCGCATGGAGCCGTGGCCATGTGGGCCGTGTTAGCAATCGGTTTGTTCAACTCCATCCTGTTCCCTACTATTTTCTCGCTGGCGATTGAAGGCTTAGGGCCCTTACGCCCGCAAGCCGCTGGCGTATTGTGTACCGCGATTGTGGGTGGTGCTGTAGTGCCACAAATCCAAGGCATCCTCGCCGATTGCATCGGTTTACATCATTCCTTTGCACTGCTAATTATTTGTTACGCATTTATTGTTTATTATGGCGCGCGGGGATATCGGCATTAGTCATTTAGCGGTTCGTTTGCTTGATTTAACACCACGGGTTGCGCCGGCAATAATGCCTTGCTCCATATCTTCCAACGTTACATGTTTATCTTTAGCCATTTCTTTGTAAGCGTTTGCTAATTCTGAATTAGCCATCACTAAATCCAAATTCACGCTGATTAAATCAGCGAGGTTCATGAGTTGCATAGGTGAAACATGAAATTCATCGCAACAAGTAGCGCTTGCTAATAACCCCGTCACACTTTTTAAACCTTGCAGAATGCTTTCATTAGTGCTCGCTAAATAGTGTTGCAAAGCGGCAACTTGCTGCGTGCGGGTGCTTAAATCAGTTTGCTGCAAGCTTGGCAACAAATGATAAATTTCGCTGATGGGTTGATCGAGGTTATTGCTATCGAAAAAAGGATTTTCAGAAAGGGACGACATGGCCTGGTGCTCCGTTGAGAAATGTTTTACCTTCAAAAAGTTGCAATTTTCTGCCTGTCATTCTCAGCAAGCAAAGCTTGCTGGGAATCCAAGGTTTTATAGTTACCCTGAAAACTGGATTCCCGCTTTCGCGGGAATGACGATCAGAAATTACAAAAAATAAAAGGTGCCAGGTGGTTCAAATTGATCGGCCATCGCTAAAGAGTACGCTCGATTAACTGCCCGGTAAAAAATTTATGCACGATACTGGCAATTAAAGTGGTGGGGGGGATCCCTGAGCGCAAGCCATTTTCCTGAGCTTTTTGATATTCCCATTCTGTTAAACGAATATTAACACGATGTGATTTGTTGATATAAGCACGCGCCGCCGCTCGCAGTTTTTTAGCTTCTTCTTTCGAATTCGCTAAAGGTTCTAACTGCCCGCTTTCCAAGGCATCCAAAATTTCTTGTTCTTCGTCATCTAATTTATAATTTCTCTTCGCTTTAGTTGGCATAATTATTCCCCCGGCGTTTCTTATTCGCTTTTCTACTGTAAAAAGCTGTTTTCAAAAAAATTTTATCTTCATCTTCCACATAAGGCACGACAACAATGTAGCCATTTATTTCTACTTCAAAAATCTTTTGATGAGCAAAGCGCGGATGTGGATAAGACGTAACAAAGTTGCCTGTATTTAAGCTCAAGGCTATTTGCTCGAAACTAATGCCACGTTCTTTTAGCAAAAATTCATTTTTTTCCGCATTCCATGCTAAAGGTTTATCTGGCTTTTTCATGGCTCACTCATAAATTTGTGGTATTTTATACCACAAAATCATACTTGGCAATGCACGCGTTACAAAGCCTCCTTTAAGCGTTTCGGCTAGCTCACATTTGGGAAGCCGTATGAGCATAAAATCCAGTATAATATTGCCCTCTTTATGAACAAGCACTTTGACACCATCATCATCGGCGGCGGGCACGCCGGCACCGAGGCGGCTTTGGCTGCGGCGCGGATGGGTGTGCGCACGTTATTGTTAAGTCACAATATTGAAACATTGGGGCAAATGTCTTGCAACCCAGCTATCGGTGGGATTGGCAAGGGCCATTTAGTGAAAGAAATCGATGCCATGGGCGGGGCGATGGCGAAAGCCACTGACCAAGCCGGGATCCAATTTCGCATTTTGAACGCCAGCAAAGGCCCCGCCGTGCGCGCCACGCGCGCGCAAGCCGATCGCGTGCTGTACAAAAAAGCCATTCGCAGTATGTTGGAAAATCAAGCCAATTTATCGATCTTCCAACAAGAAGTCGCTGATTTGATTGTTGAAGGTGAGAACGTTACTGGTGTCGTCACGCAAATGGGCTTGGAATTTTTTGCGCCGACCGTCGTGCTGTGTGCGGGAACTTTCTTAGGCGGAAAAATTCATATCGGCATGTCGAATTATAAAGGCGGTCGCGCCGGTGATCCGCCGTCGATTGCGTTGGCCGATCGCTTGCGCGAATTGCCTTTCCGCGTCGCACGTTTAAAAACCGGCACACCCTGTCGCATTGATGGTCGCACGATTGATTATTCTCAGTTGCAAGCACAAACGGGCGATGACCCAACACCGGTGTTTTCATTTTTGGGTTCGCGCGATGAACATCCGGAACAAGTCGCTTGCCACATCACCCACACCAATGAAAAAACCCATGACATTATTCGCGCCAATTTAGATCGCTCACCGATGTACAGCGGCGTCATCGAAGGCATCGGCCCGCGTTACTGCCCGTCGATTGAAGATAAAATCGTCCGCTTCGCCGATAAAAACTCGCACCAAATTTTTATTGAACCCGAAGGTTTAACGACACACGAAGTCTACCCCAATGGCATTTCGACTAGTTTGCCTTTCGATGTGCAAGAAGCGTTTATCCAATCGATTAAAGGCTTTGAAAACGCGCACATTACGCGGCCGGGTTATGCGATTGAATACGATTATTTCGATCCACGCGATTTAAAACCGACGCTGGAAACGAAATTTATTAAAGGCTTATTTTTTGCCGGCCAAATTAATGGTACTACCGGTTATGAAGAAGCGGCTGCGCAAGGTTTGATTGCGGGACTCAATGCGGCGCGTCTGGTGCAAGAAAAAGCAGCGTGGTCAGCACGCCGCGATGAAGCTTACATCGGCGTGATGATCGATGATTTAATCACCCGCGGTACGACAGAACCGTATCGCATGTTCACCAGTCGCGCGGAATATCGTTTGCTGTTACGCGAAGACAATGCTGATTTACGTTTAACGGAAATTGCTCACAATTTAGGCTTAGTTGATACAGCGCGTTGGCAATTATTTAGCGCAAAACGCGAACAGATCGAAAAAGAAATGGCGCATGTCAGTAACACGTGGATCAGCCCACAAGCACCCACTGCCGAAAAAATTAATCCGATTTTAGACAAAGCCTTGAGCAAAGAAGCGCGTTTACTCGATATTTTACGGCGTCCCGAAGTGACTTATGCCACGCTGCAAAATGCGGTGCCGGAATTATTATCGCTCGCAGATCCCATTCTCGCCGCGCAAGTCGAAGTGCAAGCGAAGTATGATGGCTACATCGACCGACAACAAGACGATATTGCCAAACAAAGTCGTTACGAAACTACTGCAATCCCTATCGAAATTGATTATAATGCACTGCTCGGTTTATCCAACGAAGTGCGACAAAAATTAGCCAGCCTTCGCCCGGCAACGGTCGGCATGGCTGCACGCATCCCCGGGATAACCCCAGCAGCCGTATCCATTTTATTGGTCCATTTGAAAAAGCACAACAGTGCACGCTTACAGGTAAAGTAAACTATGTTATTTGGTCGACGAGTCAAGGAAGAGAGCGCAGTCAGTCCTGATGTTGCGCGTTATCTAAAAGATTCTCTTAAAGCAGTCAATTTAAAAGCCGATATCGAAACCCAAGAAAAAATTTTGGCCTATGTCAATTTAATGATCAAGTGGAATCGCGCTTACAATTTAACTTCCGTGCGCGATCCGAAGCAAATTATCGCGCGGCATATCATGGATAGCTTATCCATTTTGCCTTACATCGAAGGCGAACAAATTATTGATATTGGCAGTGGCGCGGGTTTACCCGGCATTCCACTGGCTTTGATGTTGCCTTACAGTGATTTTATATTGCTCGATAGCAATGGCAAAAAAACTCGTTTTCTGACGCAAGTGGTGCGCGATCTGGGCATCGATAATATCAGCGTGGCCAATGAACGCGTCGAAGATTTTCGTCCCGGTTATCGCTTTGATGTCGTCATGTGTCGTGCCTTTAGTTCGATTCGCGATATGTTATTACTGGGCAAACATTTGTGTGCCAAAGAGGGTGTGTTCCTCGCGATGAAAGGTATTTATCCCGCCGCTGAAATGACTAATCTTCCCGATGGTTTTAAACTGGTGGGCGTGCATGAATTGCAAGTACCCGGTGTAGAAGGTGAACGCACTTTGGTGCGCTTGACGCCGGTTGTAAAAACAGAAGCAGCGATAATGGCACACTAACGAGGCAAGGTATATTTGTCATCCCCGCGTAGGCGGGGATCCAGAATTGACAAAGGATTGAGGATTGAGTTAAAAGCGTAATGTACCGTATTGTGCTTTTCTCAATCCTCGTTCCTCAATCCTCATTCCTTTCTTCTAAGCCTGGATTCCCGCCTACGCGGGAATGACAAGGAACAATTTTGGGAAATTCATCTTGGCAAAAATCCTCGCTCTCGCAAATCAAAAAGGTGGTGTCGGTAAAACCACCACCGCTATCAATTTAGCCGCGAGTTTAGTGGCGATGAAGCGCCGTGTGTTACTCATCGATTTTGATCCTCAAGGCAATGCCACCACTGGCAGTGGTATTGATAAACATGCGCTTACTGCCTCAGCCTGCAATGTATTGTTAGAAGAAACCTCGCTCGAAAAATCCATCGTAAAAATCCCCTCGGCCGCTTACGACTTACTACCCGCCAATGGCGATTTAACCGCCGCTCAAACTTTATTAGCCGAACAAGACGCGCGCGAATTTAAATTAAAATTTGCGCTACATGAATTAACCACTTCTTATGATTACATTATCATCGATTGTCCACCGAGTTTAAGTTTGCTGACCATCAATGCTTTAGCCGCCGCCAATGCGGTGCTCGTGCCGGTGCAATGCGAATATTTTGCCTTAGAAGGTTTATCCGATTTATTACATACCGTCGATCAAATTCGGGAAACGATTAATCCGCAACTGAGTATCGAAGGCATTGTACGCACCATGTACGATCCACGCAGTCGTTTAACGCAAGATGTATCGGCGGAATTACAACAACATTTTGATGAAAAATTATATCGCACCGTGATTCCCCGCAATGTGCGTTTGGCAGAAGCACCCAGCCATGGACTGCCGGCTTTATTTTTAGATAAAAAATCACCCGGCGCGCAAGCGTATTTGGCATTGGCGGGGGAGTTGGTGCGGAGAGGAGAGGAAAAATAGCGTAGGGGCCGGTCGCGACCGGCCCGCGGGCGGCTCGCGAGCCGCCCCTACATTTTGGAGAAAAAAATGACCACAATTAAATTAAAACGCGGCTTAAGCCGCGGACTCGATAGCTTATTAAGCGATCGCGCCAAAAATTTAGCGCAAAGTTTAGATACGACGATCTTGGAAGGTTCGACTATCCGTGATTTGCCACTGGCGCAATTACAACGCGGTCGCTATCAACCGCGGCGTGATTTCACACCGGAAAATTTACAGGAACTGGCTGACTCAATTAAAAAACAAGGCGTGTTGCAACCGATCATCGTCCGCAAGTTAACCGGCCAACAATATGAAATCATCGCCGGTGAACGCCGTTGGCGCGCGGCACAATTGGCGCAATTAACTACCATTCCCGCCATCGTACGCGAATTAAGCGACAGCGATGCACTCGCGATCGCCATCATCGAAAATATTCAACGGCAAGATTTAAATGCTTTAGAAGAAGCGCAAAGTTTGCAACGCCTGATCGATGAATTTAAATTAACCCAACAAGAAGTGGCCGATGCAGTGGGTAAATCACGCGTTGCCGTCACCAATTTATTGCGCTTATTAAAATTAAATTCTGATGTAAAAGATTTATTACAAACTAAACAAATTGAAATGGGCCATGCGCGTGCCTTGCTTGCGCTTGCCGGTAGTGAACAAAGTCAAACCGCAAAAAATGTCGTTCACAAAAAGTTATCGGTGCGCGAAACGGAACAACTCGTTAATCATTTGTTAAGTAACAAATCGACTCCCTCTGTTACTCACAAACCAAGCCAAGATCCCGATGTCTTGCGCCTACAAACTAAGCTCTCAGAAACCTTGGGCGCGAAAATTTCCATCAAGCACAAAGGCCCTGGTGGCAGCTTAGAAATCCATTATTTCAGCTTGGATGAGTTGGATGGGATTCTCGAACATATCAAATAAGGCACTTTTATTTCCGACCAATTTACGATGCATCGTAAAACAGTCGTGACCAATTTACGATACATCGTAAATTGGTCAGACCCCATCTAATTCCTTAATTAATCCTTTCCACATGAATCCCCACGATCGAGGGACTAGTCATAAAAATATAACTGCCGTATTGATAGGTTGCTAAATAATCGCCGAGGGGCAAAGCCGTCACGCGGTTACACGTGGTAGAAGATGCGCCCGCAGCGGGTGGTGTCGCGGTGCAAACATAATGGCCAGAATGGGCGGGGCTTTGATAAAAATAATAGCCACTCGGATACACATCGGTAGAATCTAAAAACATGGTTTTTAAACAGCCTTCAGGATGCGTGCAAGGAATCGGCTTGACTATACAGCTTTTAACATTATTATTTAAACTGCAAACGGTATCTTGATAAATCACTTGATTATAAGCAAATTGCTGGCGATACAATAAACCTACGTGCGAAACATTTAATTGCGTGCCAATAATATCGGCGATGTTGACGCCATTAATATTCCACTTCGATGCATCGCGAACAATTTCTACTACCGACGGCACCGGCATTTGATTAATTAATGCTTCGTTAGGAACATAACTAAACGTTTTATTATCCGGATTTAAAATCGGAGTGACTAACACTTCTTTTGGGATATAGGTAATGCTGACTTCAGCTGGCTTAAACAAATGGTATTGCGCAGGATAATTATTCACAAAGCGTTGATACATCGCTGCGCCATCGGCGGCATTAATCACGCGCACATTGTTAGCGATGACCGTGGGTTTTTCTTGAAACGAAAACCAGCGTTGCCGATCGATCAGTGCATTGGTGTTTTTAATATATTGCGCAAATATACCTTGGTCCGTGACATCGCTTAATAAACCTTGTTGTTCAGTAAGCGGATTAAAATCGCCACTCACAAAATTATCGCGATTATAGTAAGCAATAGAATCAGGCCCTTCACCGGCTGCCCCATAAGCAAATTGCAAAATAATGTTTTCATAATCGTTGATATTTTTAGCGTGCAATAAAGGCAACATCATTTGCATCATGCTAAAACAATTCAGCGCATCAGTACGATAAATCGGATCTTGTTGAATGTGCACACAACCCTGTTCACCCGCTTTGCACCAATTGCCTTCGCCTAAGGCACCACTTGTGGCATACGGTCGGTTAGCAAAATACCGACTCATAAATTGTAATTTTTTATTGGGATCTTTAATCAGCGCTAACGGCCATAGCATAGTGCGGATTTCTAAACGCGAGGCGCGTGTTACCTGTTGGTAATTATAAGGGATCACTGTGTAATCAGTACTGCTGGCTGCGCTTAATGACACAGCTGGTGGCAATTCATCTTCAATCACTGGATAAGAGTAACTTACCGCAGTAAACAGTATCAACGTAACAGCGCACAAGATCTTTTTCATGATTCCCCCATCACTTCAGGATGAAAGAATGCTAAAGCAAAATCCGCTACAAAGAGTTTGATAAAAATCAAGAGTTCTAATGACTTGACTGTTTCTCCTCTTCCAGCAATTCAATGGCATAACCATCCGGATCTTTTACAAAAGCTATAACGGTTGTGCCATGCTTCATGGGGCCTGGTTCACGGGAAATAAGACCACCCACGGCGCGAATTTTTTCACAAGCTTCATACACATCCGGCACCGCAATCGCGACATGTCCAAACGCATTGCCCAGCTGATATTCGTGCGTATCCCAATTGTGGGTGAGCTCCAACACTGCGCCTTCTGCTTCGGGCTGAAAGCCTACAAAGGCCAGCGTGAAGCGCCCCTCGGGATAATCTTGACGACGCAATAATTGCATCCCTAAAATTTCAGTATAAAAGTGAATCGATTTTTCGAGATCGCTGACTCGAATCATGGTGTGTAAAATACGCATATATATAATACCTTTCCTCTTCATAATTTGCGCATTCTAACACAGCGTCTTTTGAATCATATTAAACTTTTTTTGCTCACCATATGAATAAAATGCTATCACAAAAAAAATTTAATCTGTCTCAAAAATTTGCGGGGAGCAAATTTTAGCGCGCTTTAGCGCGACCCAGTAGGGCAACCTACAGGGATGTAGGTTGTAAAATACTTGGTTATAAAAGCGCAAATTATGAAGAGGAAAGGTATATTTTCCTAAGAGTTATCATTTTCCATCTGTTGATGATCCTGCAAAAATTTCTGTTTCAACAAACCACCGGGATCATCAGGAATTTGTGCTAACCATTGTTTAGTTTGCTGATCAATCTTCGCTTGCTGGGCTGTGGCAGCTTGGACTTGCTGCTGCTTGTCACCTGGCTTAGCATTTCCGCCTGTTGTTGCATTGGGTTGTTGTTGCTGTTTATTTTGACCGCTCGAATTTTGTGGCGACGAATTAGCTTGATTTTGTTGTGGATTATTTTGCTGCTTATTTTGATCCGCATTATTTTGCGGTTGATTTTGTTGCCCACCTTTATTCTGCGGCTGATTTTGTGAGGGATTATTTTGATCGCCATTATTTTTCTGTTGCTGATCATTCCCCGTTTGATTTTGCTGCTGATTATTTTTGCCAGTATTATTCTGCGGCTGATTTTTTTGCGGCTGTTGCTGGTTTTTATTTTGCTGATTTTGCTTGGGGTTTTGCTGTTGTTGCTGCAATAATTTTTTCACAATTTCTTTATTGTAAGCGGCATCTTGATTATTGGGATCTAATTTCAAAGCCTGATCATAGGCATTGATCGCATCTTGATAACGTTGTAAATGCGCCAGCGTATTGCCTTGATTATAAAAAGCGTTACTGCTGTCGCCGGTTTGAAAGTTTTGCAAGGCTTGCGCATAGTCGCCCGCTTTATAAGCGGCACTGCCTTGCCAGGCGGGATTTTGAAACACTTGCGCCGCTTGCGTCATATTGCCTTGCACAAACGCTTTAGCGCCTTGTTGATCGGGCGTTTGCCAGAGGTTGGTCCAAGTACTGGCAACCAGCAAAGTGGGGCATGCAAGCGTGCAACATAACAAAACTTTGTACTTAAGTTGTGAGTTGTGAGTTGTTAGATCCTTGTAATTGTGTATTGTGGAAAATATTTGTGAAAGAGTGTTTTTGATTTTTCTCACAACTGACAACTGACAACTCACAACTAAGCGAAGCGTTCTCACAACCCACAACTCACAACTCACAACTAATTTCATACTTCCTCCCACCAACCACGCCGAAATCCAAACAACGCACAAATAACCGCGAACAAAATAAACCACTGGCCTGCATCTTCCCAACGCGCAACACGTGTAGTGGTGGCATTTTTAGCCAGTGTTGTATCAATAGGCAAATCGGCAATAATTTGTTGAATATCGCTGTCGCTACTGCTAAAGCTAATGTAATCACCATTGCCTGCAGCTGCTAACTGTTGCAAAGCACTCACATTTAATTTATTCAGCGACACATTGCCTTGTGCATCTTTTACAAATCCGCCTTGTGGTAAAGCAACCGGGGCACCGTCACTGGTTCCCACACCCAACACATTGATCTTAATTCCGCTGGCGGCTAATTTGCGTGCCATATCAAAGGCATTTTTATCAGGCAGACTACCGGTAATTAAAGTAATCGACATGGGCTTGGCTTGTGCTTGTTGCAACAAGTTTGCGGCGAGTTGTAAACCTTGCGCCATATTGTCGCCCGCAACCGGCATAATACTCGGATCTAAAGTCACTGCTAAATTGCTTAAGGTGTTACTGTCATTGGTTAAGGGCGCAACGCTATACGCTTCACCGGAAAAAACCACTAAGCCCACTGAACCATCCCGCATCGCTTTTAATAAATCCAGCGTTTTATATTTGGCACGCGTAAAACGATCCGGTTTAATGTCTGCGCTCAGCATGGCCGGTGACATATCGAGCACAATTACATTGCCTGCCGTAGAGCGATACAGTGGCAACATAACTTGTGACCAACTCGGTCCGCTCAAAGCAAGCACGGCAAATAACCAAGCAAGGCCTAATAAAATCAGCGGTAGATGCGTACTACGCGAACCACGCGTTTGCAATAAAACCGGCAGCAAATGTGGATCACAAATTTTTAGCCAGGGATTATTGTTACGCGCACGATGCCATAACTTCCATAATAAGAAGATTAACGGTATCAATAATAATAAAAACCACGGACGAATAAAGTGCATAATTTGTTTAGAATGTAGGTCGGCTTCCTGAGTTTCACCGCTAGGTGAAACGAACAAGCCGACAGCTTATGTCGGCTTACTCGCTTCGCTTGATGCGAAGCTCGGGAAACCGACCTACTTTTCTTACTCCCAAAATCATACTCAAAATTAAAGCCAAACCCAATGGCCACGGATACAAAGGCTCAACCGGTCGCAAATTAACGCTGTCACTCGCAGTAGGTTCAAGCTGATCAATTTTCTGGTAAATATCGTATAACTCTTCGCCATTTTTAGCGCGAAAATATTCGCCACCAGTCATTTGGGCAATTTGTTTTAAAGTGTCTAAATCCAAATCATTGGAGGGATCAATTTCTTGCGGGCCAAATAAACCCGGCACGGTCATACTATCGGCACCAATACCAATGGTATAAATTTTAATATCTTCATTGGCGGCTAATTGCGCGGCCGCCAGCGGTGTTAAGGTACCCGAATTATTGCCACCATCGGTTAATAAAATAATCGCGCGACTTTTAGCGGGGTAATCCAACAAACGTTTTACGGCTAAGCCAATAGCATCGCCAATCGCCGTTTGCGGGCCAGCCAGTGCAATGGTATCGCCATTTAAAGTTTGTTCGACCGTTTGCCGATCAAACGTGAGCGGTGTTTGTAAATAGGCTCGCGTACCAAATACAATGAGGCCGATGCGATCGCCGACGCGCTGTTGAATAAATGGAATGGCGATCGATTTGACAACATCTAAGCGACTTTCATTTTGCCCTTTTAAAGTGAGATCGGGCGTTGACATACTGCCGGATAAATCAATCGCCAGCATTAAATCGCGTCCTGTTTGTAGCGCATTACCCGTTTGACCCAACCATTGCGGGCCCGCTAAAGCAATAATTAATAAAATCCAAATTAACACCGCTAAGCATTGTGGCCAACGCAGTTTGCGTAACAAATTATTTTGCGAAGTTGAATTCAAAGTTTGTAAGCGCGCAAAAAAAGGAATTTTTAACGCAGCGCTTTGTTTTACTTCACCGGCAGGCAAAAATTTCCACACCAACCAAGGAAGTGGCAAAAGAATAAAGATGTAAGGCCAGGCAAATGTGAACATGTTTTTGTAGGTCGGCTTCCCGCGTTTTGTAAAACAAAATGCGTAAGCCGACAAAATTTTTTAAATGTCGGCTTGCTTTGCGATTAACATCGCAAAGGGAAGCCGACCTACATCCTCAATAATGTTTTTGCAACCAATTTTCTGCTAAAACAAACAATTGCTCCGCTGCTTCTGCTTCCCGCGGATCGGGTGTTTTTTGATACGGCACTTTCAATAATAATTTGCCGATCGGCGATTGAAATTTTATGACGGCATTTTTGACATTGTGCGCATCTAAAAAATCTAACCAGGCATTACCATACAAACCGGCCACATCGATGCGTGGATAATGGCGTAACGCAACGCGACGCAACAAAGCTGAAAGACTCGCAAAATCATGTGTGGCTTGGAATGCTTGCAATTGTGCATGTAATTTCTTCAAACGCTGCTTGCGACGATAGTGCAACCAGAAAAAAACCGCTCCACCAATAATGAGCAGCAAAATAATCACGATCAAAATATACCACCCCGGCGCCCAGGGCCAAGTTGCCACTGGTGGCGGCAAATGAATATCACGTAGTTGATTCAGTAAAGCTGTGGTTTGATCCATATTTTTAAATTAAATCATCACTGGTTAACAGCGTCCTAAAATTAATTCCATATTGCTCACAAAAATTTTTCAACTGATCGAAGCGTTGTTGAAATTGTTCGCTATACGCTGCACATAAAGCCGCATCGCTGGTATCTAATACTAATTCTTGTTTGCCATCGGTCACTAAATAACGATTCG
This sequence comes from Gammaproteobacteria bacterium, assembly GCA_013285995.1. GTDB lineage: Bacteria > Pseudomonadota > Gammaproteobacteria > JABDGN01 > JABDGN01 > JABDGN01. Next base: position 29,531 of record JABDGN010000001.1, read on the forward strand.
TGCTCGGCGCTTGTTGCTCTAAAGGATCGCTGATATGAATCAGCAATAAATCATTATGTTGGCTAATGGTTTGCAAATGTTGACGCGCATGCTCACCTAACTCATAAAAATCGCTGATTAAAATAATCAAACTGCCAGGTTTTAATTGCTGGCGTAGATCACTTAAGACTACATCCCATTGCATGGAATCAGAAGTTAATTCCGCCGTCAATGCACTCAATAATTGCAACACACCGCGCTTACCGGTTTTGGGTGATAACATTTTATTTTCCGTCACACCACTGACTTGCCCACCCACGCGTTCGCCATTTTGCAGCGCCGCCCAGGCTAATAAAGCGGCAATCTTCGCCGCTTGTACGCTTTTAAATTGCCGACGCGTACCAAATTGCATGTTAGGGCTTTGATCCACCACAATAAACACCGGGCGCTCACGCTCTTCACGATACACTCGAATATGGGTTTTACCGCTGCGTGCTGTCACGCGCCAATCGATCGCCCGCACATCATCACCGGCTTGGTAATGCCGAAACTCGGCAAAATCCATGCCATGACCAAAACGTTTAGTGCGCCGCTCGCCGGTCAAGGTGCCGCTGGCTTTGCGCTGCCGCGGTAAGGCACGCGACGTGGCGTAGGCTTGCAGAGCGATTAGCTCTTCCAGTGCTGTTTTAATACCCTTTGTTGTTACCATAATACCTTTTCAAGTTGAAGCAAATTTGTTGTTCTGCTATACTGCAGAGAGAAAGGTAAAGCCTTACATGTGGGGCTCCGTATGGTTCCTCGTAAATAGCATGTAAGGTTCTTTCTCATTTAAACAAGCCGTTTTCTTCCACAATAAGATTTTGTATAACATCAGAATATGTTTTATCTTCATATTCATATTTCCTGAATACTGACCAACAAATAAAATCAACCAACTGTAAACAACGTTCAGTGGCGCTATTTTTTATTATAACTTCTACACTGGTTTGGTGAATTTGCGTCATTTGATTTGTCAGATATGCCTTGAAATTTTCGTTTAAAAATTTACTTGTTTCTCTTCGGGCAGCAATTAAATATATTTTTCCATCTTGTAATGGAATCAATTTTTTACTAAATACTCTATCCAATAAGATATTGGTTACATAATTATACAAAACTTGCTTTTCATTTTGCAGTGGTGCATATACTTTGGTTTTATTCAAATAAATAACCATAATGGCAACCTTATGCTCTTTTAAGCTAGTCAATAATTTAATTCTTGTTTTGGGAGTTTCTTTAAAACAATGCAAAGAGCCAGCATGGCTTTGTAATTCTTTTTTAGAAAATCCTTGGTATATTTTCTTTACAATTTTCTCCAAAGGTTTTTTCTGGCTATTCACCATACATAAAAATGAAATAACAAAATACTTGCTGGTTTTCTTTTTTTTAAAGTTAAACCCTAAACAGCCACTTTCATCCAAAAATATATAAGACATTTTGCTCTACTTAAGGTATCGCCACTTGCTGCAAAATGTTGCTGATCACATCATCGGTGGTGACGCCTTCGGCTTCTGCTGCAAAGGTTAGCAAAATCCGGTGTCGCAATACATCGTGAATTACGGCATGAATATCTTCCGGCGTGACATAATCTCGATTTTGCAACCACGCGTAAGCACGCGCCGCGCGATCTAAACCAATGGTGCCGCGCGGGCTGGCACCAAAGCGGATCCAACGTGCTAAATCAGCGTGATAATTTTTCGGTTTGCGCGTCGCGATAATCAGTTGCACAATGTATTGCTCTAATTCTTGACTCATATGTAAACGCATCACTTCTTCACGCGCATTAAACACGACTTTTTGCAAGAGCAAAGGTTTTTCGCGGGTTAATCTATCACTCGGTTGCAATTGTTCCTGCCGATTTAATTGCAAAATTTTTTGCTCGGAACTCGCATCGGGGTAATCGACTTTTACATACATTAAAAAACGATCTAACTGCGCTTCCGGCAATGGATAGGTGCCTTCTTGTTCAATCGGGTTTTGGGTCGCCATCACGAAAAATAATTTTTCCAGCGGATAAGTTTTATTGCCAATGGTAATTTGTCGCTCCGCCATCGCTTCTAATAAAGCCGATTGCACTTTGGCGGGTGCGCGGTTGATTTCATCGGCAAGCAAAACATTGTGAAACAAGGGGCCGGGTTGAAAATTAAAACTGCCATCTTGCGGGCGATAAATTTCGGTACCGGTTAAATCGGCCGGCAATAAATCGGGCGTAAATTGAATGCGCTGAAAATTGCCTTCTAAACAATCCGCCATTTCTTTCACGGCAGTGGTTTTGGCAAGGCCAGGTGCGCCTTCCACCAACAAATGTCCATCGCTTAATAAAGCGACTATTAGACGGTCAATTAAACGAGTTTGCCCAATCACGCGTTGGTTTAAGTGATCGCGCAGTTGCAGAATGGTTTGGGTGTGTGACATAATGATTCCTGACTAATTTTGTGATAATTATACTATAAGCGTAGTATTTAGGAAAATGGGGTTAAAATTTTGAAAATAGAATTTCGTTTTCATGCCTTGCAAAGAATGTTTGAAAGAAAAATTTCTGCAGCAGAAGTTTTAGAAACCGTAGCTACTGGAAAAATTATTGAAGAATATCCAAACGATCAGCCCTATCCAAGTTGTTTACGGCTTGCTTTTATAAAAGGACGTCCTCTCCATGTTGTTACAGCTGAAGCGACAAAAGAGAAAATTACTATTATAATAACAGCATATGTTCCAAGCACTGAACAATGGGAATCAGGATTCGAAAAGAGGAAACAAAAATGAAATGCATCGTCTGTAAACATGGCCACACTAAACCTGGCAGAATGACTTCTACTCTAGAAAGAGGGGAGGCCACTATCGTAGTAAAAGATGTACCTGCTGAAATCTGCGATAATTGTGGCGAAGCTTATTTATCTGAAGCAGTTTCGGTACAACTCTTAGAACAAGCTGAAGCTGGAATAGCAGCGGGCGTGGAATTTGATGTACGGCGCTATCAGACAGCCGCTTAAAAGGAGCAATATGGCAACCAAACCCAGCACTAAAAAAGTAATGTTTAAAAAAGATTTATCTGCAAAAGATTCCAGTGAAAACACCTTACCCGCCGAGCCCAGTGGCGAGCTGGTGATCAAAACCCTCGCCATGCCGGCCAACACTAACGTGTCGGGCGATATTTTTGGCGGTTGGATCGTTTCGCAAATGGATATCGGTGGCGGGATCTTGGCTAAGCAACGCGCTAAATCACGCGCGGCGACGGTTTCGATCGACAAAATGATTTTCCGCCGCCCCGTGCATGTGGGCGATATGGTCAGCTGTTATGGCAAAGTCACACGAGTGGGCCGCACCTCCATGACTATCGAAATGACTGCTTGGACGCGCACCATTGAAGATGAAGTATTACACTTGGTAACGGAAGGCGTGTTTACTTTTGTGGCACTCGATAATAAAGGCAAGCCGCATCCGGTGGATCGGGATTAAATAAAACTTTATTGGCACCTCTTTCTTCCTCGAAGGCTAAATCCCCCTGTCCCCTTCTTTAATTGATCGATAATCGTTTCAACAAATCCGCGGCGATTTAAGAAAAATTTTTCAAACCCTGTCAGCATTTTTTTCTTCATATTTTTTTTGACCTTGGTAAAAGAAGTCTAATAAAAAACCCGCCCTGGTAACGAGAGCGGGTTTGGGTAGCAGGAACACAAGGCTTACGCGGGTAACTTTCCTTTCAGCGTCGGCAAAGTCGGCGTCGCAACCATGAGGGGCGGGATGGTATGGGCACCATCATCTCCAAACGCTGCATACAATTGCGTGTTATTGCTGAGTAAAGCATTGGTGCTGGCATTACTCGTTGGGTAAGCCGGCATCGCCACATACTCGCTATGCCAATTGTAGCTGCCGTTCGACAAGGCGGCTATTAAGGGAGTATTCTCAACATAATTCTCTCCCCCGGCAAACAGCGTGTTGATCCCGCCGCTACTGAGGTTGGCGAAACCGTAAAGGGCACCATTCGAGGTGGGGTTGACGTAGCTATTATTCACAAACGAACCCCATATATCGTTCCAGCTTAAGTCGCCTGGCCCAAAGGATAAAGGCGCAGCCATAGCCCAGGGCGGGATAGGGATACTGCCATTGTATCCTTGTCCGCCGGCAAACAAGCTACCATTGGCGGCATACAGAGCGAAATACTCACCCCCCGGAGCATTAACAAGACCAGGAGAATTGTAGGGCGTTTGATCGTGCCAGCTAGGTGTCGGCGTCGTATTTAATAACTGCGCAACAAAAGCAACATCACAGGTATCTTTTAATTTCACCTGCGGGGCAGAGGACGCTGTGAGGCAGCCGTTATATACTCCACCCCCTGCAAACAGGCTGCCGTTTTTGTACAATAAGGTATCGACAGAACCGTAAGGGTAGTTTAAACCTGAATAATAATTCTGAAGCTGGGTATCGGTCCATGATGAGCTGCCAGTCTCTGAAACAACAAAAGGAGTATTAGGAATGCCGGAAGTATTTCCACCCGCGTACACGGTAGTACCAGTATCGGCTAAGGCATTGACGTATGCGTTTGGGAAACCATTATTATCGGTGGTTAGCGTCCAACCCCCACCATTCCACTGGCTCACATAACTGAGAATGGACGGCGACTCGCCGTCATCATTCACGCCGACAAACACCCGCGTTCCATCGGCCGATACCGATAAGGCATTGGCTTCAATGCTACTACTTTCAGTGTTGTAATCCAAGCCCACCGAATCCATATCTTGCCAGGCGGCTGTGCCGGCCGGCAATTTCATGACAAACGGGGTATCGTAATTATAAGAGCCATTAAGCTGTCCATAGTAAAAACCCGACGCATAGAAATTACCTGTTTTGTCCTGCAAGAGCTGAGAAATCCAGCCAAAAGCGGGTAAATCGGCCACGCCCACATCTTGCCAGGTCGCACCGCTTGTGTTTGGGTTCACCAAGACTTTTAAGGCACCAATATAACTCTGACTAAAGGATTGCCCCGCTGCCATCACGGCGTCCTGATTGCCTGCCGTTACATGAACCAGGTTGTTGATGCCGGTACGGACATTCCCACCGGTTGGAAGGTTAGAGGCGGCATCACTCCAGGAACCCTCGCCACTATCCGGGGTAACTTGCACAAAGCCTTGATAACTCTGACCACCTGAAGCGTACAAATAGCCACCCACATCCAGCAAGCTCGTCACGTAGATGTTTGTTGGAGTAGTGTTAACAAGGCCACCTGCCACTACACTCCAATCGGACTGCCCTGGCGTCCAACTGATAACGTTAGCTAAATCATTATTATAATTAAAATCCCCCGCATATAAGGTAGAATTAGCATACAACAAACTGTCCACTTCGCCGGTAGCCGGTAAGACGATGCTATCCGACACCACATCGGTCCAACTGCTAGAGGTACCCGGGACCCAGGTTTGTACAAACGGGACGACGCTATCCTCACCCCCAGCGGCATAGAATTGACCGTTGGCTGCGATTAAAGTCATAACATACGCTGTAGGGGGCAAGCCACTGGACATATCCTGCCAGGCGCTGGCCCCGGCAGACAAAGTTTTGAGCAGAGGCACATTAGTATGCCCATTAGATTGATAGCCACCCGCATAAACGGTATTATTGGCATCAATGACGAGGCTCTGCACAGCGTTATACGGCCCTCCCTCATCGTACAAGCCTGAAGCGGCATCGGCCCAGCTCCATTGATTACTGCCATTCGGGGTCAGTTTTTCGACAAACGGAAAATTCACTGCATCGCTATAAACAGCTCCACCCGCATACAAAACATTATTACTGTCTGCCTGCAGGCTGTAAATAATTTGATTACCCCCGGTAAGATTTAAACCCATAGTCACCACCTGGTCCCAGCTCTTTCCACCATCGGTACTGCGATACATCACTTCCACCGGATCGTAGGGATTCCCATTCTGGAGTTGCGCGCCTTTCGTTTTGGCATTCCTGAACAAAGCTTCCCTCGCGGCTTGACCTTGGGGACCTGCATGGACATTCCCCAGCGCCTGCTTCACTAAGGCTGCTTGTTGTGGTGCAGACAGCATCCGAGGACCCTGATGGCCAGCTTTGTTCAAATTATTCTGGACATCGTCCGTGTTCACAAAATACAAAACTTGTTGCCCATTCTGTTTAATCGTAAAAGCCGTAGGATAAGAATGTTGATCTTGATAATTCCAGGGCAAGCCATGGTAAGTGCTTAAACTGTCGGGCAGCGGCACAAACGCATTGCTTTGCGCGGCCATCGTGTTGAGCACAATCGCATCGCTCACGCCCTGGTCACTGCTCACTCCCACGTTAATGGGGGTCGTTTGCGTCGACCCATCAATGGAGCTCGGAGCGCTGTAAGTTAAAGTAAATACACAGTTCCCGCCGACCGCAATACTGCCACCACAGTTGTTAGTGTCGCTGACGTTAGAGTCGGGCGAGAAGGTCAAGCTTACGCCACTCAAGGGCTGGGCGCCGGTATTGTCCACCTGTACCGTCCCGGTACCAGTTTGACCCAGATACGCCAAAATGTTTTCACTCGTCCCAGCACTGTCGATAATCAATTCCGGCGCACCGATACTGCTTGTGTTCAGGGCAATCGGGGCATGGACATTGCCATTGTATAAAATCTGCGGGATGGTTACCGTAAAGGCTTGTCCCACCGTATTGGCGACAAAGCTTCCGTCTAAAGCGACGCTGCTGTTGGGTTCCAGGACATAGACGCAAGGATAACCACTGGTGGCGCTACAGGTGGTACCTGAGCCACCGCCGCTCGTCGGAGGGAAATAGGTTAAGGTGGCATTCGCCCCGGGGCTTGCTACTGGCTGCAATAAATTGAGCGCAAAAGCTTGTTTAGGGAAAGGGTTGGTCAGAGTCACCACCATCGGGTAGGGTTTCCCTGCCTGGGCTTGCGCCGGTAAATTCGTGGTGATGCTCGATTGCAGGGGGTCGGCATAGGCTACCGAACAGCCCGCTACGCTCAAGGCACACAACACTGCCAGCCGGCAGTTGAATAATTGCTTTTTCATAAACACTCCTTATCGTTAATCGTTAAAAATTAAGTCACAGCGGTTCCCGCTATCTTTACGCGATGGGGGATTTTAAAGCTTAAATCAGATAATTAACACCCAAACGGACTTCTACATCTTGCAGCGTAAGCCCTAAACCAGGAAAGGTTGTCGTCGCTGCACCCGGACCACTGTTGGCATTTTGGCGGGTACCCGTGCCGAGCGAAGCCGTGCCAAAATCACGATATAAGGCCGTTAACTTGACACTAAAACGTGAACCCACTCCATAGCCAAGACCCGGCCCGACTTCATACGCAAACTCCGTTTGGGTATGGTTATCAAAGCTGATTAGATCTTGTTCACTGCTGGTGCTAAAACCGCTGCCACGGTTCATACTGGCGCCCACTCCAACATGCAAAAAGGGTGTGAACGAAAACCAAGTGCCCACATCCGCTTCACCTGTTACCAACAGCGCTTCACTACTGACATTGAAACCATAGGTTTGCAACTGGGAAGCTGGTACACCCTGGGTGTTTTGGTCTATCGTTCCTGAAACCGACTGCTCCGATGATCCTTCGTAAGACAAGCCAAGCCGATAGCTTGGGAAATAATGCTCAGGGACTACAAATTGATAGCCCCCTTCTACAAACCAGGCTGCACTGTCGCCGTTTGCTTTGTTGTTGATCAAGGTATCAGGAGCAATAGGGACAATTCCATTCTGCGTATACGGTAAAACAGCATTTTGCAAACTATTATCCAGTTGATGCACCCAACCGCCACCCAGGCCAACATACCAGCCTGCCATCGGTGAGGATGAGGTAGAATCAGCAAAGAGACAGGAAGAAAAAAGCAGACCACCCGAGAGAAGCAGCACTTTGCCGCAGCTTGACACAATATTCCGATTCATCAAATACTCCTTAAGTTAGCAAATGTGTCGGGCAATGTGTCATAACAAAAAAGCTTTGTCAAGTCTTTAAAAAAATTTTTGAACCCTCTCTGCCTTGCCCTGTATTAAAACGAACGCCTGATTCTTTAAACAGACGAACATCACGTTGCTTTCCATTGCAAAAATCTGTGCAGATAACTTCCAGGTCTTTCTTATTTACGACTACTTGGCTTTTGAGAGTGTGCCTTTTTAGTTGAAGCTAGGAGAATTTTCAAGGCAAGTTTTGAAAAAATTTAATTATGCGGATTCAAAACTCTGCCAAAATACAAATTGGCATTTTTCACTAAAAATATCTATTTCTGGGTAAAAGTTATATTTCGTGAGTGTTTTTTATCACAAATTGTGATTTCTGAGCGAGAAAAGCATTTATGAGCAAATGGCTGGGATATAAATGGCTGGCCTCTATATACCCCTGCCGATACCTTGCGGGGACATTTAACCTTTGTTTAGTCTTAATCAAAATGATAGGCAAAGGTAAGCATCCAATCCGCTGCAAAGCCATCATTTTTACTATACAGCCCATAATTACCGAAATAAACATAGTGGTAGCTTAAGTCGTATTGATGATTATTGCCGAATAAAAATCCGGTACCGACTTTATTTTCAAAACCCCAGCTGGAACCTAATTGATTAGGACCTAATTGATCTTGAGTATAAAAACCTAAACCGATACCACCATCGACATAAGGGATCAAATTAGAGGATGGTAAAGTTTTTTGCAAACGCACCATCGGCATGCCCGCGAAAGTCATTAAGCTATTGTTTGATCCGGCATTGCCATTCCAATAACCGACTTGCACATCGGCCAAGCCGCTGACTTTCCAACCATCACCAAAGCTATAAGACCCCGGCCAATTAGTCCACTGCACACCCACTAAACCGGTGCGGACATTTTCTGGCGTACCTTGGCCGTAAGAAAGCGTGACCGCGTCGATGGCGTAAGTGGAACTCGCAATTGCTGTTAATAAAATGGTTGAAGTAAGTAAGCGTTTTAACATGGTATGTCCTGTGACTAAGTACTGTAGGGGCGGGGCTTGACCCGCCCGCGGGACGGTCAAGCCCGTCCCCTACAAAAGATTGTATCACACGAAAGATTCGCCGTGTGCCAACGGTTTAATCCCCAAATAGCTTGCCAAGCTTTGCCCAATATCGGCAAAGCTGGCGCGGCCGCCTAAGCTGCGCGGTGCTATCGATGGACTATACATCAACACCGGAATATGCTCGCGCGTGTGATCGGAACCTGGCAAAGTCGGATCGCAACCGTGATCGGCGGTGATAATCAGCACATCGTCATCACGCATCAATTGTAATAATTCCGGCAAGCGTTGATCTAATTCTTCCAAAGCATGCGCATAACCCATGACATCGCGGCGATGACCATATTTACTGTCGAAATCAACCAGATTAGAAAAAATTAAGGTTTTATCTTGTGCGCGTTTTAAAGCGGCCAGCGTTACTTCAAACAAAGCGATGTTGCCATCAGCATGGAGATCTTCACTAAAGCCTTTATGCGCGAAGATGTCAGCCGTTTTACCGACGCCAATCACATAACCCTGCTGTGCAATTAATTGTTCTAATAAAGTAGCAGACGGCGGGGGAATCGCGTAATCACGGCGATTGGCAGTGCGATAGTAATTGCCATTCGCCCCTAAAAACGGTCGTGCGATCACGCGGCCAATATTATATTCATCGACTAAACGACGAGTAATTTCACAGAGTTTATATAATTGTTCGGGCGGATAAATACTTTCATGACACGCAATTTGAAACACGCTATCGGCAGAAGTGTAAACGATCGGCTTACGCGTTTTAAAATGCTCATCACCTAATTCATTGATAATTTCGGTACCGGAAGCGTGTTTGTTGCCGAGGATACCCGGCACGCCAGTTTCGCGAATAAACGCGTTTAATAATTCAGGAGGAAAACAATTATCATGCGCGGTGAAATAACCCCAGTGAAACAAAGCTGGCACGCCAGCAATTTCCCAGTGTCCACTCGGCGTATCTTTACCGTAACTTGTTTCGACGGCGTAACCGAAACTAGCAATTGATTGCGCATTATAATCAATGCCCGTAAAGGTTTTACCGGTACTCATGCGCGCCGCATGGTACAAGCCTAACTTTTCTAAGGTGGGAATTTGCAAAGCGCCGCTGCGTACACCGGCTTTATCAGCACGACCGCTAGCACAAGCTTCGACGATATGACCGAAAGTATCGGCTTGGCTGTCAAATGCATCCGCATCGGCTGCTGCACCGATGCCGAAAGAATCTAATAATAAAATAATGGCTCGTTTCATTTTGCTGACCGTTTTTTCTTTTTCCCTAAACTATCCAAAAGCTTTTGAGTTTCCTCTACGCTAAGATAGCCCTTCTTCCTTGCAGCCTTTGCTTTTTTCGCCCACATTTCATCTTCTAATTGTGTTAAATGTTTATATTCTTCCATTGAAATAAGCACCGCCACTTTGCGGCCCTTTTTTTCAATTTCAACGGGTTCACTTTGTGCCATATCTAAGAGTTCACCAAAGTGGTTTTTCGCATACGCTGCTGCTAATGATTTAGTTGCCATGTTTTTACTCCTTTTAGCCATTATAGCTCAAATAGCCAAAATGGACAAGAAACAAGCACAAAGTTAAATATACTGACGAACCGATTGGCAAAGTGAAATTTGTGGAAAATTTTTTACCATCGCCCGATCAATTAATTTTAAAAGAAGAAACGATTAAGGTTACATTATCATTAAGTAAACCCAGTGTTTTGTTTTTCAAACAAGCAGCTAAAAAGAAAAAAATTCCTTATCAAAAAATGATTCGTAAATTATTGGATCACTACACCCTTCAATTTAGTACACACCATTAGCGTTGCTGTTGTACAAGTTTTAGTTCTTTAATTATTGTCCCACATATAGGACACTTCTGAACATGGACTCCGCAAGTTCGACATAGACACAGATGACAACAAGGCTCACAATATTGTAGGGATGGTGGATCGCTGTAACAAACTGCACAAAGCCCTGAACGCCGTACCGGCAGCAATGCGTAAGGTATTGCCGGCAGATTTTCTAATTTTAGATTCGAAGCAAAAAAATCTAGTTGTTTACTTTTTTTTGCCAAAATGACTTGCCCCAACTCTTGAAATACATTTGCTACTTCTGTTGGCCGCGCAATTTTATAACAAAGAGCACCTTCCAACCTTTGCAAAGCAGCAATGGGCCGAATATTTAAATTGAAAACGATTGCAATTGAAATGCTGGTAAAACAGCGTGATAACGTATTTACAGAGGAGATAATCCACTCATTGGTTTCTTCATTATCGTCACTGACAAGAAAGATAATCGCATCTTTAGCATTGCGCTCTCTACTTTGTAGAATCGGATCAAATGTCTCTTTCTCACGAAACATAATTTGTGATCGCTTGGGTTGTTCCAACAAGTCAAAAAAATCTATTATCACAAACTCTTTACAGCGTGATACCACCCCGTCTGAACAATGCTTAGTAAATATATCCAATTCAGCTATTGTCTTAGCAATGATAAGCATTCCCACATCAACCGGGCCTGCCACTACGGGCGCTACTGAACTAACCGAATGGCCGCCCGGTAAGAATGGCCCTGCACCTGGAGCATAAAGGCCACCGCTAATTGGCACTAACGAGCTTCCTAAAGGTCTTGCAGATGAAGCAGACCATCCGGATGCGGCGGCGGGCGCTGACGGAGGAGGCGCGGAAGAAGACATTATGCGTCTTTTAAAAATAAATGCATTCTTGCCCCATGCCGCAGCGTCTAGCGTGATAGGGGAATCAGCTTGTTGCATTGCACAGGCAAGCGCTAACTCTACAAAGAGTGAGCTTGTGTCTGTCCATGCATTTCGCCCGGAACCACTAACTTTATACACAGGAAGTTTCCATTGAATAGCCATCTCTTCAATCTTGGCCATAATATTCGTATTACCAATGGGTGGATTACCAATGGGTAGATTACCAATGGGTGGATTACCAATGGGTGGATTACCAACGGGTGGATTACCAATGGGTAGATTACCAATGGGTGGATTATGATGGATTAAAACAACAGCTGTCATCATACTAGCAGCCCTGCCCCCGGAAGAATTAGGGTTATTACTCTTTTCTATCGCCGTTAGAATAGAAAGGGTGCTAGTAATGGCGGGACAAACGACAATTAAATTAACCGTTGGAGGTAAAAAATTATCTTTGTTCGAAGGGATATAGCTTTCATTACAATAATCTGCAATTGAATAAAGTCTAATGTTCAAATAAAGACTCTTTTTAGATTGAGGATATGAAATGTACTTTCTGCCAACATTCTGCGAGCTAGCGTTGGCTGGGTTCCAAGAATCATAGTAATAACCCTTAATAGAGGGCTGATCCAGACAAAAGCGCTTGACTAACTCAAGCGCGGCATTAGCCGGTGGAAAATCAAACATACCCGCGAGCGTATGACCAATCACACAAAAATTAACAACCTGGCTATTATGCACGGCCATATTCTTATTCTCTCGTTGTTATTATTTACGACTGTTTTACAGCGAAAATTATTTTGTTTCCATCCGCTCGCACTGACTTTCTTTCATGAAGAAGGTAACGACCAACGCTAATACCAAAGCACCGATCAACACTAAAAATGCGTGTTGATAATCCGCATTACTAAACACCCGCACGCCATTGTCCATTTGGCCGGTCCAGCGAGCATCTAATAATTTACCGACTAAAGGTTGGAAAATCGCGCCGCCACTCATGGCATTGAAAGACACGACACTAATACACATCGCCGTTAAAGCTAAAGGATTGCTTTCGGATACCAAGGGGTAACTGATCACTTGGCCGCTGGTGATAAATCCGAGCAAGAAAAACAAAGTTAACATCGCGCCAAAACCTAAACCAGGCACATACAAAATCATTAACAAGACAATTAACGACAATACCGCGGTAATTTGCATCGGCAATTTACGCTGGCCCATTGCATCTGAAATCCAACCTGCCACTGGTGAACCAACTAAAGTGCCGATAAAAATAGCACCACACACAACTGCCGCATGGTTAGCTGAAAAGCCATGCGCCTGTTGCAAATAAATGCCGCCCCAAATTGCGCCTAATAAAAACACGCCGAGATTCATCATGTTGGTGTAAATACCACACAACCAATTTTGCCAATTTAAATAGGCACGTTGCAAGCTGCGCCAAAAACCAATTTGTTGCAAAGATTTTTCTTCTTCTAATTGCAATTGACGATTCGGATAATCTTGCACCACCGTTAAAATAACTAAGAAAATAATAATGCCTAAACCCGCATCTAACAATACGGTATGGCGCCAACCAATCGCTTCCATCACTAAAGTAAACGGCGCTTGCGCGATCGTGCCGCCGATAAACGCTAAAGTCACCACTAAACCCGTTGCTAAAGCCATGTGTTTAGGCGGTAACCAACGCGAAGCCAAACGCAAACTGCTGACAAAACAAAATGCGCTACCAAAGCCGGCTAAAAAGCGGCTAAAACTAGCAGCACCGAGCGAGTGCGCCTGCGAAAAAATAAACGCACTGATAATGCACACCGTCATTGCGCAAAGAATAATTTTTTTGGTAGAGAGGCGATCTAAAATAATTCCTGCCGGAAATAAAAATACCATCGTCGACCAAAAATAGTAAGAAGATAAAACCCCAATGTCTGAAGCAGAAGCATTAAATGCTTGCATCAGGCTGGCAGTCAAGGAATTGACCATATTCATTTGGATGAATTCAAACAGGAAAAATAGGCCAGAACATAAAACGACGGCCCAGGCTTTGACAGTTGGGCTGAGCGCAAGCGAAGCTTGGGGGGTAATGACACCTACTTGTGAATCGAGTAATGAATTTTCGCTCATAGTAATTTTCCTCTGTGAAGTTTAAAAGATTGATTGTCGGCTTGTTCGTCCCGCACTTAAATTGCTGTAAGAAAATTGAAGTAATCCCATCATATTTTTACTTCTTCTTATGGAAGATTTAAGTGCGGGACTCTCGTAAGCCGACCTACGCTCTATTTCCGCACCCGACAATAGGTTTCTTTCGCCAAACAAGCAGCGAGAATACCCACCACCATCGTGATCGGTAAAATCAATAAAGCTAAATTAAAATCTTTAGCAGAATATTGTGCAACGCCATTGACCATCGCGTGGTCCCAATGTAAATTGAGCAAGTAACCGAATAAAGGTTCAAATACTGCGCCACCACCCATAATCAATACTGAACCTACGCCGATCGATGTGCTGGTTAAAGCGCGAGGATTGCTTTCCGCAATTAAGGGATAACCAATAATTTGCGCGCTGGTAAAGAAGCCTAACAAAAAAATCAGCAAGCCCATTAATAAAGCGTCGGGTTGATTGAGTTGCATCAATAACACCATCAATACCAGAGAGATAATAGCGGCGATAATCATCGGCTGGCAGCGGCGTCCTATTCTATCGGACAAACCACCTAACACCGGTGAGCCCACGATGGTGCCTAAAAAAATCATACTGCTGCAAAAAGATGCGGTGGTTTTGCTGTAATGATGCACTTGTTGTAAATACAAACTGCCAAACGAAGAACCAATAATAAAAATCGGCAAATTCAACAAAGAGGTATACAGACCCGCCAACCAATTTTGGATATTGCGCAAGGCTTTGCCGATCGAAGGCCAAAAACCCAAAGCAGTTAATTCGCGTAAATTTTCGACGTGTTGCGCTTTATAATCAGGCGGGAAATCGTAAACATTTTTAATGATGATGCCTAAAAAAACAACCCCTAATACCGCGTCGGTTAATAAGGCAGCACGCCAACCAATGTGACTCACTAAAAAAGTCATCGGCGTTTGCGCCACAAAACCGCCTAACATCGCCATCGTCACGATAACACCAATCACAAATGCCAAGCGTTCCGTCGGAAACCAGCGCGACGCTAAACGCGCCGCACTTAAAAAACACAGCGTACTGGACAGACCAATTAAAAAACGAAATAACATCGCTAAACCATAATAAGGTGAGCAGGCCATACCAATGGTTGCAAGCGTACAAATACTCAAGCCAGTAATAATCAATCTACGGGTGGAGAAGCGATCTAAAGCGATGCCAGCGGGAAATAAGAAAATCACATTGGCATAAAAATAACCGGCGGAAAGGGCACCAAATTGCGCGGCGGTAATATTAAACGTTTGCATCAAATCACCGCTGATGCTGTTGAACACCGTCATCTGCATGAATTCGTAAAAGAAAAATAAACTCGCAGAAATAACCACTAACCAGGCACGAGCTGTGGATTTTTTGGCGGTGGCAACTGTAGC
Source organism: Gammaproteobacteria bacterium (assembly GCA_013285995.1). Lineage (GTDB taxonomy): Bacteria > Pseudomonadota > Gammaproteobacteria > JABDGN01 > JABDGN01 > JABDGN01. The sequence goes on from JABDGN010000001.1 coordinate 44,799, forward strand.
GGGGATAGAATTTTCTGAGGGAGTGTTGGCAGAGCTGAGCGCAATGGACATGCGCGCATTTTACCTGAACCGGGATAAGTTGCAAGCTAAGAAAATAAAAATACCACCGATTAACCAGTCTTTATAAGGCCGTCCAGGATTTAAGCATTTTATCGCTTTTATAACACTCAATAAAGCATGATGTTAGTAATATGCATTAAAACTTAAGCTGTAATGATTTCGTTTTAGTTTCCGACGTCGCCAATGCACAGGCACGCACTTCGCCCCACATGGCCGGTAAAATAAAAGGATCTTTACACAAAAATTTATCGGTGATAATCACCGGGATATGCTGCGCATTTAACATGACATAAGCAAAATAAGTAGCGGCTGTATGGTAATCTGTCACTTGAAAATCTTCACTGCGAAATTGCATAAGCACATGATTCTGTTGTAAAGCAGAAAAAAATTTATCAGCGACAGTTCGCGACTGAATATAAAATACATTAATCGAAACGGCTAATAAATATAAATTAAAGATAGCGGTTACTAATAACACACTATTAAATACATACTTAAGCCCTTGCCGATGCGGGTTAAGACATAAACCCCATGCCACTAAAATAGGTACACACCATAACTGCGGCACAAATCGCGCCCACCATATACCGCTGGTTAAAAAACAAGATAAGAGCACTGCTAAACTTAACACGCGTAAAAAAGCAGAGCGCACAAAAAACCAACTGATTAACGTTAAAATAAATAAATAACCAAACATCGGTCCAAAACCACCGAAACGCGAATCAAATGCTAACTGATGATGAATATCAAAAGGATTAAAATTTAATGCGGGGGTATAAACGGAAGCGTCAACTTGTGAAAACAATGAAATCGCCAAGGTTTCTAACACTGGCTTTGCCAGAAAGTTAGGGTTAGCATTGGGTGGATCGATATGTGTCCAGATAAAGTTTTCAACTTTACCATGCTCAATCACTATCGCTGGATAAAATAAATTGCCTTTATGTTGCAAAGCATTTTGCACATAAGGATGATAGCCAAATATTGCGACCCCATAAATCACTGCCACCGCCATCACCCATAAAAATTGTTTGCTTTGCACATGCGCTTTGCTGATTAGAAAATATAGAAAAATAATTGCGGCAATAAAACCCACATAAACCAAGCCGGTAAATTTCAGATTGATAATAAAAATAGCGAGGGGAATTAATAATAATAATGACAAGCGACTGCGGTGAAAATAATAATCAGCTGCTAATAAAGCGAACCAACTGATGGTATAACCCAACATACCATCCACATAGGCTGTTGCAAATTGACTAATCGCAACTGGATTCACCACCACTAAAAAAGCTAATGCAATGGCTAACCAGTGTCGCTTTAAAGAAGCGTAAAAAATCCGATAGGCGCTACAAAATAAAATAATAATGAGTGGAATATAAATACAGCTAGGATTAATAATATGTTGCGTAGTCAAAATTAAGCTGCCAACCATGAGCTCTAACACATACGCATAATGATTAATTAACAACAACACGATAGTTTTTAAAAAAGGAGTCGCTGCTAAATTGGCTTGCAAGTAAGTAGCCACGTTCGGCTGCCAAATAGGATTCCACCCGCTGGCTAAGGTAAAGGCGATCGGCATATGATAAGTTTGACTGTCACACGAAAAATCATAGAAGTGTGTGCTTGCCCAATACGCAAAGGCAACAATAATAACTAAACTCAGAAAATAATAAAGGAATAAACACCAGGAAGCTTTAATACGATAAAAATAATAACCGCTTACTAAAATACCGCATAAAGCAGCGAGGGGGAAAGTATAAGCCGAGAGTACAATCTTAAAGAAAAAACCCACTAAAGCGATAATCAATAAACACGCAGGTAAACTAAGACAGGTAATTTCTAATCCACGGATAAGGGAAACTAGATTTTTACTCACTTAGCCTGACACCACTCTTGTAAGCGCTCTAAAATGGCTTGGTCGGTCGCATTGGCAGAAACTAAAATATCCGCTGCAAAACCATTATGCTCAGCGATTTTGACCATCGCTTCACTGATTACCAGCAAAGGCGTCGCAAATAATTTGGCGCGATCAGCTTCCGGTGTTAATTGAATCAGATTACGTAAATTTTCGCCACTGGTGCTGACAATGCAATCAATATTTTGTAAAGCGTCTTTAATCGTTGTTACATCGTAGTCAGGAATATGGCGTTCATAACTGGCGATTTTTGTAACACTGGCGCCGCGATCGACTAAACTGTGCGCTAATAATTCACGCCCACCAACTCCTGCAAAAATTACAATTTCGGAATCCACGACATCTTGTAATTCCGGCAGTTCTAATAATGCTTCACTATTAAATTGTTCGGTGGGATAAATCACTTCTTTAATATCCAAAGCATATAGTTCAGCGGCCGTGGTTGCACCCACTGCTAAAATTTCGCCGCGATAATTTTTCAATAAATCCGCTGCTACCTCAACCACATTTTTTACCGCATTGCGACTAACGAAAATAATTTTATTAGCGGTTGCAAACGCATGCCGAATGGCGTCGTTATTATCCAGCGGATGAATTTTAATCGCCGGTAACAACACCGGAGAAAAATTATTTTCTGCTAGTACGGCAGCAAATTTTTTCGCTTCAGCTAAAGGGCGGGTGATAAGGATACGAGGGTTGTCAGACATAATTTAAATTTCGCTTAATAGACTTCTAATATTTTTTTAGCACCCTGGCGCAAGAGTTCTTCGCCCAAGTTTACACCTAATTCTTGCGGATGGGTACCCCGCATTTCACCACGAAGAATTTTTTTTCCATCCCGACTTGCCACTACCCCTTGCAGATAAATCTCCTGATTGCTCATTTGCGCATGTACACCAACGGGTGAATGGCAATCACCTTGCAAATGCGCGGTGAAAGCCCGTTCGGCTTGCACGCATTGTGCGGTATTGAAATGGTTTAAGCTTTGTAGTAATGCAATCAATTGTGTATCTTTACGGCGGCATTCAATGCCTAAAGCACCTTGTGCAACCGATGGCAGCATCTGTTCAAAACTGAAATAGCCTTTGATATGTTCTGCTAAATCTAAACGCGCCAAGCCAGCGCTAGCTAAGATAATAGCATCATAATCACCTTGCAATAATTTTTTCAGACGTGTATCAACGTTGCCACGCAAATCGAGAATCGTTAAATCAGGACGTAAGGCTAATAATTGTGCGCGACGACGTACACTGCAAGTACCCACAGTTGCTTGTTGAGGTAAGTCAGAAAAATGCGCGTAGTTAACCGATAAAAAGACATCGCGCGGATCGGCGCGCTCCGTGATGGCCGCAATAGTCAAATCATCCGGTATTTCGTTGGGCACATCTTTCATCGAATGCACTGCAAAATCGGCTGCGCCGCTTTGCAAAGCTTGTTCTAAGGCTTTGATGAACAGACCCTTACCACCGATTTTGTCCAAGGGTTTATCGAGAATTTTATCGCCTTCGCTGGTAATCGGCAGCAATTCAATTTGCAACGCTGGATGCTGTTGCAACAGTTGCTCTTTAACGAAATTCGCTTGCCAAAGAGCAAGGCGGCTAGCGCGGGTGGCGAGGGTTAAGTTCATTGTGAATGACTAATTTACTCTTGGATCCAATTTCCCTTCACCATATTCTTTAAACATCACTTCTAAAGATTTGACTTTAATTTTATCGGCATTGCCAGCGCTGCCAAAAGCGATATAACGTTCTTTACAAATCGTGGCCATCGCATCGATGGTTTTTTGGAAATATTTACGTGGATCGAATTCAGCGGGATTTTCCGCAAAGAATTTGCGAATCGCGCCGGTCGATGCTAAACGCAAATCGGTATCGATATTCACTTTGCGCACGCCGTGTTTAATGCCTTCCTGGATTTCTTTGACTGGCACACCATACGTTTCTTTAATGTCGCCGCCAAACTCATTGATGATCTTCAACCAATCTTGCGGTACGGAAGAAGAACCATGCATCACCAAGTGCGTATCGGGGATCCGTTTATGGATTTCTTTAATGCGGCTGATCGCTAAAATATCACCGGTGGGTGGACGCGAAAATTTGTACGCACCGTGACTGGTACCAATGGCAATTGCTAACGCATCGACTTTCGTGGCTTTCACAAATTCAGCGGCTTCATCCGGATCGGTTAACATTTGATCGTGTGACAATTTGCCTTCCGCACCCGAACCATCTTCTTCACCGGCCATACCGCTTTCTAAAGAACCTAAACAACCTAATTCACCTTCAACCGACACACCACAGGCATGCGCCATTTCCACCACGCGACGCGTGACTTCCACATTGTATTCATAACTGGCCGGTGTTTTGGCATCTTCTTTTAACGAGCCGTCCATCATCACTGAGCTAAAGCCTAATTGAATTGAACGTTGGCACACGGCGGGCGCGGCACCATGATCTTGATGCATCACCACCGGAATATGCGGAAATTCTTCAATCGCTGCGGCAATTAAATGCTTTAAAAACGGTGCACCGGCATATTTACGCGCACCGGCGGAAGCTTGCACGATCACCGGACTATTTACTTCGTGCGCAGCCAACATAATCGCACGCATTTGTTCGAGGTTATTGACGTTAAACGCCGGCACGCCGTAGCTGTGTTCAGCGGCGTGGTCGAGTAGTTGTCTGAGGCTTATAAGTGCCATATATTTCTCCAGGTTACTTAATTAATTGTTATCACAAAATTTTTTATCGGAGGGATCCCCCCTTTCGTAAAGGGGGGCAGGGGGATTTACTTTGGTTCGTAAATATTTTTAAATCGGTTAAATCCCCCTTAATCCCCCTTTACAAAAGGGGGAAAATCCCTAAACGGTTAATATCTTCATCAAATTGGTATGGCCGGTGCCGGCAATATCGCCACCGGTCATTAAAATTTTATCGCCACTTTTTAAAATGCCTTGTTGCTTTAACAGCGCGATCGCTTCGACACTGGCGGTATCAAATTGATAATTGGCATTGGCAAATTCAAGTGGATAAACACCGCGATATAAACACACTTGCCGCAGCGTTTTTTTATTGCGGCTCAAGGCATAAATCGGAATCCCGGAACGGATGCGCGACATCAACAAAGGCGTGTGACCTGATTCTGTCAACGCCACAATCGCTTTAATATCCATGTGATTGGCTGCATACATCGCTGACATAGCAATCGCTTCATCGACACGATGGAAAAAACATTCGACGCGGTGACCGGATATTTGCGTACTGCGTTGCCGCTCAGCACCGCGGCAAATACGCGTCATCGCTTGCACGACGCCAATCGGATGTTCACCGGTGGCGGTTTCCGCCGAGAGCATCACCGCATCGGTGCCATCTAAGACCGCATTGGCGACATCAAATACTTCCGCGCGAGTCGGAATGCTATTGTGGATCATCGATTCCATCATTTGCGTCGCCGTAATTACCGCTTTATCTAAAGCCCGCGCGCGCTGAATAATGTGTTTTTGTGCGGCGGGCAATTCAGCATCGCCAATTTCCACACCTAGATCACCGCGTGCGACCATCACTGCATCGGAGGCTTTGATAATGTCATCGATCACTTCAATCGCTTCGGCACGCTCAATTTTTGCCACTAATTTGGCATCGCTGTTTTCAGCCTCGACTAAACTGCGGGCATATTCCATATCTTGCGCAGTGCGCGGAAAAGAAATCGCAATGTAATCGGCATCCAATTGCACCGCGGTTTTTAAATCTTCTTTATCCTTGTCGGTTAAGGCTTCGGCTGACAAGCCACCGCCTTGCTTGTTAATGCCTTTATTATTGGAAAGCTCACCACCCACATCAACAGTACAAATAATTTGATTGCCTTCGACAGCGTTAACGGTAAATTCTAAACGGCCATCATCTAATAATAATAAATCGCCGCTTTTCACATCGCGCGGCAAGGCTTTATAATCAATCCCCACTTGGGTTTCATCGCCCTCATCAACACCTAAATCGGCATCGAGAATAAATTCTTGACCTTTTTTCAAAATCACTTTTTTATTTTTAAAGCGCGACACACGAATCTTAGGGCCTTGCAAATCGGCTAAAATAGCCACTTGCACACCCAGTTCGCTCGCTGCCTGACGCACCAAGTTAGCGCGATCAATATGATCCTGCGCTTTGCCATGGGAAAAATTGAGACGCACGAGACTCACGCCGGCTTGAATCAAGCCTTTAATGGACGCTAAGTCACTGGTAGAGGGGCCGAGGGTAGAAATAATTTTGGTACGTTTAGGTGCTTGTTGCATATAATTAATGTCCTGCTTCAAATAAATATGTTGAGTCTAGCAGATTTTTGCGGGAAGTTCATGCTGCCTTAAGCTTGGTATGAGATAATAGCCATCATGCGCAAAGTTTCTTATTTTATTTTAGCTTTTATCCTGCTTAGCCTCACGGCCTGCCACATGGTGCCCGAAACTCTGCAACCACCGCGCACGGTGACGATTAATATTAAAGCCGATGATAATATTAATCCTAACAATAGCGGGCAGCCGCAGCCTTTGTACATCATGTTGTTCGAATTGAAAAATGCATCAGCGTTTAAGCGCGTATCGTTTTTTAATCTTTATCAAAAACCGGATGCCACGCTGGGCGCGGATATGCTGAGCTTGCAAAAAGTGTATATCAAGCCCGGCGATGAATTTGCGATTAAATATGAAGTAACTCGTAATGCGAAATATCTCGGTATTATTGCTGCCTACACCAATATTGATGCCGCGCAATGGCGCACCGTCGTGACTTTAGATTCGAGTTGGGGCAACGAACCGATTTGGTTAGATGTGCATGAGTTAGAAGTGGATGGGAAGAATTAGGAGTTTGGAAAAAATCTCCTAGGACTCGTCATTCCCGCGAAAGCGGGAATCCAGAAATAGTCTATTTAAAGCCTGGATCCCCGCTTTCGCGGGGATGACGAACTGTAAATTAACCGCTTTTTAAAACTTCCAACTTATCCATCTTCTCCCAACTAAAATTTTCATCGGTGCGGCCAAAATGTCCATAGGTAGCAGTCGGTTTATAAATCGGCCGCAATAAATCTAAAGTTTCAATAATCGCGCGCGGACGTAAATCGAAATGTTTTTTCACGAGTTTTACAATTTCACTATCGGGAATTTTGCCGGTGCCAAAGGTGTTGATGCTGATCGAAGTCGGTTCAGCAATCCCGATCGCGTAAGACACTTGTATTTCGCAGCGTGAGGCTAAGCCGGCAGCGACAATATTTTTCGCCACATAACGCCCCGCATACGCGGCAGAGCGATCCACCTTCGAGGGATCTTTGCCAGAAAAACAACCGCCGCCATGCCGCGCCATACCGCCATAAGTATCGACAATAATTTTGCGACCGGTTAGCCCGCAATCACCTAAGGGTCCGCCGATCACAAAGCGCCCGGTGGGATTAACAAAAAATCGCGTTTTATCCGTGATCCATTCGACAGGCATGACAGGCTTAATAATTTCTTCAATCACCGCTTCGACTAAATCTTTATAATCAATATCCGGATCGTGTTGCGTTGATAACACAATGGTATCGGCGTGAATCGGTTGGCCATTTTCATAGCGCAAAGTCACTTGGCTTTTTGCATCGGGCCGCAACCAGGGCAGCACTTTATTTTTCCGCAATTCCGCTTGCCGACGCATCAACAAATGTGCATAGGTAATCGGCGCGGGCATGAATACATCGGTTTCATCACTCGCATAACCAAACATCAAACCCTGATCGCCCGCGCCTTGATCTTTGTTATTGTCGACCCCGCGCGCAATATCGACTGACTGTTTACCAATCGCCGATAACACCGCGCAGGATTCCCAATCAAACCCCATCGCCGAACTGTTGTAACCAATTTCTTTCACGGTTTGCCGCACCAATTCTTCGATATCGACCCAGGCACTGGTCGTAATTTCACCGCCGACTAGTACCATGCCGGTTTTAACAAACGTTTCGCAAGCCACGCGCGCGTGTTTATCTTGCGCAAGAATCGCGTCTAACACCGCATCAGAAATTTGATCGGCAATTTTATCCGGGTGCCCTTCGGACACGGATTCGGAAGTGAATAAATAATTTTCTGGCATAAAATTTTTTATAAACTATAAGTGATTCCTAAACGCACAGCTAACAAGGGAGAAGTGATATCGCTTTTAGAAGGCGTCTTATTATCAAAACCAAGAGATAATGCGTTACCAAGCCAATCCTGCGCGTTAAACTCTGGCGCAAAGATATATTGACCCTCTAAGCTAAAACCCAAATGGGAAGAATATTGGTATCCGGCCCCTAATCCGACGACGGGCGCTATAATATTATTAGATTGGGTATTGTTGACGGTATTGTAATAATCATTAACTGAATAACTTGCTTGATTCATAACGTACGCCGCACCTGCTTTGGCGACAATATTCCACTGTGGAGTGAAAAAATACTTACCCACTGCCAGCAGTGCTATATCGCTAGCCTTGAAATCAAAGTTGCCAGGGAGCGCTCCTTCAAGATTGAAATTCATTGTTGAAGCGGGATAGTGATCATAGGCTAACTCTCCCCCATAAGCCCAATGCGTTTGATAGTATAAATAACCCGCATCAACTCCATAAGCGGAACCGCCTGTGGTGCCGCTCGTCGTTTCAGGAGTACTTAAGAACGGAGTAGTGAAGATGTTATTAGTCGGGATGAGAATATCACCATACCCAAATGCACCGCCAACATAAGGGTGGCCACCCGTCATATAGGCCTCATCCGCGAGGACAGTTGTACTGCTTACATTAAACGCAATTAACAACAGTGAAGCGCTGGTAAGGCGGGATATTTTCATAATAGTTCTCCTAGGTTGATTATGAAGAAACCATTATACATAAAATGTATTTTTAGTCTAGCCTAATGTTATAATTCAAAATTATGCCGATCGTAAAATTTGAACTACAACTCACCGAAAAAAAACTCTTAACGCCCAAAATAGTGCGCCTTAGTTTCACGCGCGCCGATGGCGAAAAGTTAGGCTTTATTCCCGGGCAATTTATCACTTTCGATTTTGAACACAATGGCAAAATCGTCAAGCGCAGTTATAGCATTGCTTCGCTGCAAACGCCCGCTGAACAAATTGAAATTGCCGTCTCGCCCGTGGCGAAAGGTTTGGCAACGACTATTTTTGAAAATTTAAAAACCAGCGAAACCTTAAATGCGTCCGGCCCTTATGGCCGCTTAATTTTGCCAACCACTGATTTACCAAAACAGATTGTGTTAGTCGCAACCGGTACCGGCGTGGCACCCTATCGCGCAATGCTACCGCAAATTGAAACATTATTAAAAAGTTTCCCTACCACTCAATTTACTTTGTTATTCGGCGTGCAATACCGGCAGGATTTATTTTATGTAGAAGATTTTTTAAGCTTGGCTAATAAAGAAAAAAATTTTGTCTTTCGCGCCTATTTAAGCCGTGAAGAAAATTTGAACGCGCCTTACGAACAGAAAGGCTATGTGCAAAGTGCTTTTACGGAATTAAATTTAGATGCCACGAATGATTTAGTTTTTTTATGCGGCAATCCCAACATGATCGATGATGCATTCGCTTTGTTGGTCGATGCCGGTTTCCCCACCGGACACGTTAAACGCGAAAAATATATTTCGGCGCCCACACGTTAAAACCGATACGCAATCCCCAAGGTCGCCATATCAATTTCCGGCATGCGCGTGTAAGAGCCGCCATTAATAACTTGCGCACGTTGCGCATAGCCTGAGTAAGCATTGTTATTATTAAACAAGTGATACCATTCCACATTGAGCGATAATTCTTGCGTTATGGAATAAGCTACCCCTAAAGCACCAGCCGGATAATACACTTGCGCTTTTGAATCGCTCTGCCCCGTGTAACTTATGTTGCTGCCAGCATAGGCCATCCCGATTTTGAAATAGCCCGCAAAATTATGTTGGAATTGCAAACTGCCGCGGAATAATAAATCGATTAAATACGCCGTCGATTTAATATTTATATTTTGATTATTACTGACTGCATTAGCCGTAGCAGTCGGCAAATACGTGCCACCGAATTCGAGTGCAAAATTGGGGTTGAAAGCATAACCGGCTGAAACGCGACCGGCCATGCCCGTGGTGCTACTGCCCGTAACTGTTTGCGTATTGTTGCTCGCGAAAAAACTATTTTCGTTTAAGTGCCGATCGGCATAGCCTAAATTAAAACCTAAATAATAGCCGCTACCATCATCATCTTGGATGTCTGCATAAGAGGTAATTGCGAATATGCTGAGTAACACAGCCAAAATAATTTTAACCATTTAAGATCCTTAAAATCGATACAATAAACCCAAAGTATACAAATCACTATCCGGCATTCTTTGGCCGGTTTGAAACGCATCGGAAGCGCCTTGCGCGCGGAACCATTCCACGCGGGTCACCAAATGTGTATCGATGTCATAAGCAATCCCAAACCCCCAACCCAAGTTCCACACATTGGCGGTATCGCTACCCAAACCCGGTTGTTCGGCAGAGGCATTGATATACGACAACCCAAATTTGCCATAACCGGAAAAATGATCGATCAGGTGCATGCTCCACACCGACACTAAATCCACACCTTGTTGGGAAATATAGCCGCTTTGATTACCGATCGCGTCGGGGTAACTGGTGTAACCCAATTCCAAACCAATATTTTGGGTAAAGTTATAACCGCTGAATAAGCCCGCAGCAAGCATGCCACCCCGACCATAGCCATGATAATACGTTTCGGATCCGCCCATATCGCCACCGACGTAAAGGCCGCTATCGGCATAGGCTTGGCTTGCCATAAGGCCTAATAAACTCATTAAAACTATTTTCTTCGACATACTTCTGCCTCGTTTCCCAAAGTGAGTAATATACCTTATTTCATAATAATTTGCGCATTCTAACACAGCACCTTTTGAGCCATATTAGAATTTTTTTTGCTCACCATATGAGTAACTATGCTATCACAAAAAAAATTTAATCTGACTCAAAAATTTGTCTGGAACAAATTTTAGCGCGCTTTAGCGCGACCCTTTTAGGGCAATCTACAAGGATGTAGATTGTAAAATGTTTGGTTATAAAAGCTCAAATTATTATGAAATAAGGTATATAACGACTGAGCATGGCAAGTGCAAGTTTTTTACTTTATAATCTCCCAAATGCTACGCCTTATCTTCGCCAGCCTTATTTTAGCCACACTGCTCACCGCTTGCGGTACTACGGGCCCTTTGTATTTAACGCCTGACTACATTGCTAAGCATAAAACGGCGCAAAATCCTACAGCTCCCAGTGCAACACTGCAACCTCTGCCGAAGGGAGAGTAAGCATGGAATATTTTTCGTATCAAGGCGGCAAATTGTTTGCTGAGCAAGTGGATTTAACCAGCATTATTGCTCAATATGGCACTCCTTGCTATGTTTACTCACGCGCTGCCTTGGAACAACACTGGCATGCCTTTGCCAAACCATTAGTTGATCATCCACATCTGATTTGTTATGCAGTAAAGGCCAATTCTAATTTAGCCGTATTAAATCTTTTAGCCCATTTAGGCTCTGGTTTTGATGTGGTTTCCGAAGGTGAATTAGAGCGCGTATTAGCCGCCGGAGGCGAGGCTAGCAAAGTGGTTTTTTCTGGTGTCGGTAAAACTCATAGCGCTATCACACGCGCGCTGGAAGTCGGCATTCAATCTTTTAATATTGAATCACCCGCCGAATTAGTTCGTATTCAAGCCATCGCTACGCAGATGAATAAAGTGGCAACTGTTGCATTGCGTATCAATCCAGATGTCGATGCAGCGACTCATCCTTACATTTCCACCGGCTTGAAAGAAAATAAATTTGGCATTCCAGCGCATGAAGCTTTGGCGGCCTATCGTTTTGCGGCGACTCTCTCACACATAAAAGTCATTGGCATTCATTGCCATATCGGTTCACAAATTTTAGAAGCAGAACCCTTTATGAACGCCGCCGAAAAAATTCTTGCTTTAGTGGATACCTTAGCGAGTGAAGGCATTCATTTGCAGCAAATTAATTTAGGCGGCGGGCTGGGCGTGCGTTATCGTGATGAGTTGCCGCTTAATCCCCACACTCATGTACAAACTTTGCGGGAAAAAATCGGCACCCGAAATTTACGTTTAATTTTAGAACCTGGTCGCGCGATTGCCGCCAATGCTGGAATACTCTTAACACGAATTGAATATTTAAAACCCACACCTGATAAAAATTTTGCGATTACCGATGCCGGCATGAATGATTTATTACGCCCCGCTTTATATGATGCGTGGCAAAATATTATTCCCCTCACGCTGCGTGATGATGTACCAGAGCAAGAATATGATGTGGTAGGACCGGTGTGTGAAACCGCCGATTTTCTCGGCAAAAATCGCCGTTTAAAAATTGCCGAAGGCGATTATCTGGCGGTGTGCAGTGCCGGCGCGTATGGTTTCAGTATGAGTTCTAATTACAATACTCGCCCACGCACTGCAGAAATGATGGTAGATGGAAGCACAACGCACCTAATCCGCTCCCGCGAAACACTGCAAGACTTGTGGATAAGTGAAAAATTGCTGCCAACACAAAAAACCAGTAACCCATAAAACAAAACCCCGTCAATCGACGGGGTTTTAGCTTTAACCAAGTATACAGTTAAGACGCTGGGGCTGCAGCAGGCGCTTGCGCCGAAGTGCTGCCGCTTTCACACATACGCAGCTTATCCGTCAACATTTTAATCCGGCTATTAAAATCTTGCGCTTGTTGATAAAGTTTTTCGGCTAACATTTTTTTATCGGCCATTAATTTTTGATTAGCCTGTTGTGCACGGGCTAAATTTTCTTTTAAGGCTTTATTATCATTACTCAATTTCGCTTGCTGATCTTTTACTTGGCCTAATTGTGCCACCTGATCTTTCAAAGCGGTAATTTCGGTCGTGAGTTGTTGATTAGTGGTATTTAAATCGTTAGCGCGTTTTTCAGCGGCAGTACGCAAGGTTTGCAATTGATCGCTGGCTAACTTAATTTGCTGCAACTGTTGTGCTTGCATGTTCACTTCGGAAGTGAGCGTAGAATTCTGCTGCATTTGGCGCATACCAAATAAAGCCAATAAAATAAACAGAATAATAAGGATAATAATAAAGATGCGATTAAGCATGAGTAAGCTCCTAAAGGGTACGATATCGCCGAAAAGTATAGCATACTTTTCAAACAATTTAGGCTAAAATAACCTTATGTCTTCCCGTTACTCTTTTTTAATTATTTTCATCATCAGCCTGCTGATTTTATTAGCAGCGGCCTATTTTCAATTCGTCAAAGGCTATGAACCCTGCCCTTTGTGCATCATGGAGCGGGTGGCGTTTTTAATCGTGGGAATTATTGCCCTAATTGCCACTTGCCATAATCCAACGCGCTTAGGGACCTGGATTTATACCGTATTGATTATTTTATTTTGTTTAGCCGGCCTGTACTTTGCCGGCAAACAAGTGTGGCTGCAACATTTGCCACCTGACCAAGTTCCGGCTTGCGGCCCCGGTTTAAATGTCTTGATTGAAGATTTTCCCTTAAGCACTATTTTGCACGAATTATTTTTCGGTAGCGGCCAATGCGCTGAAGTGGACTGGACATTTTTGTCTTTAAGCTTTGCCGGTTGGGCCTGCGTGTGGTTTGGAGTGTTAATTTTATTGGCTGTGTGGGCAGCCATTCGAAGAACCCGTTTTCTAGGTTAAAATCCACTGCGTAAAAAATAATAAGATGAGTGATGAATTATTATGTTACAAAATCTAACTGCCCTTCAAGGCGAGACTCCCTGCTATGAAGATTTTCTCGCCATCAGTCCGGATGGAAACCTTTTTGCCTGTAATTTAAGTTCCGGCGCTATCGGTTTATTTAATTGGGACAACCCTGGCCAGTTAATTATGCGTTTCCCCGGTCATCCAGGCGGTACGACTTGTGGTGCAATTTATGCAACGGATGCCGGCCTGCGTATCTTAACCGGTGGCAGAGATGGCACCTTATACATCCACAATCCGGAAAAACCGTATTTGCCGCAGGTATTAGGGCGCGCGGGTGGTCCGGCTATCACTTGCTGCGCTGCGCTGCAATTACTATACAGAAAACTCATGCTTGTCTCCGCCAACGCGGCTGAAGGCACCGTATTATTTATTTGGGATCCTGCTGCCTCAACAGGACCTTGCAGAGTATTGGATCTTCGCTCGCAAGGGATCAATTTTTCTCTGATTTCTGAGGAGCATGAGGAGCAGCAGCCGCTTCTTAAGCGCCTTGCCGATCAGTTAATTATCGACTGTTGTGAAATCCATCAAGATTTACAGGGGAAAATACGTATTGCAGCCGCTTATAACTATAAGGCCCATAACCAGTTATGTTACCTGTGTATCTGGTACCCCGAGAATAATCCAATTTCATACGTAGGCTTAGCAAGGGATCTTCTCTCAAGAGCAGATAAGCGAATTACATGTTGCAAAATTTATGTAAACGCCTCAAGAGAAGTGCGGGTTATATGGAGTCTATGGAAGTGTAATTCTTTATGGGAAACGCGGGAAATCGGGAACCAGTTAGTGATTGATAAGAGGTTTGAGTTCCCTGTCGAAGTTTTGCCGCGAAAAGTTACTATGCAGCGGAATTCAGCGGGATGTTTACGTGTATTAAGAGGCCATGCTGAAGGCTTGCATCGCGAGGAGTTAAAGCACTGGCCAAATAATACTTCCCTCGTTAATGTTACCGAGAAAAAAATCAACCCGTGGCGTTTGCATACGGTTTGTCAGCCTCAGCCTGGCGAATATCGTTTGGTATTCACTCAAAAAACCAATCAAAATAAGCAAGTTTTATATATCCAAAATCCTGCCGGACAACCTCCTGTTATGTACCAATTGGGGCCTATCGAAAATAATTATACTAATTGCATCGCTGTTGACAAACACGCCGGCAGGCCACAATTGTTGCTTGTAGCATCTACTGCAGACAAGATTAGCTTGCATACCTGGAATTTTGCTGAACCGCTCGCCACTTTGCAAAGTTCAACAATTACTCTGCCGCGGCGGCCAGAGAGTCATATCGGATATGATGCTGTTGCAAAAATTTCAGCAACGGCAAGCGTTATTATACTGTGTCGCACAAGCTCAGATGATAACAAGAAGAGTTTTATCAGTGTATTAAATCTGGAGCGGCCAGAGCTCCCGGTGCAGCAAATACATCAACTAGATTTCACTGTCTCATGCTGCGCCACTTATTTTGATTCAACCGGACGGACATTCATTATCTGTGGTGACGAAAAAGGAGAATTAATGATTGGTGAATACCGTGCAGAGTCTTTAGTAAACATCCAAAAGACACGCCATTTCCAGCATCCGGAATTTTATAGTCCTGCACACGTTGATCGTATAAAATATTGCGCTGCTTTTGAAGCAAATCACCGGCTGTATATTGTGGCACGTAGCGACCAAGGAACCATGTGTATTTGGGATACTACTCAAATTGCGCGTGGTCCTGTGTGGTTTTTTTGGCAGCGGGTCAGCGTGTGCACCGTGCTCACACTGAAGGAGCAATTTTATTTAGCCTTAGCGATAGAAAACAAGAGTGAAGTTTGGCTATTCGATCTATCTTCTTCTACAATCATCGTGTCTTTTATTGCGCCCCTGCCGCCAGAAGGATTTTTTTTCTTGCCTGATCCTAGCGATGCTCACACCGTTTATTTAATGACGGTGTTACGAAATGGTTATGCATATCCTTATCGGTTGCCAGCACCACATCAGCTGCCGTTGCTTATGCCGCCTCCCCCGGTTTTGCAGCCCAGAACCTGACAAATCCTCCCTCAATGGCCGCCGTTAAATCATCATAAACGGGAGTGTTTTCAAATCCTGGTGTTGTTAAAATTTCTGCAACATCTTTATTACTTTTCACTAACATCGCTTGGCAACCTAGCGTGTGGGCCGCTTCGATATCGCGCGCTGAATCGCCGATGACTAATGCCTCGGCTGCTTCTACTTTAAAATAATCTAAAGCCTGTTGGTATAAACCCGGTTGGGGTTTACGGCAGTTGCAGTGATCATCCGGCCCATGCGGGCAAAAAAAGATCGCATCCAAATGGCCACCGACGGCTTTTAATTCGCGACACATTTTGTCGTGGATGTCACTCAAAGTGCTTAAGGAATAATAACCGCGTGCAATGCCGGATTGATTGGTTGCGACACACACATTGATTCCCGCGTGATTGATTTTCGCAATCGCTGCCAAACTGCCCGGCACGGCTTGCCATTCGTCCGGTGATTTAATGTAATCAGGTGAGTCGAAGTTGATGACGCCGTCGCGATCTAAGATGATTAATTTGATCATAATGTGTTTCTTTTGTTTAAAGTAGCGTCATCCCCGCGAAAGCGGGGATCCAGGCTTTTTTCAGTTAAACCACGTTTTTCTGGATCCCCGCCTGCGCGGGGATGACGAGTATTTTTCGAATAGTTGGAAATTGTCGTATACAAAGTTTTTTCTCAATCCTCAAAAACTCTCCGCTTTCGCATGCAACCAGTACTCATCATACGGATGCGGCACATTGCCTTCTAATAAAGCGCCTTCCGCAAAGCGCGGATAAATATCGCTCAAGCGTTTCACTTCCGTGGCACTAATGCGACGACGAATCCGCGAGGGATTTAAATTATCCGGGTGTCCCACACCGGTGGCACCCAATAATTCGCGAAAACTTTTTAAGGTTTCATCGTGAAAATTATGCACCCGCGGTGCGCGACTGGCGATGCTCAAGGCATACATGCGAGACGGATCTTGCGTCGCCACTCCGGTTGGGCAACGATTAGTATGACACTTGCGCGATTGCACACAACCCAGCGCAAACATCATCGGCCGCGCCATATTACAAGTATCAGCACCTAAAGCAATTTTACTGAGAATATCGAAACCGGTGACAATCTTGCCGCTGGCAATAATTCTAATTTGTTTACGCAGGCCAATGCCGGTTAAACAATTATTGACAAATACTAAACCTTCATTCAAAGGCATGCCGACAAAATCGACAAACTCGAGTGGCGCCGCACCGGTACCCCCTTCGGAACCATCGACGGTAATAAAGTCCGGCGTGATTTTCGTTTCCAGCATGGCTTTGCAAATCGCCATAAATTCAGCCGCAATGCCGATACACAATTTAAAACCAATCGGTTTGCCACCGGATAAGTCCCGCAATTGTTGCACAAATTGCAACAAACCAATCGGGGTAGAAAACGCCGTGTGAGCCGGTGGCGACAAACAATCTTCACCCATCGCGACGCCACGAATTTTCGAAATTTCTTCCGTAATTTTCGCCGCCGGTAAAATGCCACCGTGCGCGGGCTTGGCCCCTTGCGATAATTTTATTTCGATCATTTTCACTTGCGGCAGCGCGGCTTTTTTCGCAAATTCCACCGCATCAAAATTTCCCTCGGACGTGCGCGCGCCGAAATACGCAGTGCCTAACTGCCAAATAATATCGCCGCCTTCCATCAAGTGATACGGACTCAAACCGCCTTCGCCAGTATTGTGCGCAAAGCCGCCCATTTTTGCGCCAAGATTTAAGGCCCGAATGGCGCGATTGCTCAAGGCACCAAAACTCAGCGCGGAAATATTTAATCGTGAAGCCAAATAAGGTTGCTTACAATCAGGCCCACCAAACACGACTTTAAGTTCATGCTCGATCACTTTTTTTGGCACAATCGAATGATTGATCCACTCATAACCAATCGCTTTCACATCGCGCAGCGTACCAAACGGTAAATTGTCTTGCGTCTTGGTCGCACGCTCTTTCACCAGCTCCCATTGCTCACGACTGTATGGCACTTCATCCATATTACTTTCAATATAATATTGTCGGATTTGCGGTCGAATGGTTTCCATCATATGCCGCAAGTGGCCGATCACCGGATAATTGCGCAAAATATTACGCTTGGTTTGCAGCACATCATGGATACCTAACAGCACCAATGGCGCGACCAAAATAAAGAAATAAAAGAAGGGATGCCAGAACAAGCCGATGATGATGGTTAGTAAAATGCTAATCGTAGCAATGATATAAAAACGATGGCGGGATAACATGGGCGAGCTCCGTTATATAAGAAGCGCAATGGTAGCAAATCTTGTGCCCAGGGGAAACCCTCTCAAAGCATATATAATTTTTCATGCAGCTCATCGGCCACTTGTTTGGCACGCTCGACGATTTCTGCAACCGCTTCGAGATAGCCTATCAATGTCGTCTCGCTCGCATGACTGAAATCACTTAAAGTCCCTAAATCTAATAACGCACAAGTATTAGTTAAGTCACTCTTTAAAGCCTCACTTTTATCCCGCAAAAAATACAGCTGCTCAGCCGGCAACATATACAGATTTTTTACATCTATCATAATTCTCTCCATAAATTTACTTTAAACCCGACACACCACCATATTCTTAGGTTCGACAATTAACAAGGTTGCATTTACACAGGCTTCATCAATTTGAATCACTCGCAATTTAATTTTATCCGCCAAAGTAATTAACTCACCCAGCCCACCCTGCCGCACTTCTTGCCTACCACAAGCTAGCGTCGTTTTAAAAGTCACTTTTTCTTCGTTGATATGAACAAGACAAGCTAATAACTTGCGATTGAAACGCAGGGATTCGCCAATTTTTTGGGTTTCGATTAACATGCTATTATCTCCTTTTGAATAATTACTCGGCAATTTCAGATGTACCATTACAGCGATGTGCATTACACAAAGTAATTGTTTTTGCTTTTGTTGAAAAAAGCGCATCTGTTGAATAAAAGAAAGATTTTTTATTGAGAAAGAGCTTGTTTATCAACCCAATTAAACTTTTTAGCACCATGATTTTTACTCCTATCCTTAATTAATTTTTTTTGCAAAAAAATATACAACTTATAAAAGTCGTCCTTCATGATGTTATTATTTTTAAATTTACTATTTTTGTGAATTAACGAAGAATTTTCATGATGCAGGAATTAAAAGAGAATTGCTATTACATAATTAGCCTAGCAATTTCATAAGGGGAATTCTATAAACGAATTTTATAAATTTTGAAAAATCATTTAAATTTACTTCTACTACAGTTTGTTTTTATAAATGTACTGTATAAAGTAAAGCGCTACTGCTGCAAGAATCAGGAAAACAGCGATATGATTAAAGGAATAAGCAATTGATGAAATATTAGTACTTTGTGACGCATTTAAAGTGAATTTAGCAATAAGGCTTGAGCAATAACCTGAAATTGTCAACGAAAAGTAGAAAATTCCCATTAATGTTCCCTGGTATTTTAAAGGCGCTCGCAGGTTTGTAAGCGACATAGTAACTGGAATAATGCAAAGCTCTCCTACTGCTAAAAAAGCATTTGCTATAACAATGCTCAACAAAGTTATGCATTGACTAGTGGTAGAAAAATGAGCGCTCATAGCGAAAATAAAAAAACTAGCCGCAGCAAACAATAATCCAATCATAACTTTATTTTCCGCCATGGGTTCAGTTTTGCGTTTGGCGAGCAAACTCCATACAAAACTTAGTAATGGTACCAATACAATAATAAAGAGCGGTTCTAGCGAGCTAAACCATGTTGTGGGGATATTCCAACCACCAATATTTCTATTAACGTAACGCTCAATAAATAGTGTGAGCGAAGAATAAATTTGCAACAATGAGGCAAGGAAAATAATACAGCTTATGATTGGCACGATAAGCAGTAATATTGAATTTCTCTCTTGCACGGGAAGCTTTTTCAGAAAAATGATAAAAAATACTATCGCCGCAATAACTACACCTAATAAGACTTTCCCAAAAATAGTGTATTTAATCAACAACAGATAACATAAGCTAATACAGATAATTAGCAACACAATACCTTTAATAAAAAATTGAAAATTTTGTTCAATAAAAGCATCTCTAAGCTTATTTCTGAAAGTGTATAGAAATGTAATAGCGCTTAACATCCCTAGTGCAGTAAAAGCGAATCCAATCCAATAATACTGAAAGCTTGTGGTGATTCCATACAACAAAGGTCCAAGCAAACTTCCCACATTAATAAATACATAAAAAACAGAAAAAGCTTTGATTCGCTTGTTAGATTCAGCTTCTTTATACAAAGATCCTAATAAATTAGGGTTATTAGGTTTAAATAATCCAATCCCAACAATAATAACTGCAAATCCAAGATAAGCATTGTCTAACCCATGTAGTGTTAAAACCAAATTTCCGATTGCAATTAATAAACCTCCCAATAAAGTCGCATAATAAAGCCCCAAGAACTTATCAGCAATAATTCCTCCTAATAAAGTAAACGCGAAAGTAAGCGCTGTATATGCACCATACAGAGAATAACTGGCGGAATCTGCGAGCTGGAAATACTTGGTTAAGTAAAGAATAAATAAAGACTGTAATCCATAATAACTAAAGCGATCCCAAAGTTCAGCATAGGCAATGCTAATAAAAGCACTTTTTTCTTTAAATTTTTCAACCATATTCTCTCTTATACTGTATTAGAAATTGCGATGCAACCACGAAAAAATGGCGAAAACTCAGAGAAAAGATAATCATTTTTATCAATGATAGTTTTAGAAAGACGAGGGTCTAATTGCTGAATTTTGCCAGCTGACAGTATTTCACCGTCTTTATCTTTGTCACAATGAAAATAATCGTATCTTACATTTTTAGCTATATCAAATAATACGGTTTGCTCAACGCCAAGATGCCCCTTTAATATTTCTGACATAACTGATTCCATAATATGCTTTAATTCGCGCATTTCAAACATAGTGCTCGATAGCTTTCTAGCTTTCGGCGAAAAAATTGTCGTATTGGGAATTTGAAAAGAATAATATCCAATGCGATTTATTTCTCGTGAAAAATGGTAAGGCTGCATTATTACAGGAGGATATTTTTTCAGGCCATAAATTTCTAAGAAAGCTTTCTGCAGACCGCTGATAGGAGCAGAGACATCATTGATTGCAGGAGAAAAGCACAATGAGTCGCCACTACCAAGCGCGATGAGATGCTTCACTGTATCGGCTAAATAAGGATTTGGTTTGAGATTTTTATTTTCTATTGCGATTGAGAAGGCAGCATCGAATATAAATAAATTACGCCGAAAAAATGATGTCTGCCAGACTTCATTTAATAAAAAGCGATAAAAGTCACTCCATTTTTTATCGGCTTTATGTTCAAACCATTGTTTTGAAAAAAATATTATATCGGCAGTCCAGGGTTGAGTAAATTCAGAATGATTGGCAATATGTTTAAAAATATCCCAGTGCTCAGAAAGTTGCTGTGGAATAGATAATTTTAGTCCATACTTAGTTTTTAGATTTTTATATCCAATGGAATCTGTGATTTTAGGTAACATGCAAAGCGAACGAGCCCCTGCTGTAACGCTCCAAAATGGCCCTATAAAAAATGTAATTTTTTCTTCAAAGATACGCCACAAAGATAAAAAATTTCCGACTCCTACAAGAGAACCTGGTAATATTCTTGATTTAGATTGAGTGAAAGATTCAAATCCATTTTTTACAACTAAACCCATTGGAATTGTTTTAGTATAACCATAATCTTCCTTTATTTTCGTGGTAATGCTTGAGTGATTAATTGGAACTAGTGAGCCTTCAGAATTAGGTAGTTGAAAAATACCCTTATCCAAAGGCAAAGAACCATAAGGATATCTGACTAATTTTAAAGTATGTTGATCATCTGGATTAACATCATCAATAACTTTTGCAAAGTCTGGCCTGATTCTTCTAATTAAATCACGCGCCGTTTTCCACGAGTGACTTTCCATTTTAATTGATGCATTTTCATTTCCCATAAAATACTCTCATATGGTTGGAGTGGGGGGAGTCGAACCGCCACCTTTACCCTTGTTTTGGGCATGTTCTACCATTGAACTACACTCCAATTACATTAGTTTTTAACAATAAAAACGCTTCAAATAAAGTGAGGGAATCACTTGTTCAATACTATAAAATGGCGCCATAACATCATTGTCGGCACCTAGAATAAAACAATTATTAAAACGCTTCCCAATAATTGCTCCTATTGCCGCATATTCTATTCCTTGATTTATGACATAAGCAAGATATTCATCCAATAAGTTTTTTTCTCCATACCATCTGTTATAGAGATTTTTACGTTTCCTCGCAATATCTAGCAATGTTTTCCGGGTGATGCCCGACAAACCAAACTCATTGCGATTAAATTTATCATGATAATAAGCAACACTCTTTAACCATGCTTGTTTTCCATCACATAACTCAGTAATCATATGTACTTCACACGGGACTGCACAAACATTTTCAAAAACCATCTTGCTTTTTCCTACCCGATTTAAAAATTCTTCTTCGGTTAATTTAACACGCTGTAAATTTGCTTCTGAGAACGCTTCAAAATTTCCGACTCCTGCTATTATTTTAAAATTTACTTTCCAGTCTGTTAATAGCTTACTAATAGTTGGCAGAGCGTTAAGAATACGTTGGGCAATTAAACCGTTACCCGATCCTACTGTATCAAAAGTATGTCGAAATGGACAATCAGGATTGCCAGTAGGTTCCACTGAATAATCCGGGCAAATAGCTGAAAAAATTGTCAGAGCTTCGCCTTGCAAGCCTTTTTGCAACCAGCCTACAATTTGCCTCA
The DNA here is from genome assembly GCA_013285995.1 of Gammaproteobacteria bacterium. GTDB lineage: Bacteria > Pseudomonadota > Gammaproteobacteria > JABDGN01 > JABDGN01 > JABDGN01. Next base: position 67,447 of record JABDGN010000001.1, read on the forward strand.
TTTGAAATTCATTGGGATAAATAATATCTAGCTTCTGCATCATAGCAGTAAGATCTTTTATCATGCTCGCAGACAGTGATTTAACGCATTGATATTTTCTGTGCAAAAAGGTATCGTGCTCAGCATCGATCTGATTTAATAATAAAGATAATAGTGAGGGACGCAAATTATGCACACGCGGTGCGTGTATGTCGATTTTAGGTTTTGTGTAAAGCTGACTATCTTTTATATGCCATACAAAGTCAGGGACTAATTCCTTTATAAGATGGTAAAAAACAACGTTCCTTGGTAAAGTTGCTATCCCCTTAAATTCCTCAGTCTTTTCCTGATAAATGGCTCTGATTTTTTTAATTCGTTCGACTGATATACCCTCTGGTAAATCACTTTGTTTGATGGGCAAATCTTCTTGAATGCATTTTAATATTTTACGACTGATACTCCCCCGTACAAGTTGATTGGATTGAATAACATTATCAGCGGATTCTTTACGCATGGTGATCTATGATAAATAAAATATGCTTTCATTGTACAACAAATAGAGAAGGCTTTTCCAACAAAAGAGAAAAATAACTCAGAGTCCTATGGTTGGCAAAGAAAGAAGGCTTGCTAAAATTAAAGCCGCATGTTATTTGCTATCGCATTCCAAAAGTTCGCGATAAGCAATAAATGCGTTTCAAATCCCAGTTTTATTTTATCAAAGTCCGCGCCCCGCTTAATAAATTCTTTAGTAGCAATGATTGATTCTTCCTGATGCTCTTTCTCGGTTTCACCAATGTGTACGTAAAAAAATTCGCAAGCAGCGTGAAAATCGTCTTGTTTTTTCCAAAAATTTTTGTAATTTCTTACGCCATCGTAAAGTTTTGCAATCATTGTAAATGCTTGTAATTCAAGGGCAAGTTGTCCGCCGGTTGCTATTACTTCATCAGTCGAATAAATACGTTTTTCCCACTCAATTAATGCGGTTGTTTCTGGCAATAGAGCAAAGTTATTAGATAATGTTTTTAGCCCTAAATAATTTGGTTTTCCTAGCTGGATAGATAATTGATTGCAGAAATCTTCAAATAAAATAGAATGTACACGTTTAGCAGTTCCATTTCCCATTTCAGAAAAGAGTGTTTTGGTATATTCTGCTTGTGCAACATTATCATCAACGATTGAAATTAACGTCGCTAATGCTTTAGGAAAGCTATGAGTCCATTCAGCATAATTTCTAGCAAAAATAGCTAATTTTTCTAACGAGAATGTTTGGCTCAGCCACATTTCGTAAAATTTATTATTAACTGCTTCATGAGAAGAAATATTTTCAATTAAACTATCTAAACTTTTCATTTTGTCTCGCTTTTTTAAAATTCATTTCATAGAGTTGAAGTAAGAATGAGTACCAATTCGTTTAAGTAAATAAAAAATAATTATAGTTTATTTCCTTTTTTTAAAAAGGTTTAAATTATATACGGGAACACATTTTTGCAAAACCGCAAACGGTTGTGAAATAGAGTTTAGCCGACTGCAGGTACTAACATATGGCTTATTATTCCCGACCATTTTAACATGCATATTATTTTGGTCTTGACTAAAATAATATGCATGTTAAAATGGTCGGATTAATAAGGAAGCTTTTTTGCTATGAAACGTATCTATGAACAGCTTTTAATCGAGCATTTTGCCCATTTCAGGCAAATGGCTTTTTTGGCTGGGCCACGCCAAGTTGGCAAAACCACGGTAACCGAACAAACCGAAGAGCAAGCCGCTTTGTCTCGCTATTTTACCTGGGATGATTTTGCTGATCGCGATAAAATCTTGAGTGGTCATGAAACCTTATTAGAGGACATTCCTCTTGATACCGTCTTGACCGAAAAACCGTTGCTGGCCTTTGATGAAATCCATAAATACAAACATTGGAAAACCTTTCTAAAAGGTTTGTTTGATAAATATAAAAAACAATTGTCGATTCTGGTGACGGGCAGCTCGCGCCTGGATGTGTTTCGTAAAAGTGGTGATAGTTTGATGGGGCGTTATTTTCTCTATCATGTACATCCGCTATCGGTGGCAGAAATTTTACGCACCGATTTACCTAAAAAGCTTTCTTCTCCACCGGCTAAAATCAGCACCGCTGATTGGGAACATTTATTTGAATTTGGCGGCTTTCCGGAACCTTTTTTAAAACACGATAAACGCTTTTATAATCGCTGGCAAAATTTGCGTCGCGAACAATTATTTAAAGAAGATATTCGGGAATTAGCCAACATTCAGGAATTATCGCAATTAGAAATGCTGGCGGAACTTTTAAAACAACAAGCGAGTCAACTGGTTAGCTATAGTAATTTAGCGGTTAAAACTCGCGTCTCAGATCCGACGATTCGGCGTTGGATTAAAACGCTGGAAACGTTTTATTATTGCTTTACGATAAAGCCTTGGTCGAAAAATATTAGTCGCTCGCTAATTAAAGAGCCCAAAATTTATTTATACGATTGGTCAGTGATTGAAGATAAAGGCGCCAAGCTGGAAAATTTTGTTGCCAGTCATTTACTCAAAGCCGTACAATTTTGGACTGACACCGGTGAAGGAAAATTTGCGCTGTACTTTTTGCGCGACAAAGATAAACGTGAAGTGGATTTTCTCGTAACGCAAAATGAGCAACCCTGGTTGATGGTCGAAGTGAAAACCAGTGGCAAAGAGCCTTTGAGTAAATCCTTGTTACATTTTCAAGCCCAACTTAAAGCGCCGCATGTGTTACAAGTCGCCTTTGATTTGCCTTATATCGAGCACGATTGCTTTGCACTGCAAGAGCCCAAAATTGTGCCGTTAAAAACTTTTTTGTCGCAGTTGATTTAATCAAGAATTTAGTTTGACAGCGATTTATGCCGACTATTCCGACTTAAGGAATGTGCACGAAATAATCTTCACAATATTATCTGAGCGCATTACGCCCTTCTTGACGCAACTGCTGCGTAATTTTGACCATCAGGTCACTCCCATCAAAGTAGGGACAATGCGCACCGTTCCTCTCGCCTGAGTATCGCCTATAACCTGCTGAGTGCAAAACCTTAAAAACCATCCATTAATCCCTTTTTGGCTAAAACACTCATTCGTGTTTCTAAGATCCAGGGCAAGGTGTTCTCGCTCTACAGCGCTCCCCGCTGACAGATATTCTCTGTGCAATGAAAACCCTTTCGAGGTGGAAAAGAAGCAAGATTCAGGGTAATTATCACCAGGTGATACTTGAGGCAAAAAACATTTCGAAACGTATAAGACACAATATTGGCATTGACTAAGGCTTCCGAGTGTCATATAAGCTAGCAGACTTGCCCCGCCATCTGCTCTCTGAATAATTGTACTCCACTGAGCTAGACGTCTCTTAATTCCAGGCTCGGTAACCAACAAGGACATTCTTTGGTAAGTAACTAAGGTATCATTTAAATACCTCTTTTGCTTTTCCATATCTTGCGAGAGCATTGTTGCAAGCATTCTCAAATCGACATCGTAGGTGATATCCACACTTGATTGAAAGTTATAAAGCGCGTGGGCTTGTTCGCCACCATAAGTTCTGGGCGTCCCTCTTACTCCGTCCCGGGCTACAAAACCATAGTCCCAATGCGCTTGAGCGAAAGGACTGCATCGATTAATAGCGTAAGCTAATTTTATGGCGTCACTTGAAACACAGTGAAAATGACCTCTCTTCAAAGTAGGAAGATATCCGCTGGATGTTAATACTGCATTGATTGAGGGAAAATGTTCCAAGCGAACAACTCGGCTAAACCACTTTACAGACGAATTAAGAAATTCTCTCCATACCTTTGCCGACACATTATTTTCAATACTCTGCATGGTGCTTTTATTCAGAGCAAATCGTTCAACATCAGGCTCTGAAGCTGGCGGCGCTGGCTGAAAAGGAGCTGGCGGTGCTGGCTGATCTAAAATGGCCATCGCATCTTTACTTAACCAAATCCCCTCTTGGGGGAGAGCTCTCTTGTCTGTAAGGAATTCATATATGCACTCAGCTCTCTCGTGCGTGACCGTTGGCACACAGACTGTAATGTGAGTTACTCCATTGCCATCAATCCGAATTAAATCGATCGGCAAAGCATCCCATAGTTCATTACTAAAACAAAAACTAACCCTTTCTGTTTCGTGTTGAATCTCTACTGCAGGCAAATTCTTTACCTGTAATTTATTTGCTAAATCGCTTTGTTGGCTGAATAACGTTTGCTGCTGCCGGGCAAGCACAGGACTGATTTCATAGATCGTATAGCTAATATTATTCCAAATATACGGATAAAGATCTACCTGACCCATTGCCAATTCTTTGAGAAAGGTAAATACCTGAAGTGCTAACTTCCCATTCCCACCGGAAAGCTCAATGACACGGAAGGGGGTAGGGGTAAGCTCTATGAGCTCACGTTTCCGTTCTGCCAATTCTGCCTCATAAACCAAATGCAGATGTTCGCATATCAGCATCGCGAATACGGGAAGATATGTAGCAGCATTCGTAACAAAATGAGGTCCGAATTGGACAACGCCACTACTATAATAACCATACCGTCCATACAATGCATCTGCATGATGCGCTGAAAAAGAAATAAGCTCCTCTTCCAGATTAATAAAAGAGGGCACGGAGCTTGTAACAGGATCAGTTTGCATAAAAACTTATAATTAACTCATGTTACGCAAAATGCGTAACATGAGTAATTAATTTCTTAGTAGAGTTTTGCTAGAGTATGGCAGATTTCAATCCGACTAAAAATATAATGGATATTATTTTTGCCGCAGTTGGCTTAATCAAGAATCTGAGGACAAGTTTAGTTTGAAAGCAGTTCCTTCCCACGATTCCGACTCAAATTCCAAAAAAGCCAAGACTTTTCTGGAATTTGCTCCCGAAAAGTCGAGAGCTGTTTTTGCCTGTTTTTGATTTAACCAAACATCCGGCTACGCGTTTTTGTTGCATATTTTCAACGCTGGAAAAGCCTAAATTTCCCAATCCTTAATAAATTATTAAGAATTCTGTGCTAGGATTATTCCCTTTAAATCTCTAAGGAACCACCATGTTACCCGTAAACCTTAAATCATTGATTAGCAACTTAAATTCGGTTTGCCGCAATAGCTTAGAAGCCGCGGCGGGCTTGTGCTTATCGCGCACCCATTACAATGTCGAAATTGAGCATTGGCTGGCTAAATTATTGGAAACGGCCGATAACGATATCGCGATTATTCTTAAACATTTTGAAATTGATGCGGCGCGTTTAAATGCCGATTTAACCCGCGCTTTAGATAAACTACGCAGCGGCAATGCGAAAACACCTTCGCTTTCTCCCGATGTGATCGATTGGGCGCGCGATGCGTGGTTGCTTGCTTCACTGGAATTCCAAGCCACGCAAGTGCGCAGCGGCCATTTGTTATTAGCCTTATTAGCCGATGATAGTTTAATTCGCATTGCCCGCGATATTTCTGGTGAATTGCAAAAAATTTCGGTTGAAGCCTTAAAAGAAAATTTCAATGAATTAGTCGCGAAAAGCCCCGAAGCTTCGGAGCAAGCCAGCGCACCTGCGGCAGTCAGCAGTGGTGGTGTGCCAGTGGCTGGCCCACAAGGCGGGGCCTTGGATCAATTCACCATTGATTTAACTGAACGCGCGCGCCAAGGTAAAGTGGATCCGGTCTTAGGCCGTGATGCAGAAATCCGTCAAATCGCCGACATTTTATTGCGGCGTCGGCAAAACAATCCGATTTTAACCGGTGAAGCAGGCGTCGGTAAAACCGCCGTCGTCGAAGGTTTTGCGCTGCAAGTGGTACAAGGCTTTAATAAATTCGCTGCATCACCTTGACCCGCGGTGCCACCGGCGTTAAAAAATATCGCGATACGCATTTTAGATTTAACCTTATTACAAGCCGGCGCCGGCATGAAAGGCGAATTTGAAAATCGCTTAAACGCCGTGATTAAAGCGGTGAAATCTTCACCACAACCGATCGTCTTATTTATCGATGAAGCGCACACCATGATTGGCGCCGGTGGCACCGCGGGTCAAGGTGATGCAGCGAATTTATTAAAACCTGCGCTCGCGCGTGGTGAATTGCGTACTATTGCCGCGACGACGTGGGCTGAATATAAAAAATATTTTGAAAAAGATGCGGCCTTAGCACGCCGTTTCCAAGTGGTGAAAGTCGAAGAACCCACCGTTGAAAGCGCGATCGACATGATGCGTGGCATCGCGGTCGATTTAGAAAAACACCATCACGTACGTATTTTAGACGAAGCGATTAGCAGCGCTGTAAAATTATCCAAACGTTATATTCAAGGCCGCCAATTACCGGACAAATGTGTCAGCCTGCTCGACACGGCCTGCGCGAAAGTGGCCTTAGGCCATTCGGCCAAACCGGCGGCTCTCGAAGATTTAGAGCGGCAAATCGAGCAGTTTCAAGTCGAATTAAAATTATTGCAACGTGAAACAGTGACCGGTGCTAATCACGCCGATCGGATTGCCTTGTTAAATAAAGAGTTAATCGAAAAACAACAGGCGCTGAAAGAATTGCAAGCGCGGTTTGATGAAGAAAAAACTTTAATTCGTCGTATTCGTTATTTGCGGCATAAAATTGAAAAATTGCATGCAGCGACTCAAGCGAGCAGTACGCCTGCTAATCCTGAACCGGAAAAAACCCATCACAGTGCCGCGCCCGAATTGCAACAATCGGCCGATTTTTACGATGAAAGCGATGATTTAGAAGCGGTGAAAGATCTTCCTTTGGAAGAATTAAAAACTGCGGAGCAGTGTCGTGACATATTAAAAGATGAAGAAGCCAAACTGAAGAAATTACAAGGTGAAAATCCTTTACTGCAAGTGTGTGTCGATGCGCAAGCCGTTGCAACCGTAGTGGCAGAGTGGACCGGCATTCCGGTCGGCCGCATGGTGAGCGATGAAATTCGTTCGGTGTTAGATCTCAAAAATAAATTAGCCGAACGCGTGATTGGACAAGACCATGCCTTAGAAGGCATTGCCGAAACCATTCACATTTCACGCGCCGGTTTAGGCGATCCCCGCAAACCGATTGGCGTGTTCATGTTAGCGGGTACCAGCGGTACCGGTAAAACGGAAACCGCTTTGGCTCTGGCAGATTTATTGTATGGTGGCGAACAAAACATGACTGTCATCAATATGTCGGAATTTAAAGAAGAACATAAAGTCTCGATGCTAGTCGGTTCACCTCCTGGTTACGTTGGCTACGGCGAAGGTGGCGTGTTAACCAATGCCGTGCGTCGTCGTCCTTATGGCGTGATTTTATTAGATGAAATGGAAAAAGCGCATCCCGGCGTGCAAGATGTGTTTTATCAAGTGTTTGATAAAGGCATCATCATGGATGGTGAAGGTCGCGAAGTCGATTTCAAAAATTCAGTGATCATCATGACCACTAACGCCGGCACGCGCTCGATCATGGAAGCGTATGGTGGTGAGCCCGACCAAGCGCCGGAAGATGTGAAAGAATTATCCGAACGCATCCGCCCTGAAATGCTACGCACGTTTAAACCGGCATTTTTAGGCCGGATTAATGTGATCCCCTACATTCCACTCGATGAAGAAGTGTTGCAACAAATCGTCGTGCTGCAATTGAAGAAAGTGGCGAAGCGAGTTGCTGATCATTATCAAGCACAATTTAATTACGGTGATGATCTTATTAAAACCATTGCCGCGCGTTGCACCGAAGTCGAAACCGGCGCACGTAATGTCGAACACATCATCACTAATACTTTATTGCCAACCTTAGCGGCAGAATTTTTAAGCCGCATGGCAGAGCAAAAAGCGATTAAGCAAGTGACAGTGACGGTGAATGAGCAGGGTGAGTTTGGGTATGAGTTAGCGTGATACCGTTTCTATTGAATAAAAAAATTTATTATCTTAATAATAATAAAAAGAGGGCACCATGGCCTTTCAAACAACTCAATTTCCAACGCCTCTGCTCGTTGCTGAAGATCTGCGAAAGGAATTAGATCCTCTTCCTATTAATTGCAAACCTGCTCCGTGGAGCATTAGTATGTTGCGCTTTATCGCTGCTTACAAGTTTTCCCGTTGGCAAAAAAAACAGTTGCCTTTTCAACTTCCCAAGGTTTTTATCGTGGAAATCACGCCGGCCCGCAATCAATTAGCTGAATTATTAGTAACTCCTCAATTTCGACAATTGCTTGCGGGGTTAAGACAAGAACAACAAGTACACATTGTATGTGTCTTTAATTTTAGTACGCCAGATATTGAGCAAAGATATAAAACGCAACACGCAATTAATTTGATTTTTTTTAAAAACATTTTTTTCCAATTAAATTGCTTATTGCTAGACAGCGCTGTTTCGCTACCGGAAGCAGTCTGGATCTTATTAGATCTCACGCAAAATTTTTTATCTAATGATCTGCAAATTATTTTTTTAGGTGAATTAGAAGATCATTTACAAAATGATCATGGCTCATGCGACATGTTTGCTCTAATGAATTTATTGGGCGTAGCAGAAATTAATTTGCCTGCTCTATTTCAGAGACTTGTGCCAATTAAACAGGCGCTCTCTGTATTGTTAAATGAGGTTTATGGCTCCAGCATTAAATATTACGTAAATGGTTTTATTGAAAAATTTTATCTAAAAAATGGCGTTAAGCTTGAGCGGGACTCATTATTTAAACAACTCTACGATTGCCAACAAATGAATTTAACAACCATTGCCCGCCTTTTTCCTAAATTATTTAAAGCTGCACAGAGTTTTAATTTTTTAGAAAGAGAATTTCAGGGGCTCCCTGGTTTTGCGGATGCGACAGTTACCCGCGGCAGCTTTACTACTTTAAAAACTTATATTGAAACTGAAAAGGAAGATAGGAGAAGATTGCATAATTTAGATAGTTCTATACCTATCTACAATACAACTATTTGGAGAAAAAAAGCCTCCTTAAGAGAAAAAGTTTGTGAAGTCATTCAGTTAATTCCCGGTGACGAATTACAATCTCTATGGAAACTTGCTTTGAGTGAACAAAGTTTAGATCTGCTGATTCAACAAATGACAGCTTTGTCTTTAAGTCAACCTCGTTAGTTTCTGGATTCCCGCTTTCGCGGGAATGACATGGCATACTTTTCGTTACCCGAAGCAATTACTATTTTTTCTTTGCCAAAAAATCCCTACGGCCGCATGCCGCAGCACTTCGACATCAATGCCCGCCACATCACGGCGAATTTCGGCTTGCTGATTGACCAACAAGCTGCGTACCTTAATTTTTAAATCGCAGGGCCGATAAACAACTATTAAAATTTGAAAAAACTTTTCTCTAACTGCACTGCCAATTCCCGTATTTCATCGATCATAATTTCTAGCGTAGTAAAAATCCGCGTATAGCTTTCAGGTTCCAACTGCATATCAAAATCTGCGATGCTGCCTAATTCCGCCATGGCATGCAGGCTATTAATTTTATTCATCATTACTTCGTAGCAATCGGTTAATTTTTCAGCGGTGGGTAAAGAAATAGGGCGGGACGTTTCAGTCGATACTAAAGTGCTGGTTTGCATAATTTCTCCTCTTTAATAAAAAGTGCCTGGGTGTTAAGAAGCTGAAAAAGGACAGCTGTGCGGCCTTACGGAGAGCACCACCCAGGCAAGAAGAGAAACATCCATGCCTGGGTATCGGCGCCGTTTTACAAACGACCACCGCCATCCAGGCATAGGAATACAACAGGCATAAAAAAAGCCATTTTTTGTCGGGATGGCGGCAACCGCCTTTTTTGCGTTCTTACACGCACTAAAAATGATAAGCTTTCATGCTAATGTTGTCAATTGTTATTTAGACACAAAAAACCTCCTCTATTATAACCAAGCATTATTAAGATTTTATTATAGTGCGGCGATTTTTGTAGTAGTAACAACTTCCCTTTCAGCTGGAGAAAGATTCAAGCACGGCGAGTTTGAGTATTAGAAATAGATGAAGCTGCGATTTTAAAATCTGGATTCCCGCTTACGCGGGAATGACATGGCGTATTTTTCCTTTACCAAGAGAGTTTTAAGCTGCATGCCGCAGCACTTCGACATCAATGCCCGCCACATCACGGCGAATTTCGGTTTGTTGGTTGACTAATAAATCACGCACGGTCAGCGATAAATCAGCTTTTTCCAAACATTCTGCGTAAGTATTTAGTAACACTTGCTCACCACGATGAATTTCTTCGGCGATCGCTTCCGCATCGCCGCGCGTGATCAGCGCTTTTAAATCGACATAAATCCGATGAAACACCGCAGCCACCGAACCACTCGGTTCATCTTTTTCTGGCAAACTCAAATCACCCATGTAATTAGCAACTGATTTCAATTCATTAAACATTTGTTTACGTTTAAGCGCTAAATCAGCACAGCGGATTTTAAAATCATGATCTTTCGCTTTATCGGCACACTCGCGATAGCCGTGGTAACTGTCTTTCAAAGTTTCTAACACTTCGACAACGTTATCGTGGCTGTTGGCAGCAGAAGCAGTCGGTTCAATAGTTGAAATATTCATAGTATCCTCCTCATGGTTTCAGCGAGGAGGATAAGCGCAAAATAAAAAACAGAGTTTGATTTCAGTCAAGATTAGTGTGTCATAACTTTACGGCTCTCAAATATGCACCGTTATACGCTATGGGATTTAAGCTCTACACCTAAAGCTTGATAAGCTTTGTAATGCGTGCGTGCGATGCTTTTATTATCTTGATACACTACTTCAATCACGCGTTTAAATTCAGTATGCCAAGAGGGAACTGGATCGGCAAGATTAATTAAAATATTTTTGTCTTTTGGCAAAACGTCGCTATAGCCTATTAAAATAGGGGCAAACGCTTGTGGCTCTTTTTCCAATATAGCATGCGGTAAAAAACTGATATCGCCAAACGTCCACAAAAAATCATCTGTTTGTTTTGCATACTGCTCCGTTTGGCAATATAAAAACACTGGCATTTGCTGTTTATAGGCTTTTTCTACGATTTTAGCGATAAGTGGAAAAACAGCCGTAAAATCGGCTTCTTGCGTGGCGTAAAAATCAACTTGGGTGAGCGCTGACATAACGGTATAATAACATGGCTGTTCAAGGAACCAGTATTCTGTCTATTTAATTTTGCCACTCGTCATCCCCGCGAATGTGAGCGGGAACCGCTGTACTTTTTATATGAACTGTCGCAAAATTAACCAGAATGAAACGCAAACTATAGGTTTTTATCAGTGATCATTTTCCGCTATTTTGCTAAAGAAATTATCAGTATTACCCTGGCAGTATTGCTAGTGTTGTTGATTGTGTTCGTCAGCACGCAACTGGCCATTTTTTTAGATGATATGGCCAATGGTTTGTTAACGACCCATATTTTTTTGCAATTAGCTGTTACGATGATTCCTACCCTGGCTGCATTGCTGATCCCTTTAGCTTTCTTTGTTGCCTTGTTATTAGCGTATAGCCGTTTATACGCTGAAACGGAAATGACTGCCTTCTACGCCTGCGGCATGACGCGGGTACGCTTATTAACTTACACTTTGATTATGGCTGTGGTAGTCACCGCTTTAGTCGGATTTTTAGAGCTATCGCTGTCACCGCGTTTAGCCCGCCATCAAACTGCGTTGTTACAGGACAGCATTGGTAACGATTTATTTGGTACGATTTTACCAGGCCATTTTCAAGAGTTATCTGCCGATCGCATTATGTACGTCGAAACTGTTTCGCGCGATCGAACGCGTCTCAACAATTTATTTATTGCTGGTCATAGCAGTAGCAGCAATCCGATTCAGGATAACTCGCAACCCACCCCCAGCAACAATAATTCCTGGGACATCATCGTCGGACAAACGGGGCAAAAACTGCATCAGCCTGACAAAGGTGGCGATTATTTAGTAATGACGCAAGGTAAACGTTTTGTTGGCACCCCAGGCGAGAAAAATTTCTTAATCATCAGTTACGATACCTATGGAGTGCGTTTGCCAACGGCAGTAATAGGAAAATTAAAATCACAAATTACCGGCGCGCCGACGCCTGAATTAATCAAGAATTATTATCACGACCGTCACGCTGCCGCTGAATTGCAATGGCGCCTTTCAATTATCATCCAAACCTTGATTTTAGCTTTGCTCGCCGTCCCCTTAAGTCGCACGCAACCACGCGAGGGGCGTTACGCACCTTTATTACCGGCCTTATTAATTTATATTTTCTATGCCAATTTTTTATTTATGGCCCGCGAGTGGGTGGATGAAGGTAAGGTGAGCATTCAAATCGGTGTGTGGTGGCTGCACGCAGCACTGCTGGCATTGACTTTATATTTATATGCGGGTAAACCCGGTTGGAGTGTTAAACAAAAATTTGCTCATTATTGGCGCAGGGGGCCTATTTAAATTTCGCTCAGCGGGGCTTACACCCCGCCAAGCGACCAAGGGGAGCGCTAGCGCTGCTCCTCTTTGGAAACCCCATCGCGTTGTGTCGGCCGCAAGCGGCCGGGTTTAAATTGTTAAATTTTTAAAAAAATGTTATTGGATAAGAGGTAAAAGATTGAAAATTATTGATCGTTACATTATGCGCTCAGTGGTGAATAGCACACTGTTTTTAACCTTTGTGTTTGTCGCGCTGCTATTTTTTATCAATTTAATTAATGAGCGCTTTGATATGTCAAAAGGCGCGTATCATTTGCCGCAAGCTCTAATATTTGTGATTTATACTCTGCCCACCGCGCTTTATAGTTTGTTCCCCAATGTTGCATTACTCGGCGCGCTAATTGGTTTAGGCGCTTTAGCTTCTTATAGCGAACTCACTGTGATCCGGGTTTCCGGCATGTCGATTTTACGCATTAGTGCCTCCGTGGTCTTTGCGGCACTGATTATGATTATCATCGCAACGATTATAGGTGAAGCTATCGCACCACGTTTAGCCGCCATTGCAGAGACTGATAAATCTACCGCCATCAATAACGGCCAAATGTTAGTGACAGAAAATGGTATTTGGTTACATCGGGTTGATACTTTTATTCGCATTGGCAGCAGCTTTAATGGTAGCCATTTAACTGATATCACCCGTTATCAATTCAATGCCGCTAACCAGTTAGTGGGTGAAAGCCATGCCGATAGTGCTGATTATTTACAAGGCAATCAATGGCGCGTTAAAAATATTACAGAGAGTGTTATTTCACCGCAGCAAGTGACTACCAACAATAATAACGAAGCAATTTGGCAAATGGATTTAGCCCCTCCGAGCTTAGGGATTTTGCAAACTGAAGAAATGGGGCTGTACGAATTAAAACAACAAATTCATTATCGCTCTATTAATGGCTTGAATGATAATCAATATTTACTGTATTTTTGGCAACGTTTATTGCAACCACTAACGACACTGATTATGGTGATTCTTGCCATTCCGTTTGTGTTTGGCCCTTTGCGTTCCAGCACTGTGGGATTTCGTTTGTTATGCGGCTTATTAATTGGTTTGAGTCTGTTTGTATTTAATCGCTTCTTTGGACCGTTTAGTTTGGTGTATCAAATTCCACCGTTTTTATCGGCGGCCATTCCGGCGGTGATTTTTTTCTGCGTGAGTGTATTTATGTTGTGGAAAAAACAGTAAATTTTTTGTTATGACTTTTGCCGTTATCGTCATTCCCGCGACAGCGGGAATCTAGGCTCAAGTACGAAAATCTGGATCCCGGATATTTGCTGCGCAAATTCCGGGATGACAAAACTCAAAAACTTAAAGAGAAAAATTATGAAAAGTTTTGCTAGTGACAATTATTCCGGCGCCGCGCCAGAAATTATGCAAGCCATTATCGAAGCTAATTGCGAACACCAACCTTCTTATGGCAATGATAGCTACACCGCGCAAGCGCAAGAATTATTAAAAGCCACCTTTGGTCATCAGAGTGAAAGTTTTTTTGTTTACAATGGCACAGCGGCCAATAGCGTGGCACTGAAAGCAATCGTGAGAAGTCACCATGCTATTTTGTGTTCCAGCACCGCGCATATTGCGACTCAAGAAGTGGGTGCAGTCAATAATTTAACCGGTTGCCAAACTTTTATTATTCCACATGAAAACGGCAAAATCAGCGCTGCCGCGGTGCAAGCCGCTTATAACAAAGCCACGTACTGGGGCCATCATGGTAATTTGCCGAAAATCGTCAGCGTGGCACAAACTACAGAATTAGGCACGGTTTACAGCTTCGATGAATTGCGAGCTATTAGCAAAGTATGTCGAGACAATGAGCTTATTTTTCACATGGACGGTTGCCGTTTATCCAATGCCGCTGCTTTTCTGAATTGCTCTTTAGTTGAAGTGACCCGTGATGTGGGCGTGGATGTACTCTCATTTGGTGGCACCAAAAATGGTTTACTGTTTGGTGAAGCGATTATTTTTTTCAAACCTGAACTCGCCAAAGAGTTTGCTTACATTCACAAACAAAATTTACAACTCAATTCCAAAATGCGGTTTTTGAGTGCACAATTTATTCCTTATCTACGCGATAAATTGTGGCATCGCTATGCTGAGCATGCCAATCAAATGTGTCAGCGTTTAACAACAGGATTATTAGAATTAGAAGGTGTCAAACTAGCTTACCCACAACAAAGCAATCAAGTATTTGTTTATCTGCCGGAAAAAATTATTCAAGCGACGCAAAATACTTACCCATTTTATTTGTGGGACAAAGAAAAAAAACTGGCACGTTTGGTGGCGAGTTTTGATACGACTATCGACGATGTGGATACGTTTGTGAAGTTGGCGCGAACAGCGTAGGTCGGTTTACGGGAGCCATAGATGTTCTTGCTTATTTTTCTAAATCTATCAGCCATACGAAATATTAGAAAAGAGTACGGGCGACCAAGCCGACATTATCTTTACCACTGGCTCCCCGCCTTCGCGGGGACGACCTTCGGTCGATTGTCGGCTTGGTCGCGATGGAAATTTGTTTATTGATTGTATAAGCTCATATTTCAGTACAATAAATCATTCTTTCCATCGCTCCCGTAAACCGACCTACACCAGTAGCGTCATTAGTCACCCAACCAACCGCTCACTTAACTTCGTCAAACGCTGTGTCGATTTCACGCGG
>JABDGN010000002.1 GCA_013285995.1 Gammaproteobacteria bacterium
AATTGGTTCTTACAATGTTATGGAATCGCACCCTCTGATTATTCTTGAAGATAATTATTATTTTGCGCCTATTCTCTATAACATCGCGACGTCAATTTACGAAAGTCCATTTTATTGGATGCTAGATGATGAATTATATAAAGAGAAATCATTTGAAAATAGAGGTGCCACCACCGTTAGCATCGCCCATCATTTATTAGCTAAAATTTTTGGTGAAAAGAATGTTTATAGCAATGTGATAGTACAAAAGAATAAATCGACAATAGAAACTGACATAGATATTTTAGTGCTTGTTAATAATAAAGCTATTATTGTTCAATCAAAATCTAAAAAATTTAGCGCTTTATCCAGAACAGGAGACACAGAAAGCGTTCGTAAAGATTTTGGGAAAGCGGTACAAGAAGCTTTTCAACAAGGAATAAAATGCCGTAATGCTTTAATTCAAGGCAACTCCGTTTTGATCGTTAACGGAAAGATCTTAAAACTAGAAACGTACATTGATGAAGCCTATATTATTTGTATCACTACTGATCATTACCCTGCAATTACTACTCAGTCACGAAGATACTTACAAAAGCTGTCAAACGATCCATATCCGTTAGCTATGAGTATTTTTGATTTAGATGCACTAGCTTTTTATTTAACGGATCCTTACGATTTTCTCTATTACCTGCGGCAAAGAATCAAAACATTTGAGTTTTGCATTGCAAATTCTGAAATTGCACTTTTAGCTTATCACCTTAACCAGAAATTATTTCTCGCTCCCAATTTTGATGGTATGAGCATAGAAGAAGACTTTGCGCAACTAATTGATGGTGATTTTCCATTGATTCGCGGCTATCAGTTGAAAGATACTATCGATGAGAAATTGCAGCAACCATGGAAAAACAAGGAACTTGCCCCACTTGTTTTGGATATAAAGCAATTGAAGCAGGTTGGTTTTATTGACATACTTTATTTTATTTATGATTTAAGCGGAAAAGCAGCTTCAGACTTAATTGACCTAATCAATCAAACAAAACAGAAAGCTATTCAAGCTAAGCAATCTCAAGATTTCTCCATGCTTTTTGGTGTAAATGGTGGCATTAGTTTCCTCTGTTTGCCACCAACCTATGGCAATGAATTAAGTGATCGTTTAATGGCTCTCGCAATGGCTAGAAAATATAAATCTAAGGCAAATATTTGGCTTGGATTAGGGGCAATTGCAACGAGTTCTAATTTAATCGATATTTTTGTTTTTAGCCAACAACCATGGAAAGAAGAACCAGAACTTGAAGAGCTGACAAAAGTGGCTCTTCAGAAAGGTAAGACACTTTTTACTCAAACAAAAAAATGAGGTAGAAAGGAGTTGTGTGGATGCGGCAGTGGTGAAAAATTTAAAAAATGTTGCCTATATTGAGACAATGTATGGGATAGCCTGGTTTTAATGATAAGAGAAATTTTTTATCAATGAAATTGACCCAACCGTTCAGGTAGAAAATATTATGAGCAAACTAACTTACTCACTTTCTGGAAATTTTTCTTGGCAAGGTGTTGCTCACCTTGGCGGCGAGAAAAAAAACTTAGATGTTCCTATCAGTATAGTGTATAAAAATTCCAATATATCCATCAAACTTATCTGCAAGGATTACCCTAAAGAAATTAAAAATATTATTGAGGGCCTTACACATAAAGATGGAGATCTTTTATTATTCAATCAGCTTAAAGCCACCGTTTTTGAAGAAGGTAGTCGTGAAATTAGATATATTGCTTTGTGTGATCTAATAATAACAAAATGGGAATGGGAACGAACTTGGTCAGGTC
The DNA here is from genome assembly GCA_013285995.1 of Gammaproteobacteria bacterium. Lineage (GTDB taxonomy): Bacteria > Pseudomonadota > Gammaproteobacteria > JABDGN01 > JABDGN01 > JABDGN01. The sequence continues at coordinate 1,804 of JABDGN010000002.1, forward strand.
GATCACTTATTAATATCGATGCGCTTAAAATAATTATCTCAGATACTCCATTACCAAGCATAGATTTTAATAGTTCAGACACAGCTAGTCATGCCTATATTAAGTACTCTGGGATAAGCAAACTGGCTTTTCATGAGAGTGATTCAAAAAATTGCTTTCATGACTTTGATGCTCTGGCTTCTGAAATTAAATTATCAAAAGGGTCACTTAAGATTGATTTTTTTATTGAGCAAACTGCTCAATGGGTAGATATGTTAATCCATGAGAATGAAAATGCACCTCGCCTTTTCAAAAGTCTGAATAACTCTGATGTTGCTCTTAAAATAGAAGAAACAGTAAAAAAGATAATGAATGATAATAAAGATGCTCCTGTTCTTATACCATCTGGTAAAGAACAAAATTTACTAGTTATATTCCAATCAAATCCCACCTCTACTCTTAATGATTATATAAAGCATGCTAAGCATTTCGGACGATTACTAAAGTTTATCCAAATAGATTTTAACGATTATGCTATCGATACGATTAATATTAAGTATAACGAGAAAGAATATCCATTGCTAATTGTTGCGCCTAGTGAGACTTATAAAAATGAGTCAAAACCAAATTATGCCATTAACAGATCCTCACCGTTATTGTATCAGCTAAAACGCGATGTCTATATTTGGCGTAATTTATTGCAGAAACTTTATACCTATACCAATGAAGATGATTTTATTTATTCACTTTTTGTTAGATTAAACTCGATTTATAAACAAAATAATTTCTGGGATGACAAATTTCGTTATATGGATTTGATTGCCATATGGGAATATATTGCTCATTATTTATGGAATAGCGACGAAGGAAAGTACGAGAAAATTTATGATAAATTTTTAAGAAAACATTTCCGAGAGTGGTTAAAAACTAAGCTTAATGGAAGCCATCAAGCTTACAAACAAACGTCGGAAGTTTTAAAAAAGGAAAATTTAGTCGTTAACCGCAAGCCATTTAGTTTCAGCAAAGATCTTAATGATGATGCCAAAGCGCTAATCTTTTTGTTACTTCGTGGAAAAATGGAAAAAAAATCATATAAGCTTGGCAAGCTTGTTACAGATTTACGTAGTTTAGTAGCGCACGTCAAAAATTTTGGGAGTGAGAAAAAAGGATCATCGAGGGAGTTTGTTACAAATGCAGTAACCAAAAATTGTAATCTGGCAAATGCTATTTATGCTTTACTATTTATTCCTATTTACGTTTTCATGCTACAAGAATTAGAAATAGAGCAGACTGATATAGCCAAGCAAAATATTAATAAGCTGTTTGATAGGGTATATGAAGATTTGACAAAATTATCAATGGATACACCTTATTAATTTTAGTTATTAAAAAAGGGAGCTATTCGCTCCCTTCCTCGTCTTTACTTCCCACCAAATATTGATGTGCTTTCGAGGCCAGACTTGCGGCCTTAAAAATAGCTTTGGAATCTTTCTTTAAGATTTTAAGCCAACCATCAATATACGATGCATGTTGCTCAAGTTGACCTGCGACTCCCAGATCAGCGCATAAAAATGCGCTGCCCATTTCAGCCACCAACTCTTCAAACGCATAAGTCTCATCACCGAACCGAGTAGGTTTATCACGGTTTAATCGTGACTTGTGACCGGTCCAGTGCGTTAGCTCATGCAGCAGAGTTGCATAATAACTGTCACACGAATTAAAACGTGAAAGCTCCGGCATAGCAATAAAATCCTTCGAAGGAATATAAAAAGCCTGATTTCCACCGTGGCGTAAATCACACTCACTACGTTTTACTACATCCTCCGCTGCCACTATGCTGTCGTCTGGCGCTGGCAATATAGTCTCTGCCGAACATTCCCAATTTACCAGCTGATCTACATTAAACACATAAAACGACCGCAATAAAGGGATGTTAACTGTTTTATCGCTGGATTCATCCACTATTTTCCGCAATTTATAGTAACAAACCTCTGTTGCCTTCTCACCCTTACGGACTTGAAAGCCACGGTCATGTGCTTGTTTATAGGTTATCCAGCTATTATCCTGATAGCTGTTTCTTTGCGCAGCACCCCACAAAACTACTATATTAATACCGGAATACGGGCGATTAGTCGCCGCATTTGTCGGTAAAATATTATGTGTTCCGCCGCTGTTTGACCAGCTTTGAGACCAAGGGTTAGTACCTTCCTCCAATTTCGCTACAATAGCATCCGTCACACGTTGATATAATGATGATGTTGTCATGATTTTTCCTCATTAAAAATTAATCAAGGAAAAATCCATCAGGGATTTTTCCCTGATGGGGTTTGTAAAATGAATTGGCAAGCAAACAAAGCTTGCCAGTTCTGGTTTTAATATTCCGACGACAACATTAGTACGGCTCGTGTTTTAGGAGAATCCCCTGGTGTCACAAACAGTGTAATGTATTTAAGCGGAAAGTTAATTTCTTCTATTGTTACCTCCTTTATTAAAATATTGTCTTCACCGGTTACTTTCAAACTGCCTGAGCCGCTATCCAGTGCTTTTAAATCAAAACGAAAGCACTTATGTTTTGTCAGATCAAACAGATGATGTTCTACGGTTGAAACAATATTTTCGATTAACCAATAAGCATTGGTTTTGTCAGCCAGATACTTTACCCCCTCCGTGAAAACTATCTCTGTCTTCCAATAGCGATAGTAGCGGGCAGGGCAGGTAAATTGCTGCAATTTTTCTGTTAAATTTTTCATAACACGTTTCTCTTTTCATTAAAACCTTCAAAGAGAATCCCTCAAGGGTATTTCCCTTGAGGGTTGTGTTAATTAATCCTTAAATCTCGAAACCTAATTCATTTGCAATCTGATAACAGGTTTGCTCATAAACAAACCATGCCAGCAAATTTCGGTTATAAACACTCAATGCTAATGGATCTTCAGTTTTCCATCGATCACCAAATAACTCGGCAAGCCCCGCAAACCCGTGACTGTCAAGCGATTCAAAAAGAAACTCATTAATTTCTTCCTGATATTTCAAAAAGAAATCATTGGTTTCGGTGTAACTGATTAATCCACAAACCATACCTGATACACAACCATGATTTATAACATCACTTAGGTAACTCTTAATCGAATAACATCCGATACGTTTTAAAATAGATTGTGCAACATATTTTTGTAGTTTACTGCCGGTTTGAATTAGCTTTATAAGATATTTTCTATTTTTCCTCATTTTAATTTCTCCTCGATAAAAAATCCGAGGAGAAAACCCATTAGGGATTGCTCCCCGATGGGTTTGAAGTACACTCTAAATTTTTAGAGCATGGTTTTTTAAATGCACATCAAGCTTTCTTTGGCTCAACGTGGTCTTCGGCTTTTTTAGCTTTCGAACTTAACAAGTTAAACTTATCAACGCTGATTTCTAATGCAGACTGAGCAACACCTTCCTCATCTATCCAAGCAGTCGGTTTAGGTATGCCCTGTGCTCTTATTGCGTCGCCTTTAATGAGTTTGTCTTTGACAAATTCAACAAGTGCATCGTTAAATACGAGCGTTACCCACTGTGTTGTTTGCTTGGCTTCATCATTTACTTTGTAGTATTTGTTGACAGCAATCGATACTTTTGCAAATGATTTGCCATTTTTATTTTTCAACACTTTTACATCAGAACCAATTTGGCCTGTTACATCGATTTCAATAGAATTTAACATGATAGTATTTCTCCAATTTTAAGTTTTTAATTACTGGGAAATACTATTATCCCGTTGGGTAATATTATTTCCCAAACGGGTAGTACATAAAATGTAAAGCATTTAATTGATGACTGATGTCATTCTAACGATTCAATGAGAATATCAAAGAGTCGATAAAAGCAACAGACACTAAAAAATTAAGTGTGATACATTTTTTGTTTCTGGCAAGTTTAAAAAACAAGCAGAATAGGTATGTAGTCTTTTCACTGATTGAAACGCCCAGCGATTAGACAAGCCGTCATGATTAAATTTTAAAAATTTATCCATGAGGTTTTTTGAAGTGCAAACATCGCACTAAGAATACGTGTGACTAAACAGCCATCACACCCAACCAGAGATTTTTAAAAACATCTCGCGTAGCTTGCATGGCTTGCTACACTTGCCTCAGATTAAAGTCATGAGGAATGACTGTCTCGCACGGTTAATTTAAACGTTTTTTATTTTGATGTCAAATTTTTTCAGCATATTTTTTTAAAAAAACTTCAACACGTTATCTGCATTAATGCCTGTTAATTTCTATTAATAAAAATTGAAATTAAAAATGACAGTCATGCTTTTTAATAAAGGTCAAAAAATTGAACCAATCTACCAACATTTACATATAAAATAATAATTTTTTCCTTAAGGATTTCGATGAAATTTTTTCACATGGCTTCCATTTTATCAAAACTTTCAAACCGCTTAGAAAGCAGAGGTTTAATATAGTCCTCTATAAATTTCTGCTTAAGCGGATGAGGCGTGTCAATATTCTCTACTTTATAAGACTGAAACGAATAATTTAGTTGTGCGCCGTTATCATCTACTCTACTTAAATTTTCTTGTTTATTTTTTTCTTTTAAATTAATACACAAAGGGTTTAAATCAGGATGGTGCTGGCGAAAATAATGATATAGCCAGTTAATAATTACACTTGCTTCTTTTTGACGAACAAACTCTAACACTGTCCCTGGCACAGGCCACGGGCCTTGCTCAAAAGATCGTCTATAAGATTCGGGATGACACATAGGATGCTTTCCGCCCCAGGCTTCATATTGTGTATAAGCTTTTAAACGATCTTCGGCGGACATACCGTCTATTGCAACTGTTAGAGGATGCCATAACACATTCTCTAAAGTATATGGTTTGTTAACGCCATAAGGTAAAGAAAGCTCCATCATATCCAGCATCATTAAGGTCGTTAACATTGTTAAAGGATTACGACTTGTTTCAGCTAAAAACCAAATAGCCGTCAGTACAACAACTCCTTTCCTGCTTTCGCATTGGTCAGTTAATTCGCCTTTCAAAATTTTTCGCATATCACTGGCTACTTCAGCAATTGGAATCGCTTTTAATGCTCTGTAGAGTTGGGGATAGGTAACAATTTGTGTGTCAGGTTGCAGCACTATTGCTGCATGCTTAAGCTTTATAAGGGTTCCATCGGTTTTACGAATGAATTGATGGCCTTCTGGAATTTCAATTTTTTCCCCAGGACTCATAACATAAATATTTCCTTGCAGATCAAATATAAAATTATCAGCTATATTTTCAATAAAGCGACAAGCCAATATTTCCAGATAGATTTTTTGATCAGAAAGATCGGCAATATTAGCCAGGCTTTCAAATACTTCTTGTTTTAAACTTTCATAACATTGAAAAAAATCTTTTGGTTGCTGACTTACTTGCCGGGAATATCCGATTGTTAGAGTCAAAAAATAAATCCAACAAGCTTGTAAAGAGGGAGCTATCTTAAAATAATTGTTCATTTTAACTTTTATCTCACTTAGTTGTTGCCTAATCTGCATAACTCGTTGAGCCTGAGTTGCTTGCACTGAACCATAATCATAAATATAACGTTCAGCGTAATTTTCAGCGCCGACCACTCTGTTCCCAAGCTGATAAAATTCGGTGCTCTTTTCATCGAAGCGAATAGACCTCCCTTGAAATTTATCAAAAGTATCAGAATGCTCCATGCAAATATCTTCACAGGTGAGAAACCGGGATGAGTCCTTTTTAAGAAACGAATCAATTAATCCAGCCAAAGCAACATTATCAATGGACTGAATATGGTAACCTTGCTTGATAAGTAACTTCATGAAAGTGAAAAAATTAGCAGGGCCATTGATGCAAAATTTTTCATCTCCCTCGTTAATAGAGTTGATTAATTTAATATACGCTCTGAGTTTATCAGTCTCATTTTTAACTTTAAAAGGATATTTGGCTTTTTCTTCTAATTGTCTTACATAAAGCAATACGTTATAGCTTTTATAGAGATCCATGCGCTTGTGCGCCAATTTTACAGCTTCTTTTTGTAAATCATAATTAATACAAGCTTCACCTTTTTGTTGAGAGTAATTGTCCGTAAGCGCTTTATTAATGTTATTAATATTGTTTCTCATTTGCCACGGAACAGCCTCGATAATGTTAGATAGCAGCGCCGCTTTAGCGAGATACGACATTTCCCCCTGAACCGGAGGGATTATTAATTTCTGTTCAAGCCACGCCAGAATTTGCAATAAAGCTTTTCGCACATCTTTACAAAAAATCACCAATTTTCTTTCGCTTAAAAATTTTTCCACCTGAGTTTTAAAATCCTCAATTCCATTATTAATAAAATTAAACTGTTCTTGTTGCCCTGAGCCGTGCAGAAGCCTCATATAATCATCAACCGTTAAAACATTTTTTAAAAATGAAACTAAAGTGCTGCGATAAGACTGTAATAACAGATCAGTTATGGCTGAAAAATAAATTTGCAGATATTTTTTCAGAAATATACTTTTATTAAAATCAAAAATTGTGAAAGGAGGAGGCATGGGCATGCCAAATTTAAGGCTTACAGAAGGCAAATCGCGGAAAAAACCATGTTCAACTTCTTTAAGATAGGTATTTATGTACTTTAAGTCTTCTATGATTTTAGCTAAAAATATATCCCAACGGCTTTGGGTAAGCGAAGGTAACTGAGCAACAGCAGCCTTAATAGAATCAGCGGCGAAGGCCCATATTGGTTGAGTAGCCGGATTTATATTTTCTTTGGAAAGTTCACTTAATTTGGTTTTATAAAATTGCAGAACATCTTGTTTTAAGTGACCTTCAAGTTCAGCATGATTTCTTTTTACTTCAAGCTTTTTATTTTTATCTGCTCCTTGCTTTAATTCCATAGCGGCCTTTAGCCAATTAAGAGGTTTTGGCTTTAGAGTATGCGGAGAAAATATTTGTCCTGTATAAACTCCTTGTATATGACCCCGTTTATTAAGTAAAAGATCGTATTTTTCCCGAATAAGCTGCAAGGCTAATGTTAATAGATCATGCGCGGTGAGAGTTAATTTTTGCGCGTGATAATCTATTGTAAGACCGATTTTCATTATCAACTTCCTGAAAGCTTTAAGAAAAATTTCTTTGTTAATGCGATATTGTGCAGAATATTATTCTCCATCTAATTTGAATATAAGATCTTATTGGCTTAAATGTAAGTGTTGAGATGCAAGTGACAGCGGGAATATTCGCTGGTAACGTTATGACTCTGATACAAATTATATCGCACAAGGTACTTGCCATGTTGTGGACAAAATTGACTGCGGCATATCTGACAGATACGGGTATTGATATTATTAAGACAATAAACATATGCCTAAACTATTATTTAGTCTTAAGAGATATTTATTTTTTCTACTTAACCCAATAGCATTGCTAATATTTGCTTTCTGTACGTTAAGAATAGAATTACTTTGCCACTTCAATGTCCAATTTGGTAGTTGAAATCCATTAAACCCTGAAAGTTGCCAGTAACTGATACTACCATGCTGATCTTGCTGCTAAAAGTAAAGAATAACAAATCAAGCTGCTTTTTTTCTATTGGCTTTAAAGGAAAAAACGAAGATTGTTAATAGATAGCAATTAATACAACCTAAATTGATATCAATCTTATCCATCGACCTTATAATGCGCCTCCCATCATGGATGAAAGGGCATTAAGGTAGCCTGCTGCCACAAGGATGTTGTAGTAAAGAGAAGCAACCTCAGGGCCAATTAAATACCTTCAGATATTGTCATCTTTTCGACTGCGTATATCAGATTGAAAAAATAATTGTGATTAAATTACCTGTAATCGAAACAAATTGATTTAAGTCATTAATTTTTATCTGTAGCAAAATTAATCTAACGTTTAATTAAAGAAGTGAATTATTATCATGTCGGAATGCTGCGTATGCGGAAATCGTTGTGATCAGTGTTTTACAGTGACTTTTAATAAAAAGCACTACGATTTCGATTGCTTTGAATGCGCGATTCACCGTTTAGCACCATCTTGCTCCCATTGTGGCTGTCGGATTATGGGACACATTATCGAGGTGGATAGGGCTTATTATTGCTGTGCGCATTGCGCTAAAGAATCTGGTGTAAAAAAGATATAACTTTCAAACTCCACCTTTAGGTTCACCAGCTTCCGCTAACTGATCATTCACAAAAGGTTTAATTTTTTCATCACCATATAATTCATAAAAATATTGCTCAGGTGTTTTGTGATGATATTTGTAGGTTGTTTGAACAGGGTAGAACGCTTCAGAACTTATATCATGATAGATACCTAGCATGGTACATCTAATATGTTCGGAAGTATTTTCGCCACTTGCGTGTATGAGTCTCGCGTCAAAAATTAATGCATCACCTCTTTTAACTTCAACGGATACTGGGTTATATTTTTTTACTTCTTCTGGATCCATCATGAAAGTATAATTAAACGTCGCTGTAGGATCATAAATTTGTTTTCCTACCCCCGCTTTGTGGCTACCAGGGCACACTTTCAATGTACCTATTTCTTTGGTTGCATCATGTAATAGAGGGATCCAAACATGCAGAAAACGACTTTCGGGGATAGTAAAAAATATATCTTTATGCCAACCAATATCAAAACTGGTAGAGCGCTTAATCGTTTCACGAGGAATGGTAAAAATAATGCCATTACTTAATAAATAAAGAGGCGAATTTTCTTCTAAAGAAAGAAACGTGCGCATCCACTGGCTGATAATTGGCGAACCTGAAAGATTAAAAAATTCTGGTGAACGTGAAATGGTTCGTTGTATAAACGTTATAATTCGTGGATTAATACTATTTAAAAAAACTAATTTAGAATCAAGATCAGATAAATTTTTAATATCATTTTTCTGTTCTGCTGAGAGAAATTTTTGTATAGCTACATTAACTATATTTTCGAGAATAGTTTTTACTTTATCAAAGGCTTCTATGGGAAGGGCACTTTCTATAACAGCATAACCCAGCTCATCAAAAGAACTTTTGTAATCTGTCACAGTATTGTTCATAAAAATGCCCCGCCTATTTGGTTAAAGAACAAGCTTAAAATTGAGGAATGTGCATGTTCGTATCTCCATGTTATTAAAAAGAATTAAATGTTTTCCGAAAAGCTATCTGTAATGCAATGATAACAAATGTCAGGGCAAACAAGCAATAACTAAGGTTGTGATATACGCCTATGAAGTTATAAACATCCATGGTATTTTGTGACTTAGAACCAGTCAAACTAGCAATGCTGCCCGCCAAATAACCCGAAAAGGCTAGCGCCAAATAAAGAAATCCCATAAATGTGCCACGCATTTTTTCAGGCGCAATTTTTGTGACCGCGGCAATAGCGATGGGCATTACAAATAATTCTCCTAACCCTAATAAAAGAAAACTCAACATGATCCAAACTAAAGAAATCTTTGTCGCATGCGTGGCTGCATGCTGCCCGGCATAAAATAAAATATAAAAACTGATGGCGGATAATAAAAAACCTACTGTGAATTTCTTAGCCGTACTAAATTCAATTTTTTTTGTCGCTAGGAACTTCCATACAAACGCAATCACAGGCGCAAATAAAATAACAAATAATGGCTCAAACGCTGCAAAATCAGAAGCGGGAATAGTGAAATTGCTGAGCAGCTTGCGATTTACATATTTATCGGCAAACACCAATAAAGAACTATTTACCTGAAACTCAAACGCAAAAAATAATAAGCAAATAATAATCAGAAATAATATTGAAGCAAGTTCTAGGCGTTCCTTCCTTTCGCTCAAAAATAAGCGTACACCAAAATAAATTAATACAATAGCAACTAAGGGTATTATAAATAAATTAGTGAATGATAAGTGGCTCAGACAAAATGCAATAAAAAACGCCAATATTATTAAACCGATTAAAAAACCTCCGTAAACGAAATATCCATTTCGTGAGTCGATCTCGTTCTGCGGGCGTAACGTGCCCCTTAAATAATATAAAAAGAATACGGCAATCAGCAATAAAATAAAACTGACTGCAAAAGTGGCATGCCACCCCCAATACAGCACGATAGCACCATAAGCGAGCGGACCTAATAATCCACCTATATTTGTGCCGATGTAAAAAATTGCAAAAGCAGGTTCTCTTTTCTCCTGGCCTTTGATGTAAAAAGCGCCTAAAAGATTAGCGTTATTAGGTACAAGTAAGCCCGTACCTAATACTATTAACGCCAATCCATAATACATTAAATGTAGACTGCCAAAGCTTAAAAACAAATTACCAATACACGCTAAAAAGGCTCCCATTACAACTGTTTTATAAAATCCAAATAAACGATCGGCGACAATACCGCCTACTAACATGAGACCAAAACTAAAAGCAGTAAATGTTCCGAAGATAAGATATGTTTTATCGATCGGCAAGTTAACTGCCTTGAGCAGATATAAAACTAAAATAGATTGCAAACCCCAATAACTAAAACGCTCTAATGTCTCAGTAAACAGTAGAGGGTATAAAATTTTACTCAAGGGTTGCATGCTTTATTCGTTTCCTGCCTTTCTGAATTTCAGCAGAAACAAGACGGTTTCAATTTTGCCCGCACTAACAGCGCAGTCTAAGGGTGTTTCTCCACGCGAATTCTTTTCATTGGGATCGGCAGATGATGAATTGACTAATAACTCAACTATGTCAGTATGCCCTTTATAAGCAGCCCAGTGCAACGCAGAATTATTGACATGATCTTTACCATGAACATTCGCTCCTATTTTCATGAGCAGTTTTACAATTTTACTTTGGCCGGTATAAGCCGCCCAGGAGATAGGGCTACCTCCCTCGTTCTCTACCGTATTTATGTCAGCACCTTTATCAAGAAGATACTTAATAACCTCTACATGCCCATTTAAAACCGCTAAGTGTAATGGAGTTTGTTTTCTTCGGTTTCTAAAATTTACTTCTGAGCCGCTTGCAATTAATAGCTTAACAATATCTAAATAACCATGGTAAGCGCTTACATGCAGGGGGGTATTTTCATCATTATCATGCTGATGCAAAGCAATACCTTCATACAAATGTAAGTCAGCTCCTTTTTTAATAAAAGCTTCTACTGCTGAACAATCGCCTGCTTTAGTCGCTTGGTACAGCTCTTCGTTTAGTTGAATTTGCTCAGCATTAATACGTGTTTCATTAATAATTGCTTGTTCTGAACTATCATCTGAAACAAGCGGCGATTGTTCAAAAGGTCTGTGGCCCTTTCCATAAAGTAGCCATTCAACCGAACAATCAAGTCCTTCTGCTTTAAAAGCAGCAATCAATTCGTTAATTGCCTTTTGAGTCAAGCCCCCGCTATAACGTTCGTTTTCCCAATTCTGTAATGTTCCGGCGGGTATTCCATATTTTTCAGCAAAAGCTCTTCTGGAAAGGCGAGTTTTCTTTCTTAAATCACGGATCCGTTGCCCCTGATTAGTATGACTCGCTGTAAAAAGCTCGGCTTGAGGAATATTCATAATTGTTAATCACAGGTTTGTAAGTTAATTTTTCCTATGCATTATAAAGACTTTTCAAGTTAATTCACACAAAAAGTGAGAAAAACTGGAGACAAATTCAATATTTGCGTTAAAACACCTAAAATACACTTTACACGCTAACTTTTATCTGATAATTTGTGTTTATTAGCTTAAATTTGATGTTAAAACAGCGCTTTTATAACCTAGTATCACTTATTCAAGCTAATAAGAATAACTTTACCTCGTACTCATTAATAACAATTTCGCTGGTAAGAATGCGCAGCAAAGCAATAAGGATAAAGCTGCACAGTTTAATAACAAACCTTAGTCAGTTAATGACTAAGGTTCAGGGTTAAGCCGTATTAATTAAGGAGAGAACTTATGCTACCGAAAGTTGCAGTCAAAATTTTTACAAAAAATTTTATTTTTCAAACATTCCTCATCATTAGAAATAAAAAATTTCTTCCTCAATTTTTTTCAGTAGCAACTGAAGGACTTCGTAGTAAAACTCATATGAACCAAACAATTTTTCAAAGTTAAAAATCAAATCTTAAATTAGATAAAAAGGAGTTAAAAATGCTAATTCTGACACGTAGAGTTGGAGAAACTTTAATAATTGGTGATGACATCACTGTAACAGTGCTCGGTATAAAAGGTAATCAAGCTCGTCTTGGTGTTAATGCCCCCAAGCACATCAGTGTTCATAGGGAAGAAATTTATCAGCGCATTCAAGAAGAGCTAACTCAGGAAAAACCAAATGATACAGAAAATGTAGAAACTCTGAAAAAGTAGGCGGGTGATTTATGTTAGTTGAAACAATACGAAAAGGCGATGTCATTATATTTAACGGCAAAGAAAAAACTTGTATCACTGCAATTAAAAATAATTGCGTCATGTTTAGCACAAAACTTTTAAGTGGAAAAAATGAAATAAGCCATGGGGAACTTAATCAAATTGTGACGTTAACAGGAATTATTCAAGTGAAAATTCTTGAAATAGATAATCACGTTAAATTAAAAATTGAGTCACCTAAAAATATGGTTGTTCATATCAAATGGGAAGGAGATAAATGATGTCACTTAGAATTCGTTTAAGGAAAGCGCGCATGCAATGCAGATTAACGCAAGCTGGTCTTGGTGTGGCGGTAGGAATAAGTCAGCAAGTAGTACAGCGAATTGAGGCTGGCGCCATCAAAAAAAGTAAATATATTTTAAAAATTGCAAATGTACTAAATGTTTCTCCTGCTTGGCTTGAGTATGGGCCAGGGAATGAACTCGAAAACAAAACAAATAATAATGAAAATTTTTTAAGAAGTGATTTAAGTATTATCAGCGAGGGTCAAAACGCAACAAATTAATAATACACAAGCCAACTTTTAGAGTAGACGAGCAATTTACTTCGAAAAAGCTATTTAAGCCGGTTAAAAATCAACTAAATAACTTTAAGGAAACTAGCATGAAGAAGAATGCTGCTCGCTCTACTCAAAAGAAAAGTAGCCAAAGCAATAAAAAACCACTTGAAAAAATATCTACAGACGATAGTCAAAAACTTCAGCATTTAATTTTAGAGCAGCACGACAAATTACACATATTGCTTTCTCGTAGCCATGCACTTGTCCATGTCGCCAGCGTTGCTGCTCTTGAAGAGTTGCAGGATGGAATTGTGTTTAATTATTTCGATGAATTAGCAAGGATTATAGATAAAGCATTAGCGTTGCACTTAAAACTACAAAACAAAACGCATGATTCTTTAGTATGCAAGTTTTAAAGCTTAAGTTTGTCGGAAAGATCTTAACCTGGATTGAGGAACATCATTTTTTAAATGATGCAAGTTGAGATCATGCCGGAACCTCGCTGGCTCGATGTTTAGTGCTTTGCACTAATTGCTTACATTGAAGTCAGATGACGTGCCAGTGAGGTTTTTTTAATTTTAACTTTTTTTGAAAAAAATCAGAGAGGACTATATGACAGCTAACAGTAAATTTAAAGAACTACCCGATGTGTTACGTCAATTAATCACCATACGTCGTAAAGCAAAAATTACGCAGGAAGAAGTTGCAATTGAAATGAAAACAACAGCATCAGCAGTCGCTCGTTTAGAATCCGGTGGCGGCAAGAAAAAACATTCCCCTTCACTAAGGACGCTAAAAAAATATGCTAATGCATTAGGGTGCGATATAAAAATGGAAGTTGTTCCACTGCAATCTGAAGCGGGAGGATCAATATGACAGAGGATCTTGTCAGCGCTGCTCAGGCGGCCAAAATGGTAGGCGCAACATCAATCTATTTTAAACAATTGGCTAGGAAGTTTGGTGTTAATCCGGCAAAAAAACAGCGCGTTGTTATTGATCAAAAATTAAATCTCAAAGTCACAAAGAATTTTTACACTCTGTGTGACGTTGAAAAAATCCGCATTATGTGGATAGAAAAGAAAAAGCCAACCTAATTTTGTAGCTAATCTAGTTGTTTATCTGGCTGAACCGATATAATCGGCAAGCCTCAAGCCATTTATTATTTTGAGGTAAAAACATTAGTATTAGTGTAATCCATCCAAGTGCGCCAGGAATTAAATTCACTATATTGATTAATCCATGAAGAAAGTCCCCTGAAAAAACAGCCTTGGCGATACTAATGATTATCGGCACATTAACTATATTGTATAAAAGGTAAAACACTCTCATTTCTGAGTACCCCATAAACACAGCATATATTGTCAAATAAGCTGCTGTTATTAAAACAAACATCCCAATCGTGCCGCGAAAACTTACTCCTTGCACAGTTGCAGCCATTCCTATACCGTATAAAAGAATAACTATAAATATCCCGATTGTTACACTGAATAAAGCAATCATTATTTTCACCTCTCTGTCGCGGCGAGGAAAAGACAGCTCTTTGTTAAAAATATTTTCTTTTGTTATTGTTGAACGCAATTCAAAATTATTTAATAGTACAAACAGAGGGAAAATAATAAGGCAAATGATATTCATCAAAAAATGAGGCGCTACTATATAAAGAAAAATTTCTCCAACTACTAGCCACAATAAGCTATCATGCACAAAACGCTTATTATTAAACCGTAATTTGACATGCTCCTGGCATGAAGAACAATACTTTTTAGTGTATTGAAATAATATTTTAAAAATAGAAGTTTTTTCACCACATTGTGAGCACATTAATTGCATTGATTTACCTTTCCTTTAACTGTATTAATTAGAACTGGGGAAGTTTTACTGTTAGTAATGGCAGAATAAGAAATATTTTTTTCATCATAAGCCTCCTCATAAGATTAAGTTAATAACAATTGACTAAACATCAAAAATGATCTCCGGCACAAAGATTCATGATCGACGCGTGAGTGATTACAAATAACTGGACTATAATCAGACTCGAAATAATAAATCTGAAGCGGTAACGGCTAAGCAAATCCGATAATAATGTCACAAGTAAGGTAGAAATTCCCCTTGTGCCGGATAAAACGACTAATAAAACAGAGCGGAGATCAAAAAGTTTCATCTTAAAAACTCCTATAAAAAACAAAAAAACACGCAAAGTTGGTGTAACTGTATAGCCATTAACTTTAAAATAATAAGCATTACTTATACAAAGTAAAACAGATAGTATAGAAATGCGTACTATCCTGTCAAGCAAAAACAGTAGAAAATCTTAGCCAATTCATGCAATTAACCTTATTTATCTTGATTTATGGCTAAAAAAGACTTTAAACAAAGTGACAAGAAGCTTGAAAAAGACCTTGAAAAGGATACGCCTATCCCTGTCCGGCTGAAATATCTGCGTGGAGAGTTGTCTCAACGGAAATTAGGCATAGCGGCTTTAAATTTTGAACCGCTATCAGCAGGCAGCCGAATGAGTCAATATGAAAACGGGGTGTACGTTCCCGGATTTCATCTTGTAAAAGGGCTTGCGAAATATTTTGGTTATCCACCCTCATTCTTTTACGAACCGGATGATACGCTGGCAAAATTATTGGAAGTCGCCAAAGATTTAAAAAAGCCGCAGCTTGATGCGTTTATTGAATTGATGCAGTTTGCGAAAGAAAAAGATTTTAGCAAGAATACAATCCGCTCTTTTACAGAGGAAAAAACGCGACCCTCTGTTCCTTCGGTTAAAAAACCGAAAAACTAGATGCTCACTCAAAAATCACAGCAAACCATTTTTTGCACTGTCACGCTTTAATCACATTGAAAGCAAGTTTAATAGTATAATTTTACCCTATGCAAAGTCAATTCCTGGAAAGTAAAGATACATTTAAAATCAGTTTTGGTGGTCAAAACTCTATTGATGCAGAATTATTTACTAAAACCATTAATAATACGATTGAGCTTGTAAAAGCTTCGGCAAATGTTATAGATCCAGCAGCTTTTTTACGACTTGAAATTAAGGCCAACAAAGAAGGTTCTTTTGAAACAATTATTGATGCGATCACTAGGTGTTCAACTGACTTGTTAACAAAAGATAACATTCGATTAGCCTGTGAAATTGTAGGCGGCTATTTAGCTTTTTTACAAATAAAACAACATCTAAAAGGTAAAAAGCCTAAAGAAGTAAATACTGAGAATAATAATACTAAAATTGTAAATCAAGATAATATTGTTTATGAAGCCCCTCAGAAAATTGCAGATGCCTTTTTCAAGGATTCAAAAATAGAAAACTCCATCGTTAATATTTTTTGTGATTTGAAGTCAAGTAATCGGGAAAACTTTAATATTTACAAAGATGATTCCCAAAAGCCTACTATATCGATTCCCAAAGCAGAATATGACTCCATGTCTAATAAGACATTTAATGATAATCAACAAGTGCTCGTGGAAATAAAAGCGGATTCACAAACCGTAGAAAACTGTGAACTTATTATTAAAAAACCTGATCTTATTGGTGACTCTAAGTGGGAGCTTATATATGACAAAATAATATTTGCTAAAATAGAGGATGAAAATTTTTTACAAAAAATAAAAAATGGAACAATATTGGTTTCTGGGGGATATAGGTTAGTGTGCTCTTTGCAGATAAAACGAGAAATTGATAAAAACTATAATCTGGTTAACGTAGAGTATCACGTAGTTCAGGTAAAAGGCATAAAAAATAAAACTGAGCAATTAGATTTGTTTGATTAGAAATATATTCGAAGCATGATAAGGCCGTGAGCTAAAAATTATATTTTCGTTGTATTTTTTTATTTCTGTATTTTCCAATACTGACAACTTTCTTTTCGGCTTCTTCAGCTTTCTTCTTGGTTTCCTGCGTTTGAGTAACTTTCTTCGCCATATTAAAAACTTTTTCTACGTGCGAAAATGTTCCGTCGTCGAATAAACAGGGATGCTTTTCTAGCAACTGAGTCAGCTTGCGGATATCTTTTAAACGCAGAGCTTTTTTCTTTTCAGCAAACAACTGCATTACCTCATCAAATGGCAGCTCATCCAATGAGCTGCTTTTAAATTCCTTGGGGCTTAAATTTTCTGGTGCAGAGATTTCCGTAGTAGTAACTTTATCTAACATTTTAAATTTCTCCTGATAACATATCATGTACTATATTTTGGATCATCTAACTCGTCAAAAATGTCTCTGATACGTGGTGCGTATGGAGCACGTTTCTCTCTGCTTAACACAGAAGGATCCACAGCAAATTTATTCACTTTTTTAGCCCGATCAGCCGATTTATGCTGATTGTCGATATCTGTCCGTGTAATGCCGGTGTAACGCCAATGAAGAGGGGCGGATAAAAGGCGACGAATTTTTCTACGCAAATCTAAAATGGGTTTTTCAATCGTATTCCTTTCAGACATTAAAACCGCCATTTTTGCTGAAATAATTGTGCGACAAAAACGATCAAATTCGATCAATAAATAAGCAACCAGATAACCATAGGGTGTTTTTAGTGAGATATTATACGTCATTGGCTCAAGCGCTTCCCGCACGGCCAGCTCTAATCCTTGAACCTGCTTAATTTTTTTCAAATATTCTTCTTCAAGTTTTACTATAACACGTCGTACTTTAATGCACTCATTATAAACGTTTACCAATAATTGATCAGCATAAGGATCGTCTAGTCCGCTTGCATAATAAGCGGCGGCCATACGGTTGCAAAAATCTCTTAATCCCCAGGCTCCGTAATTTCTTTCGTCCCGATACCCTTCTATTATTTTTTGCGCCGGGACCGTATGAATAACCAGCTTATCGCTGTTAGGCAATAAGCGTGTAGGCTCTGTCGAATTGAGTTCCAATTCTTCTTCCGCCGATACCGGGTGTGTGTATATTTGATTATTATTTTTACGTGACATGGTTGTTTCCTCCAAATTGTTATAATTGTTGTAATAAAATTTCATGCGGGTAAGCCTGATTAATAGTTAGTGCTTCTTTCTTAAGTAACAGACCCGCCACTGTTTCTTTAGAATCCATATATTCGTAATCGTTCAAAGGTTGATTGTCGGATAAAATCAATTTATCTGTTTTTTTTAATATGCTGAGTAAGTCATCTGGCTTTAAATCACCGTTTGAATACTGCTTATGCCATAAGTCCGCTATATCCGGCATCACTACAAGCAAACCTGCTTTCGCATCGTGAATTAAGCCTTTTTCCTCATTAATAAATAATCTGTTTTGATTTATTTCGCCTTGCAGCCAATCTAAGAAATCTTGCGCGGAATACGGTATGACAAAATCCGCAGCACGCGAGGGGAGTTGAATTGCGGCAATCTCATCAGATACAGCCATTGGCAGTGCAGAGGATTGGATTTCCACATCAACTTTTTCGAGAGCATTCTGGATCCAACGATGAAACGGATCGCCAATAGCACGTTTTAATTTTGTCAGCGAAGCAATAAAATCATGTGCCACTATTTCGTTGGAAAAAATAAGTTGCTGTAAGTCTATTGATAGAAGTCGCATCACCATTGGTAAATTCAGCGAATAGCACATGCTTTGTTGCAATGCGCTAATATCTAGTACTGGCGCTTTTTTGAAATTCCACTCTAAAAAATCGAGCGTTATAAAATCCAGCATTTCATTCTGATTAACTGTTGCTGAAAATGATAAAAGTTCATAAAGTTGCATAGCCGTACTAGCCACAATCAGTGCTGAGATATAAGCTGGCTTAATCGCTTTAGCTGCTTCAATTTCTGGCAACAAGGGCCTGTCTCTAATGACATTCAATGCACTATGAGCGCGTTTAAAGGCCAACTGTATAAGGCCGTTTTTTTTATCAAAGCCTGGCATCGCTTTTGAAGGGAAGGATTGATATGCACAAGCAAGCCTTGATAGATATAAACGCAATTCGTCCATATACAGCTTATTTATTCCGGCTTCTCTGACAAGATCATTAATATTGTCTTGTATTAAGCGGTCATCCTGAATAGTCGTTAAGGATTGAAAGCGATTCACTTCTTTTTCCTGCACCCACTCACGTAACCAGTTTTTAATGCGCTGCATGATCATCCTCCTTTGCGCGCAGTTGGTTAACAGCAGCTTGCAATGTACCAATTTCCTGATAACCTAATAAAGTAATGGCTTGTTCCGGTTTGTCGTTAAGATAAATGACGGTGACTGGCACGGCTTTTTGTCCTGTGGCATCATAAGCCTTCGAGTTTTCCTGCAACTGCTGCTGAATCTCAGTACTCTGCATGTCACTTAGCAGTTGTTCACGATTTAAACCAATATGCTCAGCAATAGCCAGTACTTCATCGGTCGGGATCGTTTCAGGATCGTCTACCATTAAGATTTCATTCTGCATGCTGACAAATTTATTTTGTTTTATGCTGGCAAGCACTGCGCTATCCACAAACACTGATTCAATGGATAAAATCGGTACAACTCGCTGAATCACTTTGATGCCCTTATTCTGGCTTACAAAGTAGGCTAATAAAGGCGTATATTCCCGACAAATCGGGCAGTTATAATCCAAATACTCGACTATCGTAATATCCCCTTTTGGATCACCGAAGATAGTCGCCGCCTGTGCTGATAAACTTAAAAAAGCTATGCCGCTTAAAAAAACCAGTAGCGCCATTTTTTTTATTATTTTCATAAGGGAGTCCCCGTTAGTTGATAATAGAATTAATTAACCAGGCAAGCCCGTGCTGCGCTATCAGAATTTCTAAAATAATAAAGAAAATAATCGGGTAGCGACGACGGGAATACTTTGCTAAAGCTGCCTGATTAATATCGGGCTTATTGTCATATGCACGTCGTAATAAACGTGGATAGTAATAAATAAAAATTGCTATTGCGCCGTACCGCAACAGATTTAAGTACAGCGTATGCGTTTCTAAAAAATCAGCAACGCGATTTAAAGCCGCAGCATGCGACAGCAAGAGCATCCCAAGTCCAGCGACAATACAAAACCCCAGCAAAATACTGCCGGTTAATTTCATTTGCTTTTTAATGAGTGTTTTTATGATCATTTTTTCTTACCTCTTTTTTATTATATTTATTTACCGATTAATCCTGACGTACTACGTCCTACTTGATTCGCTACACCTGTGATACCACCACCTTCTAAACTCGAAAGCGCCGCGCCGCCTTTAATACCCGCCCAGGCGGTCATAGCAAACCATACGAAGGGTAAAAATATATACGCCGTACTGATAGTTAAATCCGTTAAGATGCGGCCAGGGCTTACGGTATTAGTGAGTAAATTCGCAACCCACGTCGCTTGAGGAGTGCTACTATCGGCTGGCGCACCATACAATGATTGCAATAACCACGCATCAAACCAGGACACAACGTGCCAGATGTAAGAACAAAACGTGACAGAGAACAGCATCACACTCGCTGTAAAACAAAAACCGATTGAGTAACCAGACAGTGGCAACGCAAACGCCAGCAGAACAAAGATGCCAAATAATAAAACGGCTTGCAGAACAGGAAGCGCATTTAATAGAATATGCAGCTTAGGGTATTCCATCAATGCGGCTTTGACGGTAAACACTTTTGCCGCCACCATCGCGGCTTTATCGGCTAAACCTGCGCGATTGTCTTCTTCCGAAGCATAACCTCTATCAATAAACCCCATGGTTAAAAAAGATTTTTGCAATAAGGATTTAATCACCGCATCTTGCAGCGCAGCACTACCTTGTGGAAAAGTTTGAGCAAGCTTGGTGATTTGGGTTTGCGCAGTGGGCGCTAATTGATTGTAGAGCCGTAACCGTAAGCCAGATTCAGAATCATTCCACCATTCATTGCAATAAGGTTCGCCCCATTTAGGATGCGGAATTATCTGCGCTTCGATGACATCGCGAAGCGGACTAAAATAAAATCCGGAAATCATATTAGATGATTGAATGCGGTTATAAAATCCATCTACCGTGTTGAATGTATTCGAGCCTATCCAACTTACATCATCTTGCCCGAATTTATCTTTGGCTTTATTGATTTCGTTTTGTAACGTAGGATTATTACTGGCCGCCATATACTGACTATAAGCGGGAAGATAACATTGCTGGTAAAACTCCTTTGTTTCGGCTTTGAGTTGTGCATCCTGTATGGTGCTTAAATCAATCTGGTTTTGCAGATTGCGTAAGTCGACTGGCACGCATGACAAGCCTGAAATGGCGGCATCCGTCACGCCATTTGATACTGCAAGAACGACGTACCATAATAAAGGAATGGTTACGCTACTTGGAACTGGCAAATTATCGTATGTCGTGCCGCTGTTACCAGGCGTTGCAATTTTCGCCGTGCCATCACAAGAAGGCTGAAAATGAATCGCATTGGGTTGCAGCGTTACGGTTGGCAAACCCGCCACGCATAACACTGCCAGCCCACCAATCAAGCCAATGATGATACGACGAACACTGATCACCGCCGCTGACTTTGTCTCCTGCGATAAAAGCGGCTGCAACCAGCCTTTCACAACGATATAAAGAAAGGGTATGTAAAATATGCCGGTTGCGACCATAATTGACCACAATGAATCATATTGCTGCCAGCCTAATAACATTGTGTATAACGAAAGATAACCTTGTACTCCCATGATTAAGCTCCACTCTGAATTGCACCGTTATTCATCACGGCAGGTGTATTTTGATCGGGACGAATCGCTGCATTGGCAGCTTGTTCATTCGCGGTTTCCTGTAGAATTTGTGTAACGGTCTTACTCACAAACTGCTGATTGACATCGTTGTTAAACATAAACTGACTGATGTAATCTTTTAAGCGCGTCATGGCGCTAGTAATCGCTGTTTGTGCCGGTTGATTAGCGTAAATCGGTGGTGCTTGCTCGCCGACCATCAATAATTGCAATGTCAATTCCGCTTTATCGATGACTCTCGCGCTCGCAACTTCCGTGGAAAGTTTTTGAATAATGATCGACTGCATGATCGATGACGTTTGTTGCTGAATGGTTTTAATCACGGCCTGATTGATCATGACGCGCGGTGCAGAAACGGCTTTTAAATTCGTTAAGGTCATGTCGCTTACACCTGTGACTAAGTCCGTTAAATCTTGTTGCACTTGTGTTGCTTGCGCTTGCACATCCCATAACAAACCCACGCCAGGGCTTGAGGTTTTACGTCCGCCAGGGTAAGTCGTAATAATTTCATCGCCTAAGACATGCGTCGCCCAATCAGCTGCATCTTTAGGTGCTGGGAAAATGCTCGTAATCCCAGCAGTAGGAGAGTTGTTTTGAGGCCCTGGGCCAGGCGGTGCTGCTTTATCATCGTAAGCACGGTTTTGTGGATCGATTAAAATGTTATACCCCGCCAGCACCGTATCATTGATCAATAAAATTTCCGGCTGCCCGCGACCCCCGGCATATTTACTACCATCACTTTTTGATGTCCCTTGCACCCATACCACGCCGCTTGCGCCATTGTCCTGATCGACGGCTGTTTTCGCCTGATTGATATCACCGTTCGCCGCCCCTAAATAACCGCTGTTTAAACTGCTGCTGCTCGCCATATTCATCTTATATTTCCAGGTATCACCCAGTGACGCTTTCAGCCAGCCATCATACGGATCTTTTCCTGCATCAATTTCATTCGAAACTTGCTCACAACTTTTAGTCGAAACTTCTAAATCTTGTCGTGCATTAAAAAGACTCGATTGCAATTGCTGATATAAATTCGGATCGGCCCGCGCTATCGCATAGGCGGGCATTTCAGTCAGTGCGCCGGTCGCATTTTGTAAAATAGAACCGACCATTTCTTGATACGAAGATTTGACAGAGTTCAAAGAATCAATCAATGACATTTGCGGATTAAATACGCCGCAGTTATAGCCTAAGCCAGCGGCTCCCTTGGCATACAAGGGAATGCGATTATTATTTGCAACCGGTGGAAGCGGAGCAGGATTGCCGCCGCCGAAATTGTAATAGAGATCGCTGCCGTTGCCGCCTGGAATTAAATCAGCGTGAGCTGCACTGCCTAAGCCGCCTAATATGAATAGGCTTACTAATAAAGCCAGTTTATTATTTTTCATCATTGCCTCTTGTTATTTTTATAAAATTTATTTTTGTTTTTTATTTCACCTACGCTCTAAAGAGCTACGGCGCAATAAACTTTTATGTCTCACCAATCCAGTTACCACTGCCCTGAATGCATCCTTCGTAATGCCGCCACATGACCCATACATAACTGCCTTTGCCTTTATCATATTGATCTTGGCCGTATGGCTTTGCATCTGTTAAATCACTTTTACCAAATTCATTAACCGCTGTGGTTTGCGCTACCGGATAAATTTCCTGGTATTTCACGTTGCTAAAATCATTTTCGCGGCTAGGCCATACACGGCAATGTTGCCCGCAGCTAGTGCTGCCTAATACGTTATACACATGCATCTGACCCGGATTAGTAGCAATATCAGCAGCGCGTAACGCTAATACAGCAGCAGCTTTATAATCATCCGGTTGCGACACAAATCCAACACGCGGAAAAATCGCGCCCCAGGTTTCAATATAATTTTGCGTGACGTCGCGAACGCGCGGCGGCAGGTAATAGGGGTAACGCAACATTTCCAATTGCGGGGTACGCCACAGGTAGGCATCCAACAGCGAAGAATAATAAATATGAAAAGGAACTGCCTGCGTTGGGATCATTGCCGCATTAGCAAACTGATTTACCAAATGCACCGCCGGATCGCCGATAATATCGACATCTTTAAATTTATTACCCGCATCAAAACCTGAACCAGCTCCCATGGGACTCATCGATTGATCGGATTGCGTCATATCCTGATGTAAAGTGGTTTTAATCTCCGTTTGCCCAGCTTTTTTGAAAACTGGATCTAACACCGTCATACCGTAATCCCAGGGATTTTCATCATCATGGTCATAAACAGAGACTACTGCATCCGGTAAGAATTCATTTACTTTTAACGTGGTTGAATAGACTGGCCCAAACATTGTCCAGCGCACCCAGAAACAAACTCCTTCGACACGGTAATTTAAAAAGTTACCAAAGGGATTACTGGCGGCAGCAAGCACCACATCTTTCATTAAGATGGGTGTTAATAAAGGCGGCGTTTTAATCGCAAAACTACTGGTTGCGTAAGCTATCAGACTCATTGTTATTATTTTTTTAATCATGCCGGGACTCCATGTGCTTGTTCATTCAATCGCGTTAGATAGGGATCGAGCGCAATATTGACATTGGTTGCGCCGAATACCACAACGTTATCATTGATAATAATCGCAGGCACTTCATGAATATTGAAACGATATGCCAGATACAAGCCTTGCGCCGCTTGCTGAATTTTATTAGCGGAATTTGTAATGACTGTTTTTGCTTTTTCAGTGGCATCGCTTTCAGATAACCCCTGCAATTGCTGATTAATTGAAGTAATCCCCGATTGATAGTCATCGAGGTAATACACGGTGACAGGTATGCTGTTATCCGGTAATACAACTGGCGGCAAGCTGTGCAGCGTTAATACTGATACCGTTGGCGCAGTATTAGCTTGCACTGAACAAACAAACACACTGAATAAAAAAATAAATAGTATCCGCATCATGCTATATCCCTCGCTAATAATTTTTTAACGGCATTTAAATCATAGGGATTACCTTTCATCTTTTGCGCCATTAGAAAAGCCGCTTCCAATTCATCACAGTCAAACTCTTGCATTAAGGTTCTACGCTGCGTTTTTTCGTCCTTTTCCGTCATCGCAAGCGCTAAAGCTTCAACGGGTGGCACATTGCGATAAAGAAAATTATATTTTTTACTGAGTAATACGCCTTCGACGTATTTCCCTGGTTCTTTGCGTACTGTTTTAAATAAAGCGCGTTCTTCATCGGTAAATTGCCGAAATTCTTCGATGTGGCGTAACTCTTCATCGCTCATACCAAGACATAACCAAAACTCCATCATTGACAACATTTTGCGACTGCTCGCCGGAAAGTCGCTCACGTTTTGTGTCGCAAGCGTTAACCACAATCCCACCTTGCGCGACATCTTGGAGCATTGCGTAATACTCGCTGCTGTAATGGCTTGTTTGGTGACGACATGTAACTCGTCACCGACAAATTCGGTAAAACGGCTGCCATATTGATTTTCTTCGGCAAAACTCATGGTACGATTCATGAGCGTAATAAACGCCAAGGCGCGGGGCGCTTCGTTTTCTTCGCGATCATCTTTCAATACGCCCATTTCAAACCAGGTGACATCGGCCTTCGGCAATGGCTTGCCTCTCGTATTGAAATACATAGAATTGAGTGGGGATTGTGTGAACGTGCCTAAGCCATGCGCCATCGTTTGTAAGCGCACCGATAAGGCTTTATCGCCCGCATGCTGGCTCGCACCATATTCTTGTGACATGCGTTCCAGTTCTTCTACAAGATCGCTTGCGATCATTTGATCGAAGCCTTTGGCAATAGCACTCTTACCAGCGCGCACAATGGCTTGTAAAATCTGATACCGATCTTGTCGGGTTAAATTGTCGATTTCTTTACTTTCGCCACCGGTAATCATCAGTGTTGCAGCCGTTGCAAACTCCGAAAGATAGTTACGTTTTGCTTCTAACTCATCATCAACTTCATTTTTATTATTTACGGTTAACGTTTTTTCAATTTCCTCTTCTTCGTTTAAAAGTACTGTTTTTAAATTATCGGTTTGCAATTCGGCTTCGCGCACCTGGCTAAGCATTTTTTGTGTTTCAATAAATGGATTTAACGAAAAGGTCGGTTTATCGAGCGTAATTTCAATTGCATTCACACTGAGTCCCATTGCTCTAAAGAACTCCATCAACAACGCAAACGATTTACCTGCATCAATCACGACCAGGTACGGCATATACACCGCCATGGTTTGCATCATGAGATACGTCATCGTGGCAGATTTGCCTGCGCCCGTCGTGCCCAACATCAACAAATGAGAATTATTGCTTTTATCGGCTTTGTTATAACGATCTACTGATAATGGTGTTCCCATACGGTTAAAAAACGAAAGCACCGGATTGCCCGATCCTGTTTCACGTCCACAAAAAGGTAAAATTTTGGCGATTTGCTGTGCGCTCAAATAGTGTGAGCGCAGCAAGTATTTGCGATCAATTTGATAGTCATAGTTGAATGGGGTATTTACCCAGTAGGACTTTAATAGGGCTAAATCATCATCCTGCCGGATCGGAATAAAGCCTTCGCTGGATAACAAAGCATTCACTAGAGTCCGTTTATCATCTAAGTCTGCTAAATCTTTCCCGTGCAAATAAACACCCATCGCGCACGGTAATAAGGGATTGCCATTTGCCAGCATCATCTTGGCGGCTTTAGCTTCTTCGCCAGCCATAATGCCGTCTGTTAATTTCGATTTTTTAGCGGTTTTTTCAATGTGATCGAGATGTACTTCAATCTCAATTTTTGATTGCATCACCATCGTCATGACAAAGGTGCAGCCTGGCGGGAATTTATCAAACAAGGCATAAGCTCGTTTATCAAATTGTTGCTCCGCTGTCAGATGTCCCATGCGTGGCAAACGCGATAATCCTAATATCGCAAGATACTGGTGCGCTTCGTCGTCGAACCACCATGTACCTGTGCTTTGTTCTGAGCGAACATTGCCGCGAATAATTTGCTGGCTTAAGTCAAAGGTTTCTAATTTTTCTTCGCGAGTAGTGGGATAAGCTACATTTTTTAAAAAGTCATTGGTATTTGCAAAACCGGCAGGGTGCGGATTAAACCATCGCGCCAGCCATTGAAAAAAGTCTTCATCGCTATAGCGATTAAACTGTAATCCACAGGCGGCGCATTGCGATTCAAAGGATTTACACACGGCATTTAACTCATCAACCGGTGTACGTCCACGCAGGTTTACATTAATTCCTTGCGGGCGATAAATGACAATACGGGTACGCCGGTGTCGTCCCTGAAAAGGGATGCCCGATAATTCATCATTAAAAATACCGCCAGGTTTGGCAACACGATTATAATGTTGCTGAATAATCAGCTGATAGGCTTGTGAGTAAGGATGGTGTTTGGCATGCGGTTTAACGTAGTCAACAAACTGCTCGCTATCTTGGCTTAAATCAAATTCATCCGATAAATAAATTTGCACAATCCAAGGCGATTCTTTCGTATACAGCGGCGGAAAAGTAGACGTAATAAAATCCCGAAAGTTAATCAACATGGCATCCATGCGTTCGAGGGTTCGCGCTTCTGTTGGCAGTGGTTTAATTTCATATATCGCACCGACGGTCTTGCCATCGCTTAGCAAAAAGCTTTTACTTGCTTCGTCATATTCTTCCCAACGCAATTGACTTGATATGCTCGGCGGCAACCGATAAGCGCGCTCCAAACTTTTGTAAGTTGTGGTGTCTGAAAAATCAAACACATCTTTAATAATTTCCTTTAAACTCATGGTTGGCCTCCCACGTTATTTAAAACGCCTTCACTTGGCAGCGCATAGTAATTTTTTTCGTATAAGGGAAACACGGTGTAGTAGCCAGGTACGGGCATTTGTTCATCGCCTGCATAATGCGGCGTGATGTACATGATTAATTGTGGATTAGGCAGCATTGGAAATTCAGCTTCAACAAAAGAGTTGCCTGGCGAATTAGAATTTGCCTGAGCAAAACCATTTTGATTAACAAGATGCCGTACACTACTTAAATCCTGATTATCTGCGTTATTCGGATCGTCAGTATTACTGCTGGCTGATAATGCTCGGTCATACGCTTGTCCCATGGTAGGTGAATTATCAGGCTGTTTTATTTGTGTGCTGCAACCACTGATTGTCATGGCTAATGCCAATGCAGTAAGGGTTATAAAATATTTTCTTTTCATTATGATTGACTCCTCGTTATTTTTATTAATCTAATTTTTGAACCAGTTGCGAAAGCGGCGCATTGCCATAGCTGACTTTACGTGCGCTTTGGTCATAATCAATATCAATTTCTTTGGTGATATCGATATTCAGTCTTAACTGTTTATTGTTGCGTGGATCGAAACTGGGAACGTATACAAAATCATAGGAACTTTGTACACGTTCTTGCCACCATTGTTGTGTCGCTTGTGCAGCTCCTCCTAACGCTTGTCCGGCAGCATACGTATTCGAGTTACCGACAATTTGCGTAATCGAACTGGGTACGCCTGCACCCATACTGCTTTGCGTTAAGGTTTGTGCGCTGGATAGAGCATTACCATAAGCTTGTACGCCACTGGTTGCGGCAATGCCTAGCAAGTAGAGTGTGGCATTAGAGACTAAGATCCCTTTAATTTGTGGATTGCCGTATTGATCGGAGATAGTGCCCAATGAATCATTGTCACCGGTGACATTCGTTGTAGAAATACGACCATCAGGAAAGACAAAAGTTAAACTCACCACATTACAGGTTACACTGCTCGCTAATAAATCGCCTTTACACACGGCGCGTCCCACTGCGCCTTTTAAATTCGCAGGGATCATGACGCCATTCGCAGCAATATTTTTGGCTTCCACCACAAACTTAAACGAACGTGGATCCGTCACAACACCATTACGTGGAATACGACCAATCAATGGCTGCATCGCAATCGCATCGGTAAGTGTGGCGTTTTCAGGAATGGTCATGTACGGTGTTGGCGCGGGTTTATCACCGGAAGTGCTTAAGCCTGAATGACTGAAGGAGGATGCGCTATTATTTGCAGGTGATAACAGTTGCGAAGCAACTGATTTAACGCTTGATAATCCTGAGCTATCATTATTCACACCATTACTTGCCCCATCACTGTCACTATTGCCTTGCGTACTACTTGCAGTTCCAGACTGATTTATTCCGCTTTGATCCTGGATCCACACAAAGCTATTTTTAGGTTGAGCATTTTTCTCAGACGGAGCAGATTTCTTGTTGTCGTTATTTACTAATTGGTTCAACTTATTGGTCATCGTTGATAAGGTAGTTTGCAACGATGAAATTTCTTGCTGAGAATTATTTTCGGAAGTTTGCAGTTGATTCTGCAAATCGGCCTGCAATTTATCCTGTTGCGATTTCTGCTGCTCTTGTGTTGCTTTTAACTGGTTATTTTGGGCAATCAACGTTTGTAAGGTTTCATTCGCACTGTCGCCAGTGCTGTTGTCATTAAGCCGCTTAACAGTTGGCGCTGCATTATTGGTGCTGATAGGTGAACTACTGCTGTGATGAAATACTTTCGCCAATATAATTAAAACAACGAACACACCAACTGCAATAATGCCGCATACTTTTAATGAAAGATGATTTGATTTTATACTCATTATGATTCTCCTAACCTTGGCACTGTTGTTGCATTATTTGTCCAAACGCAGTGTTTGCAACGAGGAACACAACAGCGCTGTCGCCAGGCTCGCCGCGTGAGGCTAAATGATTGGTGGGCAAAAAGGTAATGGCTTGCCAGGTTCCGCATAGCAAAGCAGGTGTAATCGTTAATGGTGTAGTCAATTGATTACGCACGTTAACGGCGGTCACGATGACATTATCTTTTTGCCAGGACTGTAAGGGTTCAGCAATTGCCGAGTTATCCAATAGCAACGGCTCCGTATGATGTGCCTGCATCGGACTTTGGCTAATCGTTGGATCGGTTGGCAACAACCGTATGGGAGCGAATAACATTTGCGCCGCATACCGGGTTAAGGCAACATAATTTTCTGCACCTGAATTAGCAATGCTTTGCTGCGCAATCGCCTGATTAGGGTATGTTATGGTGACTGGCTGCGTATTACCCTGTGTGCCTGCCGAAATATTTAGCAAAACCAAACTATTCGTCACGGTATCTTTTACTTGTACACGGCGAACGACAAACGAATTTTTAGCGGTTAAATACAATGTGCCGTTAGTATTCGTGACGCTCACGTTATTCAGAAAATCCTGATCGGCTCCCACCATCACCGCATTGGGAAACGTCACCATTTTTTCTTTTGCGACAGGTAGAACGATGTTAATCGGATCACGCGACCAAACAGCAGTTTGGTCAGCCATGACGGTTGTGGTTATTAAAAGACTGACTATTAATATTATTATTTTGTTCATAATGCTTTCCTACACGTTAGTTGAAATTCGAACCGGCTCTTCGGCAAAACCTTCAATCGCCAGCCCCCACAGATTGCCCGCATCGCTGTCATGCACCACATGGATCTTGTATTGCATGACAACATCTTTAATCACTTGCAGCTGACCTTCTTTTTCGCTCATGGTTTCTGTTAAACGCATTTGCATCGTCACTATCCAGCTACCGTCGCTGAGAGATTGCACATCGCTTGGGTCGTAAACATTGTCATTCATACCGGTTAAGGTACGCATGCGTCCGGCTAATTCGCCGCCTTTATCGCGCGCTTTCTCATCGCTTTTTAACAAGTTGTAAAATGAGATAGTCAGACAAGGTTTGATTTTCTCAATGTTGACCGGATACTCCCGTTGTCCATCGGTTTGCCAATGATTGACCAGCGACCAGGCGTAATAAACAAAGGAATACACTTGCGTAGGCGATAGCTGCTCTTGTTTTAATACAATGCCTTCCGCTGGTATTTGCGGTGGGACAAACACACGGATCTGTTTGGGTTCGCTAATCAATCCATGGATTGATACTACGTTGATAATCGCTGACAGAGCCAACGCTATTAGCGAAACAATCAGCGCCAACTTAGCGTTGGCTAAACTACTTCTAAATAAACTCATACTCATTTCCTCCCCACGATCCAACGACTGGATCGACGTAATAATTTGCTTTGATATAACCCATACTGTTCCAGTTTGTAGAAAATTAATTGACTGACATAGCCGCGTGGTTTTCCCTGTTTGAATTTTTGCAAAAGTCCTGTCGTTAAATAAACAAAGCCGATGGCACCGACAATGCCGAATGCCATGCCAAATAAAAAATGACCTAATACCAATAAACTTAATAAACTGAATAACGGGCAGCCAACGCCTAAGCATGCAATGGATAACCAAATCAACTCTGACATCGAGCAACCCCGCCAAATAGGAGCATCCTGATTTAAACGACTTGGAATGACGTCAATATTTTTATCCCACATAAAAAAGTCCTCTGATAAATTCTTTCAAAACAATATCTGCTTATCAGCCAAACAAAAAAGCTGACAGATAAAGTTTTGAAAGATAAATGTTATTTGCCAGTGTAATTAAGACCTAACCACGCAAAGGCAATTAAACAAATCGCACAAACGACGGCGATGGCCGAATAAATAACGGTACTCATCATGCCGCTGTGCTCGTTATTTTCACTGCCGTGTTTCATTTGCTTGTAAATCGCCATGATTGCGCCAATGATGACCAGTGCGCCTACCAGAGTGAGCGTCCATTTCATTGCGCTTTCAATTAAAAGGCCCAATGAACCCGCGACATCGCCATTGGATATCGTGGGACAACTGCCGCCGGAACAAAAAGAAGGCTGGCTGGTATCTGCTTTTGCAACACTGCTCATTACAAACAAACTGCCTGCCACCGTCAGGTACAAGGCTTTTTCTTTTACTTGATTTATTATTTTTTTAACTATTTTCATATTATTGTTCTCCGCTAGTGTGTTGAGCTAAAGGCTCATGATGATTAATATTAAAGGCACGATAAATATCGCCCCCATTAAATACACAACAAACATCATGTCATCAGGACGATTAGCATCGCCTAATAAATGAACGAGTTGTGCAATTAGTGCAACTGCGACTAAGATCGCAATCGCGCCTAATACGACTTGTGACCATCCGTGTAACCAATCAGGCAAAAATCCTGCGCCTGCTTTAAATGCATCAATCTGATCGGCTGTCATTGCTTCGCTCCTGGCGTGGCCTGGTTATCCAGAAAATCATTTTGCAACGGTGTGATGGTACGAGGTACTAAACTCACACCATTAATTTTCTGCGCAATACCGGCTTGAATAAGCTGGACATCGCCGCGTAATGCGGCATAATTAAAAATGACACGCTGATTCATATCCTGATTCGCTTGTGCTTCATCGATTAATGGATACAGCGCATTTAAGATTGTGTTGATGCGCACCAGGTCGGTGTTTTCCAATTCAGGGTTGGGTGTTGGGGTGGCGGCGTAAGCGCTACCGACTGACAGTAAAACTAAAGTTAATAACAGACGTTTCATTATTTTTTTCTCCTCTTTGTTATAAGTATTTTTTATAGTGCTTTATCATCACCGCCACCACGCAAGCTGCCAGCACGGTCACGGGTAATAAAATGTACATAGGGTTCACGGGATATAGGCAAATCAAATACACCCCATATCCCACCAACAATACCGGCTTTAATAAGCGTCGCCATTGATGATAAATCAGTGAACTTTCACGGCCATTGCTGTAACGCCGCACCTCGCGTAGAACAAGGCCATCGACTAATCCGGTAAATAAGAACAACATTAAAAGAGGGATTGATAAAATAATCACGAGCAACTTCAACCCTATTAAAGCGGATAATAAAATGATTGCCATTCCAACGAAGCTAATGGGATGGGCAAGATTTGTTAAACTTTTATTAAGCGTGAAGTTATGAGTATGTATTGTATGAATGGTGGGCAAAGCTTTTAACCAATCACACGAGCTTAGCGCCCATTGTGTAATAGCTTGTGTTGTTGAAATCAACACACTATAGCTATGCTGTTGCAATAACGTCGCCTGTAATAAAATATTTTTTTCTAACAAAATAAAAGTAAAATTTATTCCTTTATAATAGCTGTAAATCCCCACAATACTGAGGGTGACTACCCATGCCAATAAAATAAAAACGATAACACCCATTATCTGGTTAATAAATTTTGCAACGAATCCTGGGTTTTTATTCGATTGAGGTTTTTTAATCTGACTCATACTTTACCTCCCATCGTTTGTAAACGATTCGCCCGACGTAGTAATGCTTCACCGACGCTATAACGTTCACTGAGCGGCAATTGATTGATATTTTTGCCGCCTGGTAAACGCGACATATCATCAGCGGGTAACGGCAAACGCACTTTATAAATTTGTCCGCCATTCACCAGTGCAAATGCCTGGCCTTTTGGTAACTGCATGAGGCAATCTGCTGTTAACAGCGGAACTTCCTGCGTCGTTAGCCGATCTTCATTGCTGGAACGAAAATCGGAATCTTTTGAGGCGAACTCGCCAGTGTCCGTCACTGTTGAAACTTGGGTACTTGAAACAACCGGCACTTTCGGCAATCGCTCAATAATCATTTCCGCCGTGCTTTTTTCTAATACGCGCAAACAGATAATCGTATTTAAGTTGCCTGCGATTTGTCCTGCTTTTTCGCGACTGTTTAATTTAGCAGCAACGTCTGTCCAGGTTTGCGTGTAAGCCGTTACGCAAAATTTTGCGCCACCGGCTTTGTTTAAGAGGGGAATAAATTCGTTACCGATGAGTTCGTTAAACTCATCGGCATGCAGACACACACGGTTATCAATATTGCCTTCTTTGTAGCGTTTACCGGCAACCGATACTAAATCAGCAAACATGGAATTGCCGACAGCTTCAGCGACAGTCTTGTCAGATAACGCATCTAATCCGACATACACAATCTTCTTTTGTTCAATGACCATGTTCCAATTAAAGGATGGGCGATGATCATTACCTTGAGTCGGGGAAATTAATTCAACTGTTCGGCCCGATGTGAGTTTTTCTAATAAAGGTAATAGTGAGGCGGTAATTTTGTCGTAATAGGTTTTATCGTAATTAAAACTGGACATCAGCCCTTCAATGACATCATCACTAAAACGGTTTTCTTCAATAAAACGCACTAAAGCAATATGTTTTCTGGGTTTGCCTGATAAATTACGGGGAATTTCTTTTTCAGACAAATTGTCAGCAATAGTTTCAACCACTGTTTCCCATTCGGCATTTTTGCGTGATAACACGAGGTCGGCATAATCCCACAATAAATCATCAACACGGCCAATGTGGTGCTGAATTTCTAAATAGGTGGGTGTGCGACCTAAAGCCACCAGTGCTTTAGTAATAATATTGGTAAACCGCCAGGCAAATTCACGAAAGGCTTGACTGTCACCAGAGCCAGGTAATTGATTGGCGATGCGATTAGCTACTTCTGTGATCCGTTCGAAATCGCCGATTGGATTATAACGTGCCGATACGTCGGGAAATCCTAAATGAAAGGCAATCACATCTTTTTCGCGTCCTATACGTTCGGCTTCAAATAATACGCGGCGCAAAAGATCTTGGTCACCTTTTGGATCGATGACGATAACGCAATCGCCACGTTCGATATCCTGAATAATATTCGTTTCCAGAGCACGGGTTTTACCGACGCGGGTTGTGCCTAAATATAAAGTATGCGCAACACGTTCACCCTGATTGATAAAAACATCTTCTTCGTCAATCTCAATACCATGCAAGGCCGGATTGCCGCCTTCAACACGATCCGTTTCCGTCGCCAAGTATTTAGTATGATCCGGATCGCTCAATTCTTTTAAACGCTGTGTATGCAGAGACGTCCATTTGAACCCACGTCCGATAAATTGTCGTTCCGGCATGCGCCGTTGATGCATGCGAACCAATTGCTGTGACGACAATTGGTAATACGGTAATGTTTTCAAATGATGTTGGTAAAGCAGCGCACGTAAGCCTTGCAAAAATCGTTTGGCGGCCAGTAGTAGTAGCACTGTTACACAAACAACCAGCATAATCTGAGTCAGCATCAATTGATGTGCGAAAGTAAGGCACAAAACAGCCGCCATACTTAAGACCAGTGTGGAATACCATTCCACAGGAGGACGTAACAAACCCTCTAGTGGATAGGCATTATGATGTCGGCCTAATCGGTACGTTAACCGAAGCAGCCAGGGATAGGCGGCGAGTTTATTTGTTATCATTGTTTATACTCGCTCTTGTTATTAAAACCGGATAATTTTTTATATGAAACAACTCCGCAAAATCATCGCCGTTCATAGGCGTCAGCGATAATCGGGTCGCATTGCTAATCGCGTCAAACTCAGCTTGTCCGTTACAATTAACTAAAAACCCTGCCGCGTTAATTTTTTCTAACTCGTCCGCATTCTTTTTCATCCAATTCAGCGATAAAGCATCATCGCCAACTATAAAAATTGGTTGGGTAATATTATTTTCAGCCATAGTTGATGCAACATTCCCAGGTGACAAGGTTGTTGTTTTAACGGTATAAAAATTATTTAGATCAATCGTGTTGGGTGGAGCAACATCCTGCGTCATATCCTGTGCGCTGCTATTCATCATCGCTTGAATTAGGCTGCTCACGTCAACCGTTTGTCCGACACGGGTGACATTGACTCCTGCAACAGCGCATGAACCTATTAATAAGTACGTCATGAAAAGCATCAGTTTCATGGTTGACCTCCCACTAAAACAGGCTTTTCGTTTGGATATAGCTCTAATATTTTATTATGAAAGTCACGGTTAACCTGGAACTCACGCGCATCGCGATCATGTTCATTACGCGCAGCTTGTGTCAGGTAACGTTGATAATCCGTATCATTCGTGGCAGCAATCGCTAATACAAAGTTAGGATCTAAACTTTGATCTTTGTAATAGGTTCCGTATTTTGTATCTGACATTAATTGTTGATAGTGTTGGTAGTCAGTGAAATTCATCCCCCACGACTGAGCTTGCAGTGATGCAAGTGCTATTGCATGTGGCAATTCTTGGCTCTCTTTTACACTGTCATTACCCGATGTATTGATCTGTCCATTCTGATATTGCGTGGTTTGTGTTTCACTGCTCGCAAATACATTGATGAAAAACAATACAGATAATAAGCAACTCATGACGATGATATTTTTCTTATGCATGGTTTAACTCCGGCATCGTTCGCCATCCGGCAACATCGTATGACGTTCGGCAGCAGGCTTGCTTAAATCAGTGATTAATACTGGTGCTGAAACACAGGCTTTTTTAGTTTGCTGCGCTGTTTGCAACGAAGCACAGGCCGATAAACACAGGGTGATAGCTAATAAAGTGATTATCTTTTTCATTATTACACCCCTACCTTAACCATTTGATGATTAGCGTTCTGAAAAATCACGTTATGGTTGTCAGGATTAATTTGGATAATTGTCCAACCGTTGCGTGTTTCGCCTTGGCCAATTAAATCGTTTTGATTGTTTAAGGTGATGGTAAGCTTCGGTTCGCCATTCCAGTAATCAAGACCCAGCACATGAAACGGCAATGCGCTTTCATTTAAGTAAGCAGGTGGTGTGACCGCTTTTTTAATGGCTTGTAAATTGGCGTTGAGTCCGGCGATTTTTTGCAATGTTTCCTGATGCGTTGCATCAATCACTTGTACGGTTTGACCTTGTAAGGTCGTATTTTGTGTACCGAGTTGACCTAGAGAGTCACTGACTTGTTGCCAGGCGCTTTGTACCTGCTGATTTACTTTTCCTTGGAAGGTTTGTGAAGTAGTGATATCCAGTGTTTTCAAGTCATTGACTTCTGAGTTAAGCACACTGATTGCTTGAACAATTTGTTGTGCTTGGTTGGCATCGAATTTAGCGCGCGCATGTTCACCGCTACGATAAGATAGCCCTATAAGTAAAATCACTAATAACAGCGCCAAACCGATAGCAGCAATTTTTCTAGGTTGATTAAATAAGGGAGTAAATAATTTCATAATGACCTCTTTTTATTAGTAAAGTGTTTGATAAACAGGTTTTAGTTGATAAGACACCAAACGATGCACCGGATCAACCAACAACTGATAAGGTTGTCCCATCAGTGCAATTAAGGCATCCTGAATAGACACCGGCCCAATCGTGCGTGCTGATTGCGGTAATGGCTGGCTTAATGTCTTCGCTAACAGCGAATTTCTTTCCACACTGAGTTGATAGCCGCTATAAATCAGCAAATAAGTAATCGCTTCGCCCACCGTTTTAACGTTAGCAGGGAATGTACCCTGATATTGAGATTGCAACGGATCACGTTGCGCATCCGTTGTTACGGCTTGCGTCGTAAGATAACGGCCTACGTTAATGACTGGTTCAGCGGCGTGAACGGAATCTACTAAGCCCATGCCAGCCAGTAAGACAATAATAAAAACTGATAGTTTCATACTTCCTCCGCTAATAAATAATTTAATAAAGGTTCTTCGTTGCGCAAAACATCGAGTGAACTTTTGATGAGTGCTAATTCTGTTGCAAGCAAATTTCTAAACTCTGATAAACCGGATTTTTCGATCCGGCCTCGTTTTCCTTGCAATGCAATTTCCACATCAACGATTTCAGATTCAATAACACGGATTGTTTCAGCTAGTGATTTTGTAGAACGTTCAATCACTTTTTCTTTTATTTTTATTTCTGACGTACTCATAATTTTTTTTCCTCTTATTATTTTTACGTGAGTTAAGGAGTTATCTAATCACGGCCATCGAGATGTTTTTATTATTTTTAATAGCCTAATTAGCAACTCCTTGTATCCCCACAGAGGATACTTTAAGCGATTTAAAAGGATATGTCAAATCCTTTTTGAGGATATTTAACGCCCTATTTGTCAGACATTAACTACTCTTAACGGATATTAATGCAAATATATTGACATAACGCAGGATACGTGTATACTCCGAAAGGATACAAGAGAGGAACAAATAATTATGAAGAAAACTCATCCGCAAAAAGGCCACAAACAAATTTTTGGTGAACGTCTTGCCGATATAATGCAAAAAAAAGGTTATGTTTCTAAACGTAGTGGTACAAGTGGTGCTGATGCTGCTGCATTACGCGATGCTTTAAATATTTCTTATTCTATGGCGCACCGATATGTAAATGGTGATGCGTTACCTGATAAAGAAATGATTGCAGCGATTGCTAACTGGTTGGAAGTTGAGCCAAGTTGGTTAGAGTATGGTTTGGAAACTACACAAGCCATTTATCCTGTCCCAATATTAAAGTGGGATGCTAATATTTTTTTAGATAATAAAGCTTGGCAAAAAGCCTATGAAGACGCTGAACAACATGTGCGTTTACATGTACCCGCCAAACCAGATTATTTTGCGTTGGTATTGGAAGATAATGCGTGGGCACCTATGTTTAAGAAGGGAACGCGGGTTATGTTTGATCGCGGGCAGAAACCAGAATCAGATGATCTGGCGCTGATTCTTGAGCCGGGAAAATCACCGACATTTGGCATTTTAATAAAACGTTTGGATCGATTTTATATTCGTGGGCTTGAAGAAAAAATTGCGCCACGAGAACTCGATCCTAAAACACTTTTAATCGGTAAATTTATTACAGCTGATCTTATGATAAGCACGTAAGAATTTTTGATCATCCTCTGATAAATTTTCCATCAAATCAGATCGATTGAGCAAATCATTTAATAGGCAAACTAAAAATTGATCAGGAGATTTATCTTCAGCCATTTTTAGCAAAACTTCCGATATGCCGTTTATGGTGCTAACGCGAGCTACCACTAGTGATTGTTTAATATTGTTCATGATGACGGCCTCTTATTAGAATTTTTTAAATATGTAAAAGCTGCAACGTGGTAATCCAAATTATTTTTATTAGTCTCCCTGAATGCTTCAAATAACATTTCATAAATAATTTTATCATTTAAAATATTTAAATCAAGTTAAAAACGGGTGTTTTTTGATCGTCAAAAATTATTGTCAAATATGTTTTATTTTAATCTTTAAAGTTACCATAAAAGGCTTATATAAAACTTTTTTGTGACAAATAAGATTAAATTGTAGCGCTATAGATATTTTTTATTGTGGTTAATATAGCGCTACTTTTATAAAATTTGAATAATAAAGATAATTTAATAATGCAAATTATCTTTGATACTCTAATCACAGCTCTCCATGGACATTCGCTTTAATAAAATTGTCGATGTCTTCCTGGCGATAGAACACACGGCTACCTATTTTCACATATGGTATGGCATAACGCTTAGTGCTGCGCCATACAGCTAATGTTTCAGGTCTGACGTTTAGCAATTCACCGGCTTCTCTCACATTCAATAAATTTTTATTATTAATCATTTTATTTTCCTCTTTATTATTAAGTACGGAAAATAATAATCTTTAATACAAGTTATTACGAGGAAACAAAAATAAATATTTTTTTCCGGTAGAAAATGTAATGAATTTTTTTCCTGGTTATTTATTTCTTATGGAGAGATTGGATCTAATTTGAGCTTGCAGAGGGATAAGGGCGCGAAACAAAATATCTTTAATCATAGGCCGTAAAGTTTTACGAATAGATTCCACATTCTTTTGATGGTCATCGAAAAACAAAACGTGAGAAAGCAAACTATCTGTAATTTTAATGTCTTCTGTCATTTCGTATAACACCAAATCTAAAGCGGCCAATACTTTGTACTCTTTCCATTTATACATATCAGTTTCATTGAATGCTCGCCATGATTTTGAAGTTGGCTTTTTTTTACTGTGCCGTTTCAGAGAAAGCCATTGGCTAAGTTCATTAATAATGACTTCATCAGGAGCTGAAGAATTAATTGTCAAATTGATGATCTCATTTTGTTGAGACTGAAAAATAATTTTAACGCGTTCTGTAAATTCTGAATCAGACAAATGAAAAAGTGGGGATAAATTAAGTTCTGTAACCGCAGATTCCGGCAACAATTCGTGATCTGAAGGTTTGCAAATTGGATTACGCCAAATTTTTTCAAGCTCTTGCCTATCCGTATCTGATTTCGACATAAAATAACGAGTATAGGCGCGATTGCGTACAATAAAATTGGTATACCAATCTAACAAATTAAAACCTTGAGTAGGCAAATAATTTTCAAGATTAAACCACGATGGCAATTGTTCGGCCTTGGTTATCTTGGTTAAACCACTGACTTTTTTTGATATTGACATATGTTGATCCTGGTTAATTACTTTTCTCTAAATATTTTCCCGCCTTAAATATTGCTTGCGTTGCTTTGTCCATTGCTTCCCTTACAGGATCAATATTAAGTCTGGCGTAAATTGCTGTTGCATTCACACTCTTATGTGCAAGTGTTTTCCCTATGATTGACAAACTAGCACCCGTAGCAGCTTGCCAACTTCCTAGAGAGCGTCGCAGATCATGAAGCCGTAAATTTTCAATGTTAGCTTTGTCTAATATACGTTTCCATGCTTTCTTAGGCTCCATTAAGTGTCCTGTTGCACCCGTACCAGGAAATACCCAAGGTGAATTTGATTCATTAGCTGCCTTTCGATTTTGCAGAATATTGATTGCTTCATCTAACAAGGGTATTAGATGGCTACTATTATTTTTAGTATCTGGAATTTGCCAAGTACCATTTTCTAAGCTTATTTCATTCCACTGCATTGCCAACACGTTAGATTTTCTTGCGCCGGTGAGTAAACTTATCAGAATATAATCCCGTGCAATATCATTTGATTCTTCACTTACTGCCTGGAAAAAAAGCGGTAATTCTTCAGATTGAAGAAACCGTTCGCGTGATTTCTCCCGAAACTTTTTAACATATTGAGCAGGGTTGTCATGCTCCCAACCCCACTCACGGGCTTTGTTAAAAAGACCATGCAATAAAGCAAGTAAGCGGTTAGCAGCATACGTCCCATTTTTATCACCGACGGCGATATGTAATTTTTGTATATCAACTTTAGTAATGGCGGATAATTTCTTATTTGCCCATCTCGTTAAATAACGATTAAATTGAGCCTCATCCTCTTCCCAACTTTTTTTATGTAATTTAGCATGCCTTTCCATATATTGAGCAAATATTTCCTCAAGAGTCACTTCTTCTTTGAAGCTGCGCTTTTCTTGGTTAGGGTTAATATTTTCTGCAATTTTGGCATTCAGCAGATCAATCTTTTTTCTTGCCTGCTCAATGGTGGTTTGAGGGAAACGACCAAGCTTGATCCGTTCCGGCTTTCCATTAATTTTACGATACAGTACAAACGTTTTCGTTCCGCCTGGACGCACCAATAATTTCAATCCAGCCTGCGTAGTATCATGATACGTTACTATGTCAGTGGGATGGTAGGGCAGGGCTTCTAACGTTCTCTTTATAAAGTTCATTTGGTTTTTTGACATGAAATGATATCCTCTCTAAAAAAAGCTACCTATGAGCTACCTTTGACATTAATTTCGAAGTATTATAATATATCCTTGTATAGGATACAATATAAATAACTTACTGATTTATAAATGTTTATATATAGTCATTGTAGCGTGTTAATGAGGATAGATAGGTGGGCCTCGACATTTGTAATCAGCCGGTCGGGGGTTCGAATCCGTCCACCAGCTCCATTTAAAGCCTTTAAAATCAATAGATTGCAAATAGTTCCATTTTGAGCCCTTCTTTAAATCTGATTAAAGGTTACTCTAGAGGTTACTTTGGTGGTTCTGCTGGACTAATTTAGCTAGAAGACTCATGTCAATGAAATCAACACAGAAGATAACTACGCCCTACGTCGATTTTTTATCATTTCTATCCCTCTTAATATAATATAAAGTGGGTTGTGATTCCCACACCAGAGTTTATTTATCATAATAGCTATTAAAATTCAAAAATTTTTAGAAAAACTCTATACAAAAAAATTTTATAAAAATCCTTTACCTAACTATAGACTTCGCCTATAATACTTGTACTACTTCCCCTACGACTCAAACCCGTAGGGCGCAGGGCCTCTTCGGAGGCCCTTGTTTTTTGTGAGCATATCCAATGCAACAACAACGTACTATTATTTATATTGATGGCTTTAACCTCTATTATGGCTGTCTAAAAAATTCTCCTTACAAATGGCTTGATCTAAAGAGCTTATTCAGAAAATTGCTCAATGAAACGCATCAAATTTGTAAGATAAAGTATTTCACAGCCAATATTTCCAGCCGTGAAAATAATAATGATTCTCGGCTAAGACAAAAAGACTATCTACAGGCTATATCCAGCCACATCCCTGAGCTAGAAATTATCTACGGGCATTACTTGACCCATGAAGTTACTGCCAAGGTCGTTAACCCTAACAAAGGCATACCACCTTTTATCAAAGTGTATAAAACTGAAGAAAAAGGTTCAGATGTAAATTTAGCATTGCACCTATTGAATGATGCTTGGCTCGATGCCTATGATTGCGCCGTCTTAGTATCAAACGACAGCGATATTGCTGAAGCATTGAATTTAGTAAAAATCCAGCACAAGAAAAATATCGGTTTAATATTTCCCAACACCGATCCAAAACGCAAACCTTCCAGACAGCTTGTGCAGTACGCTGATTTCGTTAAGAACATTCGCCATGGAGTGTTAGCCAATTCGCAGTTGCCGGATCAAATTCCCAATACTATTATTGCAAAGCCAAAAGACTGGTAATTTTTTCAATCTAAATAACTTAGGACGAGATTATTATGGCAAGAAGTTTTATCAGCACTGTAAGAAAAATTTCCAGAGAGATGGATAGAGCATCTCGTGCAGTGGAAAGATCATCGCGCGCGCGTGACAAGCATGCTAAACAACAATATATTAATTCACGGATGATAGAGGTCGATAGGGCAAACAATCGTGCTGAAGATTGTATATCGTTTTTAAATGAGCTTTTACTTGC
The DNA here is from genome assembly GCA_013285995.1 of Gammaproteobacteria bacterium. Lineage (GTDB taxonomy): Bacteria > Pseudomonadota > Gammaproteobacteria > JABDGN01 > JABDGN01 > JABDGN01. Next base: position 44,184 of record JABDGN010000002.1, read on the forward strand.
TGCAATTGGAAAAGATATTAATTTCAATTTTGATGCTTTCATTAAAGCCAGCGCCTTTGTGCCACAAAGTGCTCCGAATAGAGCTAACTTTCACCCTTACAAGCCTCACCCAAATAAGATAATCGCATGGATTCCTGGCATTAGAAAATTACACGCTACCAATTTAAAAAAAGCTGAGCAAAATTTTAATCGAAAATTAGAAGATTACAATAAAGCCGTTTTTTTGAGACAGGAAGCAATTGACTTTAAATCTAAATTTGAAGTTGGCGAACCAAAATCAGTTGAGCGGTATTTTCAATTAGTTTTATCGGCTAGTAAATTCCCCAAAGAATTTACACGAGCATCACAGATCAAATATATACCTGAGTCTAAACAGTTATTAGTAGAATATGAGTTACCAGAAATAAAGAATATTATTCCAACTGTTAAACGCTATAAGTATATTAAATCTTATGACAACGTAACGGAAACCATTTTTCCTGAAAATCAACGAAAAAAACTATATGACTCAGTAATAGGACAAACAATACTTCGCTGTTTATACGAGATGTTTGAAGCTGATTACAAAGATTACGTAGAATTAATAGTACTTAATGGTTGCGTGGATACCCTTGATAAAAGCACAGGTAAGCCAATCCGTCCTTGTTTAGTTACGGTTCGAGTAACAACGGAACAGTTCTTAAACCTTAATTTATCACATGTTGACTCACTTGATTGCCTGCGCGGTTTGAATGCTTCCGTTTCAAGAAGCCTTGCTGAATTAATTCCTGTAAGACCTCTTCTTGAATTCAATATGCTTGATCCCCGTTTTATAGAAGAAAGCGACGTGCTGTCTACACTTGATCAACGACCTGATTTAATGAGTTTAACCCCAGCAGATTTTGAATCGTTAATTACTAATCTTTTTCAAGCAATGGGACTAGAAACCAAGCTCACACAAGCTTCGCGCGATGGAGGCGTAGACTGCGTAGCATATGATCCGAGACCTATTTTTGGTGGGAAAGTAGTGATCCAAGCTAAGCGCTATAAAAACACTGTTGGCGTTAGCGCTGTTCGTGATTTATTTGGGACAATGTTAAATGAAGGGGCTTCAAAAGGTATTCTGATAACCACCAGCGGTTATGGCAAAGCGGCATATGATTTTGCTAATGGAAAACCTATCGAACTTTTAAGCGGAAGTAATCTCCTTTATTTATTGAAAGAACATGCTGACCTGGATGCTAAAATTATAATGCCAGACAATGCTAAAAAAATACCCGTGTATTAAGAAAATAGTTCAAAAATTATTTTACTTTCTACTTTAGAGATCACTGAAAAGTTTGGGATCCTCCTCTTTAAAGTTCATTATTACAACTTATTGCATTGTTTTCATCATACTGTTAATATATTCGTGTCTCTTGTGACCACCTTAATCGCGAGCACTCCAAGTGTAAGCGGCTCATGTGATGGTTGCTGCTGCGACGCGAAAGCAAACGCAGTCTTGGTCTCACAAAGACCGAGAGAAATGAAACAACACCTAGTGAGTAGAGTGAACCACCAAGGGTTTTGCTAGAAATGACAAAAATAATAAAAACCATTACATATAAAAAAGTATGTTCTTCAATAGTTCTCCATAAAGCTTGGAACCAAATATATGAAAATGGATTGCGTTCTAATTCTAGAGAAACTCGATCAGAAATAAGCAGATTTAAAGAAGAAGAGCGTTCTAATATAGATAGAATTTACCGTCAATTATTTAACAAAAAATTTGATTTTAAAAATAACAAAGGAATTATGGCTGGAAAGAAGAAAAAAAGACCTGTGGTACTAGCGCCTGTAGAAAGCCGTATTGTTCAAAGAGCTATTTTAGATGTGCTTCAATCCAATCCTGAAATAGAAAAATTTTTGCGATCTAAAGGTAGTTATGGCGCAATAAAAAGTTTTAAAGATATGAATAAAGGGGTTCCAGCAGCTATATATGATCTTGTGAATGCAATTAACTCTGGCGCAACAACATATTATAAATCAGATATCAAATCATTTTTTACTCAGATATCTAGAGCAGAAGTTATTAAAAAAATATCTGCCACTATCACCGATCAGGATTTTTTAGACTTACTTGAAAAAGCAACAAATCTCGAAGTTAGTAATATCTCATTGTTACCAGAGAAAGAAAGAAAATTTTTTAAGTTTGATATGATAGGTACGCCGCAAGGCTGTTGCCTCTCACCTCTTTTAGGTAACATCTTACTATATGAATTTGACAATGAGTTAAATAGGAATGGTATTACATGTCTACGTTATTTAGATGATTTTATATTATTAGGAAAGGGTTGGAAAAATGTTAAAGCGGCCTTTGATAAAGCAATACAAATACTAGATTCTTCAGGATTAAGTGCTTATACACTTAATGATGACTCTACCAAGGCAAAATCCGGGAATATTACAGACAAATTTGAATTTCTTGGTGTTGAATTTAAAGGTAATAACATCAGACCTAACAAAGATTCTAGGACTCGACTTTTAAAATCTATCGAGGAATTATTTAAAGATTGCGTTTCGCAGGATTATTCAAATAAAGCCACAAGAGAACAACAAGAGTCCTCGTTAGTTAATACCCTTTATACTATAAATAACAAACTTCTTGGCTGGGGAAACCAGTATTATTTTTGTAACGATGAAGCAATTTGGGGTTCGCTTGATGCAGAGGTCGATGAACTTCTAAAAAAATATTTAAGTAGATATAACGCTAAAAAAAATAAAGTTGATATCAAGCAGCGCAGACGAATGCTTGGTATGCATCTTATATCAGATAGCAAGAAATTACCTTTACTATTGAGTTCAAGTAAAAATGAAGAACCTCAAGTATCAGAAATTATTCAATGTGATACATAAATTTACTTAAAATACTCTAGGCGGATTCTAATTAAGGTAAAATCAGCTAGGCAAACATATGAAAAGAACTTCAATTACCTCCTTTGCTAGCTCTTCACAAACACCAGCAGGTTACCAGGCACCGCCGCCGCACGACTCAACACCTGCTGATTGGGATCCACGGGCAATAGATGAACGGGCAAGGCCATTCGTACCGCTTTCACCAAGACCTCAAAGTTCAACTCCTCGTTCCCAGCGTGGCATGGCACAAGCTCCGCCTTTAGTTACACAAGCAATTTATCCTTTGGCATCCTCTTTTATTCCAGCGCCCGCAACTGGTGAAAATACTTTCTCACCGTTTTTTGATTTTTCTCCATATCAATCTGCATCTTATCAAGGTTTTTCCAGCGATGCCGATACGTTTTCAGTACAACATGCCTCACCAACAAATCCATTTTCCTCAGGCTATCCTATGCCAGCGCCACGCCCTTTATATAGTGGTGTTTTGTCAACTATTGCTTATCTCAATATAAGTGGACATCAATTTGATAATGTCATGGCAAGGGAGGCTGAAGATAATTTATCGATTGATAAACCATCGCAAGCTAAAGTAATAAAATTTCGCAAAGCAACGGGGATGATTATTTGTATTTATACTTACGGCGCGCAAACGACGATCATCCCGATTGGGACAGGGATCTTGATAAGCAATAATCAAATTGTTACTGCTAAACATGTGATCGACGTTGCTGATGCGTTGACAAGCGATCCTGCATACGTATTATATGTTGTGTTTGAATATATAGATAAAGAAAAGACAGCTAAATTGTTTCAAGCAGGAAAAATTGTTCAGCACCCCGATGAAGATATTGCAGTTGTAGCATTGTTTGGAGAGCCCGGTAAAGAACAAGGTTTTATACCTGTAGAATACGACGATCAATTAGGTGGAGAATATTGGGTTGTTCATCATGCAGGAGGACTACCTGCGCAATTTTCCATAGGCAGGATTGCCGATCATGAGAAAAGTATGTCGTATCGCCCTGGGCATGTAAGAAGCACGATACCTCAGTTGCCTTATTTGCTTAAATTTAATTTAATTATTCATGCCGGGCCCCTCGCATCCGGGGCCGGAGTTGTGAATCATGCTGATTCTGCCTGTGTGGGAGTTCTTATTAGTCGCAGTACCAAATTAGGAGCTATTAGCAGGGAGATATTGCGTTTTTATGAGGTAAGCGATTGGCTGAAATGTTTATTAGGGCAGGCATCTATTATTCCTTTTAAAGCACAAAGATTAAAAATCGAGAATTTTATTGCTACAAGGATAAGCACGGATGCCCTCTATACTAATGCATTGGAGGGCCCGCAGCGAAAACTTGTGATAGCTAATTATGGACTATTTACTCAACCCAGTTTTTTTCTGTCTCAAAAAAATATTGATGACACGGCTGAAGCTTTAGAGCATATTACATTTGCTGACTTATGGAAATCGTCCTATCAAAATCCGATAGCTTTCTACCAATCAATTAGAATAGATGTACAAAATCCCACCGCTACCCACCAAAATATCCAGGTACAGTTAAATGGTGCCAACCTACAAGGGAAGAAAACTACTTTTGCAACAATATTAATAGATTTTCGTTTTAATGACCCCCGGGTTAAACCGAATCAACAAGCTCACATTGTCAATCAATTTAAAGCCGCCATTAGCCAAGGGCTTAATGAATTACGCTTGCAAGGTACTTGCAACATAAAGAAAATTGATTTAACGTGGGTATTATGAGTTATTTTCTTATGCGCTGGGCTATGTCCAATAAAATCATTCTATGTATAACTCTTCTAAGCTAAAATTAACTGTATTGAAATCCAAGTCTGGCACATCTTCTTTGCGAATTTCTCTGTATTTATTGAGCACACGCCGTAATATAAAGTGCAAAAATTCCGGCTTTTGTAAAGCGGTTTTAAACTTAGCTTGATATTCTTCTTGTCTGGCAAGAACATATAAAAAAATAGTAAGTGTATCCACAAAGCAATGAAACAAAAAATCCACAATTTTAAATCACTAAAGTTGATTTTTCTCAAGAAATAAATTCCTCCCTTTCAATACAATCCCCAGGTGGAGGTGGTTGCCATGAAATTAAAATTTCTAATCGGCTTATTGTTAGCAAACATCGCGCTGTCAGGCATCGCAGCTGACAATGCAGCGCTCGTGCAAAATCGGACAGACTGCTTTTTAACAAGTAGTAATGTTCTCAAAAGTAATCCCGGCAAGGGTGTCACCATAGTCACGTATAGCATGAGTAATCCCAAAGATTTACATACTATCAACGTTGATCAAATTATTCCTGTGCAGAGTTGGGGTACTGCGCCTCTTATTCAAAATTCCAACAATGAAAATACCATTGTAATGAGTAAGAGTGGCGCAAAGGAAATATTTGTTGTTGCTTATGACAATGCATTTGAGTATATCGTGACCGATGTGCGCAACAATGACTGTTCACATCCCAATCATTGCTATACCATGTGGAATAAAGCGTGTTAGTGCTTGACACGCTATAGTCTTTTGTAGCATGCTTGACAACGCGACACATTCGTTAAGTCATATAGGGAGATACCCATGCAGAGCACTTCTTTTTCGTGCGCGTTCACCGTTTTAGTTCTTGTTATCACAGCTTTTTTTTCTTCAGCTTCTGCCGCACCTACCGGCTGGTATGTCGGCGGCGGTGTGGGTTGGTTGACTCACGTCAGTGGAAATGTGGGTAATACCACCCTAGCCAATAATGCCCCTGGCATGCAAGCCTATCCTGATTTACTGATTAATACTCAGATAAACGATACTGTCGCCACCAACGTTCAGGCTGGCTACCAATTCAGTGCGCCTTATCGCTGGCTGTCTGCATATCGCGTGGGCATTTCGTATGAAAATACTACGCAGAGCAGAGTCAGCGGTAATATCGATCAGATGAGCGATCCTAGCCCAGCCGCTAAAACTGAAACCTTTGGTTTTAATGTCAATAATCAAGTGTTTTTAGTGACAGGCGAGGGCGATTTTTTCAATTGGCGTAACTTAAGCACTTTTTTGCATTTAGGTTTGGGAGCCAGTGATAATTCTGCGGGTAGTTTTTCTACTTCAAGTCAACAAGATCTTCTTTATTATCCGAGCCATTCTAATGTAGCGTTTGCCTATGAAGTGGGGCCGGGTGTTGCTTATCAAATTATTCCGCATTTGAATGTAGATTTGACTGCACTCTACCAAGATTTTGGCAGTGCTACCTTAGGCAATGGTTATCGCCAAAATATTCTTGTGACTACGCCGTTAAATGGTATTAGCGCAAATTATCAAAGTGTCGAAGTGCGTGCAGACGTCAACTATTTATTTTAGAGGGATCGCCATGATGAAAAAATTACTCATTATTTTATTGGGTTTCGCCAGCTTAGCATTGAGCGTGTTAGCCTGGGCTGATCCGATTACAGTCACTACGGTGACAACCTTGCCATCTACAGGCACAGGCTATGCGACGTATCCGCTGGCCTTTAAATTGCATCATAGTTATGGAGCGCCGCCATTCGTACTGAATTTCTATCCGCCTACTTTAAATCCTGGTAGCGGTGCCACGGTATCAATGACTGCTCCAACCAGCAGCAATGATAGCGATACTTGTAAGGGACAAACCTTAACGACAGAACCCTGTACCTATACATTGCCGCTTGGTGCGGATGTTACTATCACCGGCACTTTTGCTGCCTCTGCAGCCGCAAAATACGATTTTAATCTGGCAGTGCCTTACAATGGCTATCAAGTTAATTTAAGGGCGCAAACGACTATTCCTGCCATCCCTGCACTGCTCATTGAAAGTTCTGGTTCAAGTGAATCTATTGTGGCTTATGTCAATGAGAGTCGCTTTGGGACAGGCAGCCTTACTGTGAAAAATATCGGTGGTATAACGTTAACTAATTTACAGCTGGCGCCTGTCACTGGATTAGTGATGACCGATCCAAATAGTTGTGCCGCAAGCTTAGCGCCTGGAGCCAGTTGTACTTTGACTTTAACCTACACGCCGGTTCCTGGTCAGTTACATCAGCAAGCAGGTGGGTTACAACCGGCTACGATCGCAATTAGCAGCGCTCAAGGCGCCAGTGATGCTATCGTGATTAACTTAACTGCCGCGGATACTCAGCAATTAATTTCAATCCCCGATAGTTTAAGCACTTATCATGGGTTGCCTTGGTTATATGGTGTTGTAGCAACGACTAAAGCCTTTACAGTGAAGGAACAGGGTCAGCAAGTGCTGTATGTTACCAGCGCATATAATGCAATTCTATCGCCCACAGCACTAAACTTATATCGCAGTACCGATGGCGGCGTGACTTGGAATCAAGCTGTAACAACGGGCTTAGAAAATTTTAGTGCTTTATTTATTAATGCACTGCAAATTGATAGCCATGGCACTTTGTATCTTGCAGGTGCAGGCTACACATTCTGGGCTGGCAGAGTTTACTCTGTCGTCGAGAAATTTGATGTAACAACCAATAGCTGGGACGATCTCACTTTTAATTTAAATGACGATAGTAGTGTGGTGACCAGCTTAGTCATTTCAGGAGACACTTTGTATGTAGCGGGCGTTGATCGCGTAGAAGGAGGCTCTTTTGTGCGTGAGCTCAACAACCAGGTTTGGAACGATGTCACAACTGCTTTACCACCGGGTGAAGAGCTTAGTTCAATGATTGAAGCGAATGGTCGTTTCTATATTGGTGGATACATTGCTGGTAATGGTAGATACCGTGCTGGTTCAGTACCTTTTGTAAAAACCTGGGCAAGCGGTGAAACAGGCTGGACTGATGTGGAAGATGGTAACGGCTTGCCGACTTCAGGAAGTATCAACACCTTGTTATATGCCAATTCAAAATTGTTTGCGGGAGGTATTGATTCCCACTCTGATTTACCGCTCGTGATGCAAGTTAATTTAAGCAACCCAACCGCTTGGGCGAGTGTAAATAATTTCCCCTCTCTTGAAAATGTAGCTGGTTCGGCAGTTAACACTTTAATGGATGTTGATGGCACTTTATATGCCGGTGGTGATCAGAGCGGTTATGACTTTGGTTTTGTACTAGAGACTCCAGATAATGGAGATGGAACCGCCCAGTGGACCGATCCCACGAATGGTTTTTTTACTAATGCTTACTTAACGATGAATAGTCTTTTAGCAATAAATAATGGCACCTCTACTCCGGGTATTATGGCGGTAGGAGGAACGAAGAATGGTCAACAGGGTTACACCGTACCCTTAGTTGATTTATTGACGAATGAAGGCGCTGGAGTCTATACCTGGGTACCGCAAGGCGCAGCAGACTTACCGGCTTTCAGTAAAATCACGCACGTTGTTACCGATAACGCAGGTAACCTCTATGCCGCAGGGGGATATTATAATATCAGCAATAGTTGGCAACCACTGGTCTTTAAATTACCCGCTGAACAAGCAGCTTGGCAGGATATGAACTCGGATACTCTATCAGCTCCGGTTAGTGTCAATCGACAAGTCGATGCGCTAAGCGTTTCGGCCGATGGCAGCCGTATTTTTGCTGGGGTCAATAATTACAGTGCTAACCCTCCTAGCTCTTCCACTGTAGAACCGGGCTATGTGAACCAATGGAATGGAACGAGTTGGAGTGCTGTCGATTCAGCTGATTTTTCTGGTTTAACTGTGATGGCTTTGGCAGATAGTGGCACAACAATTTATGCAGGTGGACAAAATCCTAATTCTTCTAGTCCTTCTTATGTGTATGAGATAATGAATACAGATGCAGGTCCATGGATAGATATCAGTTCCTCCCTGCCGAGTACTGGTTCTCCTGGGATAGTAGATAGCTTAGCTTATGATAGCGGGAGTTTATATGCGGGAGGAGGGTATGGTCAGGCGGGTTCACACAATCCTCTATTACGATCTATCTATGTGTATAACTTTGTTTTTCGCTATCGCACTACAGCTCACCCCTCCTTGTGGGAAACTATCACTCCGTTTCCTGGAGCTACCAACGGTGAATATTTTACTTTGATGATTAATTCATTAGGGTTATTTGCCGGTGGCGAAAGTGCTTCCAGTGCGCCATTATTTCAAGCTACCGCTAATCCTGCGTCTAATCTACCTTCTTGGAATAATCTGTGGAACGGGAGCAATATGAATGTTCCTACTCAAGGTTCGATTTTCACCTCAACGATGGTAACACATGGTTCAGATAGTCCCATGCTTGTCGCAGGAGGTAATAACAGCGCTGATAGCACACCGCTGTTGGCAGGCACAACGGATTATGCTGATTCGTCAGGCTGGATAACGACCATGGTCGAAGCTCCCACCGATTTTGGGTTTGCGACTCCACAATCTATTTCGGCCTTAAGCACCTTTAATGGTAAGTTATATGTAGCTTATGCCGATAATCCGGCTACTTTACTCACAATTCCCATTATGGTCGCAACACCAACGTTTGGAAGTAACAGTGTTCTCCGAAAATAAGCCATAAAAAAACTCCCCGTCATGGGGAGTTTTTTTAAAATTCGCAGGCAAAAAAAAGTCGCTGCTAGGCTGGATTCCTTCCACTTGCGCTCATTCCGAGAGCTCCCACAGCGACAGTTAAAAGTTTATACCATATTTTAAACATTGCAAGCTTTTTTGAGCATTTTCTTCCAAAAATTAGCTTTATTGGTTTTAAATAAAACTTAAGCGCACTCTTTTGTATTTTTTTGTAAAAATTTTATATTTTAATTGGATATTGAAACCGATGTATAAAATAAGCCACTCACTGAAGCTACATATAACAAGCCAGTAGAGTCGAGATATAAACTTTGTATCAAAGGGTGCAACATCCATTTTTTGCCCAAATAGTTATCAAAATAATATTCTTGACCTGCGGCGGGTTTGCTAGCTATCGCCAAATCTGTACCTGCTGCGGCATAAATTGTGCCATTTTTATCAAGGGCTATTGCAGTGACACGTCTATCTTTTAAGCCATCGTTATAGGTGCTAAAGTGGTAAGCGCTAGTTACACTGAGTTTTTTAGCAATCGCTATGCCTCCCGCCGGAGAACGCCAACCCATACCGGTCGCAGCATAAATTGTTGCAGCGCTATCAACCCATAGATCATGTACTTCTTCATTTGCAGCTAAGCCTGCTTTGAAATTAGTGAAATGATAAGCAGCGCCTGGCAAAGGTTGATTGGCAACAGCAACACCAGCGGCGGTTGCGGCATAAACATCACCGCGTGAGTCAACAAACACACTTTCCACGCGCGGATTTTCTAAACCATCGCGATAGCTAATAAAATGATAAGCAGCATTTGCTAAAGGCTTGCTCGCAATGGCAATTCCCATATTGGTTGCCGCGTAGACAGTTCCATTGGAGTCAACAAAAAGATTGTTGACGATGGGGCTTTCTAAACCATCTCGATACTGTGTAAATTGATAGGTCGCTGTTTTAGTAGGTTTGGGGGCAATAGCAATACCATCGGATGTCGCTGCATACAAAGTGCCCGTATCATCCACTGTTAGTTTTGTTAAGGACCAAAAAGGAATCGAAGTAAAAGTATAGGCGCTATTGGAAAATTGCTGTTTAGCGATAAATATTCCACTTATGCCACCCAAATATAAAGTATGTTGTTTATCAACATAAATATCAGTTAAACCGTCAGATAATAGTCCTTGCGACATAGTGAAAACGTAGCGTCCCGTTTCATCGGGTGCAGAAGCTTTATAAAAACTAGATTTATCTGCAGCATAGAGATTATGCTTAGAATCTAAGCCAATCCCCGTTACATCTCTACCCACATTATCGACAGTGAAGTGATAGCTTTCTCCAGCGACAGGTTTTTTAGCAATCGCTATGCCACGTTTTGTTCCAGCGTATAGCGTGCCAGCGGTATCAACATAAATCGATTCTACGCATGGGGAAGGAAGTCCTGACTCATGATTAACAAAATGATACGGCGCATTTTCAGCGGGCTGAGTTGCAATGGAAATCCCACCTTTTTCTACTGGATCGATTATTTTTGGATCGCTAGGATTACAGGTTGCGGCATAAATTGTGCCATGGCCATCAACAAAAATATTTCGTACGTTCACATCCCCTAAACCTGCTTGGTAATTAACAAAATGATATTCGTCACTATCTGTAGGTTTCTTTGCAATGGCGACTCCCTTTGAAGTGCCAAGATAAATAGTCCCTTTGTCATCAACATAAATACTATGAAAACTCGTGCCAGCTAATAAACCTTGCGCAGTATTTTTAAACTGGTAAGGTGCATCGCCCGCTGGCTTTTGCGCAATAGAAATACCTCCGGCGGTTGCAGCATACACCGTGCCAGCTTTATCAACGTAAACACTTGACACGCTGGCACTGCCGAGTCCGGTTACGTAATTTGTGAATTGATACGCACCTGTATCAGCTTGTTTAAGGCCAATCGTTAAACCACCACTGCCTTCGGCAGCAATGTATACATTCCCTTGCGCGTCAGCAAAAATATTAGCGATATCGGAGCCCGTAAAACTTCCCTCTGCTAAGGTGGGGGTGTTTAATCTATTAAATAAACGCCAGCTTTTTCCTTGATCTGCGCTAATCGCAATGCCATTGGTACTGGCAAGGTAAATATTGTCGGCTTTATCAATATAAAGAGCGTTGTATGTAGCGATGCTGGGCAAACCGGTATAGCCAGTCGTATTGTCAGGTATTTGTAAAAAATGTTTGGGATCAACTTGATAAACATCCAAAGGTAAAACCTGATTTGCCTCTAACTTAATACCGATAGGATGATCTTTGATGCCAGGATTGCCGATAAGTGTTTGGGGTGCGCTATAACGCAAATCAAAAGCACAGCTTGCTTCTGGAGCCAGCACTGCTCCATCACAGGTATTGTTTAAAATATCGAGCGTAATATGATCGGGATTAATCAGATTGGCTGAGTTTATGGCAGGGATGGCTTGCGAAACAGCACTGCTATTTCGCAACACAATTTTGCCTATTGTCGTGTTATTTGTGTCGCCATCAAATGCGTAGAGGGCGTTGGCTGATGCAACATCCGTGACGATGGCCTCATTGGCCATGACAGAGTTAAAACCACTCAACAAGGTAGCGACTAAAATAAGGGACAATGTAGATTTCATTTTTTAACTCGCATTATTAGTGAAGGGGCAATCTCGAGCAATAACTTCTGGACACAAAGCATATTCGCCTTTATTTTTCCAATCCCGCCCAGGCACATACGACACAGTATTTGACACGCTAACTATTTGCACCGTTCCTTCGGTATCGGTGCCATAGGAACAAGAAACTTGTCCTGGTTCCGGTTTTAAATTACCTGTGTCAACCAAAGCGGTAGCACTATTAAAAAAATAGGGCATGAGATGAGTTGATGTGGCCGCATTAGTGTGGACTTCCCATTGTGTTCCCATGGATCGGCAATGAGTAGTGGTGCACCATATTGTTTCCGGGCAATAAAAATTTTGTGCAGCTGCAGCAAAATCGATGCTAATAAAGAACAAGCTTAAAAATAAAGCGATAGATTTTTTTATCATATTGAACTCCTTTTATTATTACACTTCCATAATAAAGAAGTTATTATCGTATGACAATAGGGTTTGCTAATTATTTTTGACAAAACCTCAGAACAGAGCTACCTTATTAAAGCCCAAATGAGGATAACACTATGACCATTTCGCTTAAAGATAAAATTGTATTAATTACCGGTGCTTCAAGTGGTATTGGAGCGGCCTGTGCAAAATTATTTGCAGAGCAGGGGGCTAAGTTAATTTTAGCGGCGCGTCGAACGGAACGTTTAGCAGAACTCGCAAAAGAATTGTCTGCGAATAAGGTTCATTTATTGACGCTGGATGTGCAAAATCATGCACAAGTAAAAACCCAATTGGAAAATTTGCCAGCGGAATGGCAGGCTGTCGATATTCTCATTAATAATGCGGGTTTAGCACGTGGTCTGGATCCGATTGCCAAGGGCGAAATTGCCGATTGGGATGCGATGATTGACACTAACATAAAAGGTTTATTATATGTAACACGCGCCATTATGCCTGGGATGCTGGAACGCAATAGTGGTCATATTATTAATATCGGCTCAATTGCAGGGCGAGAAGTTTATCCGGGTGGTGCCGTGTATTGTGCGACCAAACATGCGCTGCATGCTTTAAGTAAAGGCATGAAAATGGATTGTCACGGCACACCGATTCGCGTTACCGAAATTCAACCCGGCTTAGTTGAAACTGAATATAGCGTGGTGCGTTATGCCGGTAATCAACAAAAAGCTGATTCTGTTTATGAGGGTATGACGCCCCTCATCGCCGAAGATATTGCCGACACCGCTGTATATGCAGCCACGCGTCCTTTACATGTGGATATTCAGGAAATTTATGTAACGCCAGTTGCGCAAAGCGCCGCACATATGGTGCATCGCGCGTCGAAAGCGGGGTAATTTTTCATATGCACCTTTCCACTTTTCACGTTTCGTGCTAAGATTTACGGCTTGGCTAGATTGTTGAAAACCATCCCTGGTTTTCATCGCTTCGCGACGCGCTAAAGCGCGACCCGAAATTCGTTCCAGACGAATTTGTCCCGCTTTCGCGGGAATGACGCCTAGAATCGGAAGCGTGGCAGAGTGGTTTTATAGAGAAGTAGTACCTAGTTGAATTTCAGTTTTTCTTCGGAAGCGTGGCAGAGCGGGTGAGCAGGAAAAGAAAATGCACAGCATTTTCCCTGCGAACGCCGGAAGCAGGATGCTGAAGGCCGGGTTTCAAGCGTAGCAGGGACTGCGCAGCGCAGAAACAATGCACCGGAGGTGCATTCAACCGGTTGGTTTTATAGAGAAGTAGTACCTAGTTGAATTTCAGTTTTTCTTCGGAAGCGTGGCAGAGCGGTTGAATGCACCGGTCTTGAAAACCGGCGTGGGGCAACCCATCGTGAGTTCGAATCTCACCGCTTCCGCCATTTAAAATCAAGTAGTTCTGGGTTGGTCCGGAGTAATATGCCCCGTTAATAAAGTTAGAGCAAACCAATTACAAGATTGGTGAGCGCGCTATTTCTGAAATTGAAGATTGGCGGCTTCCTAACTTGATAGAAATGGGAGGCAGTAGTCTAACATCACCTCAAAATGAAGCCATAATAAATGAAGCAGCTAGAAGATATCATCGGGCACCTTATTTAATTGCTCAGGCAGTTGGCCGCGTTCCACAAGATTTGCTCAAATCTTATGCTACGTATCTTCGAAGCAAACTTGATAGTAAGGAATTACCTGAACGGAAAACCTATATCGGTACCGGTACCGTCTTCAACTGGGCTAGTGGTTGGTGGTGATAATATGCTCCGTATAAGCCGCGCTGAATGCGGGCAATCAGTCCTTTGTACACACCAGCGAGCTAATTTTTTGCAGCGCTAGTATTTTTCACATTGAGAATTTGGGCAGCTTTGTTCACATCAAAAACATTTCCAGCCAGCTTTGCAAATTGCCGGGATTTATCTCGAGGTGAATGCTCATTTAGGTATATCAATAGAATAAATAATCTTCCGCGGAGCTAATTATTTATTTCTCGCTCTTTTTTTTATGCAAGTTAGATGCGATCCCCCTGATCTCTAGCATAGGCTTGAGTGCGAGCGAGAAAATTGACGTACCAATCTACCAGCGTAAATTTTTCAGCAGGAACGTAATTTTTGATATTAAACCAAACGGGCAATTGCCCAGGTTTGGTGATTTTTTTAACTGATGGCATAAAAAGTTGATTGCTAATTGTCGTGTATAATAACCCTGTGTATCACTACATGTCGCGAAGAATATATGGCATCAATATTATTACCTGTATTTAAAACAACCAATTCAATTACTCACGCATTAACTTTAATTGAGCGGGCACGTGGTTTTCTTGAAGCTGCAACTTTATCAGATGAATGGTTAAAAGAAATGCGTAGTCAAGCTTTTTTATTAGAAGCTCACCACACAACTCACATAGAAGGAACACAATTAACGCTTGAACAATCAGAGCAATTATTAGCCGGGAAAAAATTAGATTCTGTTGATAAAGACGATGCTACAGAATTATTAAATTACCGCGAGGCGTTTGAATTAGTGGCCAGTTATTTACAAGAAAGCACGCAGATTACTGAAGGGGTTATTCGTGAAATCCATAAACGCCTGGTGCAAGGTGTAAGGGGTGATAGTGCTGCGCCAGGAGAATATCGAACGTTGCAAAATTTTGTAGTAAATTCTCAAACAAAAGAAGTGATTTATACGCCACCACCTGCGTATGATGTGCCTTTTATGATGACAGAATTAGTGGGGTGGCTGAATGATGAAAAAGAAATACATCCGGTTTTAGTTGCAGGTATAGCCCAATTCCAGTTAGTACACATCCATCCCTTCTTAGATGGAAACGGTAGAACGGCCAGACTTTTATCAACACTGAGTCTATATCGACATCAGTATGATTTTAAGCAATTGTTTAGTATTAGCGAATTTTATGATAGAAATCGGACAGATTATTATCGTGCCATTCAAAGTGTTCGCAACAATAATATGGATATGACAGAATGGCTTGAGTATTTTTGCAGCGGGTTAGCGACTCAATTACAGGAAGTAAAAGAGCAGGGTGCTTACGCAATTAAACGCGATGTTATTGCGTCAAAAAATCATTTATCGATACGCCAAATTAGGGCACTTGATCATGTGTTCAAAAAAGGCAGTTTAAGTATTCAGGACTATGCTGTTATTTACCCTGATACACCTCGTCGAACATTACAAAGAGATCTGAAAGAGCTGGTTGATAAAAATATGTTTATAGCCTCTGGATCAACTAATAAACTCATTTACTTACCTCATCCCGATAGTGGCATACTTGCTAAAAATGGGTAGTAATCAAATAGAAACTGAGGGGTATGTCAAAACTTGCGCCAAACTTACGCCAAAACTTACGCCAAACTTGCGCCAAAACTTACGCCAGCATGTCTAGTTTTAATCCTACCGAATTTTTAAGCCACACCCCCATCCAACCTGGCGTCTACCAAATGCTGGATGAGAGCGGGCAAATCATTTACGTCGGCAAAGCTAAAAATCTCAAAGCTCGCCTCACTAGTTATTTTCAAACCAATACCACCAGCCCCAAAACGCGTTTGCTGGTCAGCCACATTGCTGACATTAAAACTCTCGTTACACATACCGAAACTGAAGCTTTATTGCTCGAACAAACGCTGATTAAAGAGCATCATCCGCGTTATAACATTTTGCTGCGCGATGATAAATCCTATCCCTATATCTATTTATCGGACCATCCTGAGTTTCCGCATTTTCGCCTTTACCGCGGCCCCAAACGCAAAGGCGGGCAGTATTTTGGTCCGTATCCCAGCGCGCTCGCGGCGCGTGAAATGTTGGAGTGGATCCAAAAGTTTTTTAAAATCCGCTCCTGCAATGATACTTTTTTCGCGCATCGTTCACGACCCTGTTTGCAATATCAAATTAAACGTTGCAAAGCGCCTTGCGTTAATTTGGTGACGCAAACCGAATATCGGCACGATTTAAATTCGGCGATTTTGTTTTTGCAAGGTAAAGATGAAACGATTTTAGAAATGCTGCGCGCGAAAATGGAGCAAGCTTCCAATCAATTAGCTTTTGATAAAGCTATAGAATACCGAGACTTAATTGCTGATCTTCAAGCGGTGCGGCAAAAACAACATGTCATACATCATGGCCTCACGCAAGAAGCGGATTTAATTTATTTCATCGCCGAATATGGCCTGGCTTGCGTACAAAAAATTTTAATTCGCAATGGCAAAGTAGTGGCCGGCAAAAGTTTTTTCCCGAGCTTGCCGCCTGATACCGATTTACCGGAATTAGCACACGCTTTTATGACCCAGCATTACTTAAATAATGAAGATATTCCAGAGCATATTTATTTGAATGTAGAATTTGAAGAGGCTATTTTATTAGAAACTTTGTTGAGTGAAAAGCTGCAACATAAAATCACCATTCATGTGCCCAAGCGGGGTGAAAAAGTAGAGTGGCTTGCGCTGGCAAAAACCAATGCTGAACAAGCGTTTGCGCAGTATCGCGAGCAACGCGCGAGTTATGCCGAACGATTTACAGCTTTGCAAAAATTATTGCACAGTGAAAATCCTATTTTGCAAATGGAATGTTTTGATATCAGCCATACACAAGGCGAAGCGACCGTTGCTTCGTGCGTCGTGTTTGATGTACAAGGCGCAAAAAAAGCGGCTTACCGACGTTTCAATATCGAAAATATTATTCCCGGTGATGATTATGCCGCTATGGAACAAGCGCTGCGACGACGCTATCAACGACTAGTCGAAGAGCAGCAGGTTCTGCCAGATCTGCTCGTTATCGACGGCGGCAAGGGACAATTAGCTCAAGCAGAACGAGTACTAGCTGAATTAAATATTCATAATATGGCTTTAATTGGCATCGCTAAAGGCACAACGCGCAAGCCCGGTTTAGAAACTTTATTTTTAGAGAGTCGCGGGCAGGGGATTGATGCCAATGATGAACCGCTCGCGTTGCATTTATTGCAGGAAATTCGCGACGAAGCACATCGCTTTGCCATCACTGGTCATCGTGCACGACGCGCTAAACAGCGCGGGATTTCGCCTTTAGAGCATATTGAAGGCATTGGGCCCACGCGGCGACGTGAATTATTGCGACACTTTGGTGGTTGGCAAGCCTTAAGCCAAGCGAGTGCTAAAGAACTAGCAGCGGTGGCAGGGATTAGTCGCAATTTGGCAGAAAAAATTCATAGCGCTTTACACTAAATGCCGGGAATCGCCTATAATTTTCCTATGTTGAAAAAACACCTCCCTAATTTTCTCACTTGCAGTCGCGTGCTACTGATCCCTATTTTTGTGATTTTATTTTATTGTCCGTTTTTTTATGCCCATTTCATCGCCGGGCTTATTTTTGTGATTGCCTGTTTGACCGATTGGTTTGACGGCTATTTAGCCCGACGTTTGCAAGTGACCAGTCCCTTCGGTGCGTTTTTGGATCCGGTGGCGGATAAAGTATTAATTGCGACGGCCTTAGTGATGATCGTCGCCGAGGGACCGAAAGATTTGGTGATCCCCGCTGCGATCATCATCGGTCGCGAAATTACCATTTCTGCCTTGCGCGAATGGATGGCCGAATTAGGCAAACGGGCGAGTGTGGCCGTCAATCAAATCGGAAAAGTGAAAACCGCACTGCAAATGATTGCTTTAGTGATGCTGATTATCCGTATTCCGCATGTTACGGATGGTTGGTTATGGCAACTCTTGCACGCAGAATGGTTTAGCGTGTTGGGCATTGTTTTGCTGTATCTCGCTGCTATTTTAACGGTGTGGAGTATGGTGGTTTACTGCCTCGCCGCGTGGCGAGTGTTGAAATCCGCTTGACAGTTCCAAAACTTCGGTTAGAATATGCGTCCCTGCGGGAAGTAAGGTCGGTTTGTAGGGGCGGGGCTTGACCCGCCCGTGTTAAGCGAAACGACCAAGCCGACAGCATACTAGATTATGCGGGAATAGCTCAGTTGGTAGAGCGCAACCTTGCCAAGGTTGAGGTCGCGAGTTCGAGCCTCGTTTCCCGCTCCATATTAGTTGTCAGTTGTGAGTTGTCGGTTGTGAAATCTCACAACTCATCACTCACAACCCACAACCAATCACGGCTGGGTGGCAGAGTGGTCATGCAGCGGCCTGCAAAGCCGTGGACGCCGGTTCGATTCCGACCCCAGCCTCCAAATTTAGTTGTGGGTTGTGAGTTGTCGGTCGTGGGTAAAACAAGGACGTTTTTTCTCACAACTCACGCCTCACAACTCACCACTCATATACGCCCGGGTGGCGAAATTGGTAGACGCAAGGGACTTAAAATCCCTCGAGACTAAACATCTCATGCCGGTTCGATTCCGGCTCCGGGCACCACACTCTAGAAACTAATCAATCCGCATTATGTCATCCCCGCGCAGGCGGGGATCCAGGTTTTCTGACAAATTGGTCACGATTTTTTCTGGATTCCCGCCTTCACGGGAATGACGGTTCCATTGAAAAAAATCATTTAAGACTTAAGAACAACATATTCCATTTTTCCTGCTTTATCGCAACACAAAGCCCCCCCTTGCCCATGCCAAGCAGGTAGCACATAACGCGTGATCAATTTCCCTTCTGACTTAAAAGTATGAATCGCGGGCCGATGCGTGTGGCCATGAATCAGCGTAGTCACACCATATTGCTGGCAAACTTTTTCGACGGCTATTTGATTCACATCTTGAATCGCACGGCTTTTATGCTGCGTATAGTGCATGCTTTTTTGCCGGGCTTTTTTCGCAATTTTTTGCCGCCAACTTAAAGGCAAGCTTAAAAATAATCTTTGCAACCAAGGTTGGTGCACTTTGCGACGAAATTTTTGGTAAGCGAGATCATCGGTGCAAAGCAAATCGCCATGCATTAATAAGATTTTTTGGCCATATAAATCAATAGAAGTAGGGTCATTCAATAACTGCATACCGCAGCGGTCTGCAAAGCGTTTCCCTAATAAAAAATCGCGATTACCCTGCATAAAATACAGCTTAATTCCCTGGGTGCTTAAATTTTTTAACGCTGTACTCACTTTTTCGATTAATGGACTATCATTATCATCACCAATCCATACTTCGAAAAAATCGCCAAGGATATATAAAGCATCAGCCTGGCTGGCGGCGGTGTGCAAAAACCGCAAAAAACAATCGCTAATTTCTGGAT
Organism: Gammaproteobacteria bacterium; assembly: GCA_013285995.1. Taxonomy (GTDB): domain Bacteria; phylum Pseudomonadota; class Gammaproteobacteria; order JABDGN01; family JABDGN01; genus JABDGN01. The sequence goes on from JABDGN010000002.1 coordinate 63,788, forward strand.
GAGATTCGTCGAGGTGTAAATCGGAAATAAAAAAAGTAGTCATAATAAAAATTACTAAATAAATGTTAACAGCAATTCAACAGCTATTCTCAAGTCCCCCACCAAAAACAGTCGTCATGCTCGATTTGGATGGCACATTGGAAATCCTTGAGAAAACCTTGCGCAGAGCGACCAGTTTGCATCATATCCCAAACGAGAAAGATTATCAAAATTTGGAAAATGGATTCAGCTCTTCAACTAGCGAACACCGGCTTTTATACAAAGCTAATATGCAACTGCCAGAAGGTCCGTATCCTTGCTATATTCCACATGCCGCTTTTATCTATTTAGTGTTGCTAAAAATAGCCGCTGATCCAAATTGCATTTGGTGCATTATAACCAACAGTAATTATAATCAATGGAGTGTGATAAACTTTCTAACAGAATTTATGCAAAAGTTTACTGCCTTAGTGCGGCGGCCTGACAGTAGGTACTATTTGCCCACCGATTATACTCAAGACACTATCAATTTTATCTCCTGTTGTGCTTTACAAGTAATTGCTCATTTATTCGATAGCAATAAATTTTCTTTTTATAATAATGGAAATCAACCAGGCAAAGATCCTCATAAAACAACTCGTTTATTTGATGAGCTTGATAAGCACAACAAGCCCAACATTTCCATAAAATTAATTTGCGTAGAAGATCAGGTACAAGTATTAAAAGCAATTCAAGCTGAAATAAAAAAACGAACAGATCTAAACTTTAACAAACAAATTTTGCTTCTCGCTGTACATATGCTAAAGCCTGAACATATTGACAAGGTACGCAGATCAACTAATTACAAAGATCTTTATTTGCCTGAAAACGAAATGTTTGCAAAATTAATCAATAGCTTGTCGTCGTTGCCTTGTTCATCTATTTTGCGGCAGGCTATGCTGGCAAGAGGTGGATGCCCTTTTTAAAAAGGGTGTAACCAGTAATTTTTTATTTCCCGTAGTCTACACTTTTAAATATGTTACAAGAGAATAAAATGTTTCCTTCAAAAATAAAAAAAATAGCAATGTGGGATTTTGATTGTACCATCGCAGTTTCTTCATATCAGTTATTCAGCAAGAGGAGCGCCTGTATACCCAACTTTGACTCTTATATAGCTTGTCACACTGATGCAAACTTATTTTCTTTCGAATATTGCTCTCCAGGTTCTCCACCCAAAAAACATCTTTTATACGCGAATGTTATGGATGTTCAGAGGGGCCAACAATATTATTATATTGCTCACGCTGAGAAAATATATCTGGCGCTGTTAAGAATGGCGGTTGATGACACTTGTGCCTGGTGTATTATTACGGCTGCTTCTTATTTGGAGGCAAATGTTGCAAACTTCCTTAAGTTTTTCATATACGAGTTTACTCAGTTTGTGCTGGGCCCCTCTAATTCGTCTTACTTATCCTATCAACCATCGGAAATGGATTTTATTAAAAAACATAATTGGGGGCCTCTCATAGATAATTTGTTTTCCCCCGAAAAATTCTCATTTTATAACCGAGACTGGAGGCGGCAAGAACCTAGTCATCAAACTTTTGCTAATAGCGCATTATATGATCCTGCAAAACAGATCCGCTTTCAAGCAGAACTTCAAAAACATGATCCAGAATTTAAATTTCTCGATGAGTTGGAGGTGATTTTTGTAGAAGACAAAGAAATTATTCTTGAGCTTATTAAAGCCTTCGTGAAGGAGAAGAGATGGTTTTTTAGAAATTTCTTGCCCTGTTTAGTCACTCATATTCCGTCAAGCCCCTGGTTAGATGTAGACGCTCTTTTAAAAGCGAATGCCAATTTAGATGCTTTGCTAAGCTCTTTAATAATAAAAAGACGATATTCTATAAGCGATTTTCGCCTGCTAGCAGTGCAACCCATAACGGCTCCGGGAAACTTAATAGGAAGGCGACACTCCATCCCTTGATGACTTTTCAATTCAATAAGCACCGAATTTGCCTTATCTTTTAGTTAAAAAATAGCGGAAAAAATTTTCAGTATCGACTACAATAAAAAACATCGATAATAAAAAAGCTAACTAGCAGCTATCACCTGCCGATAAATCACTTCCGGATACAAGCGATGCTCAAGCGCTTGCACTTTGGCTTTTAACGTTTCAGCCGTATCATCAGGCGCAATCTCGATGCGCTCTTGCGCGAGCAGCGGGCCGTCGTCTAAATCGGCTGTTACAATATGAATGCTGGTGCCGTGATATTTTTCGTGCGCTTCCAACACACGTTCGTGCGTGTGTAAACCTTTGTAAGCGGGTAAGAGAGAAGGGTGGATGTTAATAATTTTGCCAGCAAAATGATTCACAAATTCCGGGGCTAAAATACGCATATAACCAGCAAGTACGATTAAATCGGGTTGATAAGCGCCTATACAATCTTGCAGGGCTTGGTGGTATTCACACATACCGGGATAGAGTTTAGAGGGGAAAACATGCGTGGGGATGTTCGCTTGTTGCGCGCGAATTAATCCATAAGCGTTGGGTTTGTCGCTGATGACGGCCGCAATTTTAAGCGGCCAATTTTCTTGGGCAATGCGATCGATAATGGCTTGCAGATTGCTGCCGTTACCGGATAATAAAACCACCAGTGATTTCATATAATTTTCCAGATAAATCATTAAATCTTTTAAATCCCCCTGCCCCTAGGGGATCTGCGCATATTTTTTATCGAAAGGATCCCCCCTTTTGTAAAGGGGGGCAGGGGGGATTTAGCCTTTATTGATTTGGAATATTATAAAATGCGTACTGTCTCATGGCCCACTTTAGCTTGAATACTGCCAATTTCCCAAGCCGTTTCACCTGATTCTTTTAAAGCGGTAAGACAAGGTTTCACTTGCTCGCGCGGTAAACAAATAATCATCCCCACGCCACAATTGAAAGTGCGATACATTTCATCAACTGCAACATTACCCGCTTTTTGTAACCATTTGAAAACCTCTGGCCATTCCCAACTACTGGTTTCAATGACCGCTTGCAAATTATTCGGCAATACGCGGGGTAAATTTTCGAGAATCCCCCCACCCGTGATATGAGCGAGCGCATGTAGATCAAATTCTTGAAACAGGGGCCGCAAACTTTTAGAATAAATTTTGGTGGGCTCTAATAAAGTTTCGCCTAAAGTTCTGCCACTAATCGTTTGTTTTAAATCAGCTTTATTGACTTCTAAAATTTTGCGAATCAGCGAATAACCATTCGAATGCGGACCTGATGAAGCCACCGCAATTAAACTGTCACCCGCTTGTACACGCGAACCATCGATGATTTTATCTTGCTCGACGATGCCGACACAAAAACCGGCTAAATCATAATCGCCAGCATGATACATGCCCGGCATTTCGGCGGTTTCACCGCCTAACAAAGTAGCACCCGCTTGCAAACAACCCTCACTAATGCCTTTAATAACGTTGGTTGCAACCTCTACTTCCAATTTGGCAGTCGCATAATAATCCAGGAAAAAGAGGGGTTCGGCGCCTTGCACCAATAAATCGTTGACACACATAGCCACTAAATCGATGCCGATGGTGTCGTGTTTTTTAAGCTCTAAAGCCAACTTTAATTTAGTACCAACGCCATCGGTACCCGCGACTAACACAGGTTTTTTGTAGCGCTCGAGCGGCACACGAAATAGGCCGGCGAAGCCGCCGATACCACTGACAACTTCAGAGCGCAGAGTGCGCCTGGCAAACGGTTTAATGTTTTCAACCAGTTGGTCGCCGGCAATAATATCAACGCCAGCATCTTTGTAAGTAAGGGACATAATTGAATTCCTTAGTAGGTCGGCTTCCCGCGTTTCATCGTAGATGAAATGCGTAAGCCAACATTATTTTGTCGGCTTGCTCACTTCGCTTAATGCGAAGTTCGGGAAGCCGACCTACATTCCCGCTTGCGGAGAATGACGGGGAAAAAAATTTCTAGAATTATAAGGTAATTTTCAGTTAAAATGCGGGTCCATCATGAAAAAAATCTTTTTAATCTTTTTGCTCAGTCTTGCTTGTTTTGCCACTAGCTATGCCGATTTATATGAAGCGACTATTCCCGTTGCGGCGCAAGATAACACCACCCGCGATGCAGCGATGCAGCAAGCTTTGCAGAGCACTTTGATTAAACTCTCAGAAAATAGCCAGGTTTTAGCCGTGCCGGCCATTGCGAGCGCTTTACAAAATCCCGCGCTGTATGTTGATAGTTACACTTTTCAAGCCAACCCTGATACCAGCAATCCCGCTTTGCCTTATGTGTTGGACGTTACTTTTCAACCGCAGGCTGTTGAACAGCTGCTCAAAAATGCAAAACAAAATGTTTGGACGACGGTGCGGCCTACCAGCTTAATTTGGGTAGCGGTGCAAATGCCAGATGGCAGCACTCATTTGATCAGTGCCGATGGCAATGATCCCTTGTTAAGTAATTTTCAAACGGTCGCCACAGCACGCGCGATGCCCATCATTTTTCCGAGTCTTGATTTAACGGATTTGAATCAAGTTTCGACCATTGACGTCAGCAATAATAATTTGCCGACTATTCAAACCGCGTCTGGTCGCTATGATCATGGAGCCTTGATCGTGGCGCAATTAAAGCAAGGTAACGATGGCGTTTGGAGTGGACAGTGGGAATTGTCACTCAATGGCAGTGCGCAACAATGGAAATTAACGGCTAAAACGGGTAGCGATCTCATCACTAATGGGTTAAATACCGTGTTCGATGCCCTGGCCCAACAATATTTAACTGCGAATCCTGCTTTGCAAACAACCATTATGATGACCGTACTGCAAATCAACAGCGCCCAAGATTATGCAAACTTGATGAATTACTTGCAGCAAATTAATATCGTTAAGCAAATCAATGTGCAACAAATTAAACCTGATCAAGTGCAGCTGGAGTTAATGATTGATGGCAGTGATAGCGATTTACAAAATATGCTTAACCTCGACAATCATTTATCAGTTACCAATCCGAGCAGCGCATCGTCCGGGCAATTCCTTGAGACATGGCAGGCATGATCGCGCGAAGCATGACACAACAATTAACGCTTGGGATTCAATTACGTGATGATGCCAGCTTTGCCAATTATTTTTCTTCCAATACAAACCAATCTGCTGTTCATTATCTAAAAAATTTTCTAAGCCAAAAAAATGATTATGTCGCGTATGTGTGGGCTGCAGCGGGACAAGGCCGCAGTCATCTGTTACAAGCCTGTTGCCACCTCGCCAATGAAAAAAATTTAACTGCAGTTTATTTACCGCTGAAACAGTTTGCTGAATTGAGTGTGGAGATGCTACAGGATTTAGAAACTTGTCAATTAGTGTGCCTCGATGATGTTGATGCGATCGCAGGGCAGCGCGAGTGGGAAGAGGGCGTATTTCATTTGTATAATCGTTTGCAAGCCACGCAACATCATTTATTAGTGAGTGCCACTTGCGCGCCGCATGAATTAAAATGCAGTTTACCCGATTTAAAATCACGTCTCTCCGCCGCGGCAATATTCCACTTACAAAGTTTAAATGACGCCGATAAAATCGCTGCTTTGCAGCTGCATGCCAAAACACGCGGCTTAATATTGCCAGATAAGGTCGGGCAATTTTTATTACGCCATTTGCCGCGCGACAACCACGCTTTATTTCAAACCTTAAATAAACTCGATAATGCTTCTCTCGCCGCGCAGCGGCAGCTCACGATTCCATTTGTGAAAGAAGTGTTGTCAGGCTAAAGAATAGCGCAACAAGAACATTGATGAGGAGGCGTGTAATAACCATATTTTCTATCTTCATCCTCATCTTCTTTATTCAGCAATCTTACTTGTTCTAAGGGTGGGCGTAAGGGCAGATTTCTAAATTCAAGATCCGGCAGTCTGGGATAAGGAGGGCGGCGATCGGCAGCACTTGTTTGCAATTGATCGGGTAATAACTGTGCAAAATATTGTCGTAAAGTACTTGCAGTGACGGCTGCGCTTTTACTTGAATCCTGAAAGATCATACGCGCGATTAAATCGGCAACTGCTGGGTAAGTTGAGCTGATTATTTTAATCCACTGTTGTTGTCTAATTTCTACCGGCTTATAAAACCTTTGAAATTCATCACTTAAACTGGGTTCATGTCTAACAAATTTAAATTTATTCCACAGTGGGCGGTAAGTACTTTCTTGATATTCCACATTACTCACCACTGTGTTCCCTGTGAACAGTTCTATAAAGACAAGGCCTAGAGAATAAATATCATTTGAAAACCGATTGAATTGAGTTCCAGGATTGTTCAAAGCTAAGGCTTTAATTTTTTCAATATCCATAAAAATTGGCGCACCTCTTAAGTCTGTAAATGGACTACCCTCGGGACACATAAAACCAATATCAATACACTGAGCTAACAATTCTCCCGCTTGCGTTGTGTATATCATAATATTCTCTGCTTTTATATCGCCGAATATAACACGATTTTGTACATGTATTTGTTCAAGACTTACAAGTGCTTCATAAGCTAACTTTATTTTTAGAACTTTCCACTCTTCCTGTGTAATGGGCGATCTGCTATGTTTGTTTTTAAGCAGCGTAGAATTTTTTATTAATTCATGCAATGACGCTCCAGAAAAATAAGCCATTTTATCAAATTCTTTTTCTTTTTTTTCTTTAGATCTTTTTCTTATGGGTTGGAAAGGTTGATGATACACTGATGGATATACATCTCCTAATGTTTCATTGATGTAAGGTGTTTCTGGATTGAGGTCTGTTTTAAAAGCTTCTAAGGCTGAAAATTTGATAATACAGCTATTATCCGGCGCAAATATGACTTCTGCTGCAGGTTCAATATAACCTTCCGCTCCCTTTCCTGCACAAGCCGAACGCAAGCCCATATAAAATTTAGTTGCTTGATTTTGTGGTTCAATTTTGTAAAGAGTGATAACAAAAGAACGGCTAATTAACTCCTTGTCGCCTCTAGAGGCGGGGTCTTGCTTGAAGTCCCAGTAAGGTAAAGAAGGCATATGACTTCGATTTCGGAAAGAAATAGTTTTTTTCTTAACCTGACTTTTTTGAAATTGCTGCAGATGAGGTAATAACCAATCTCTAATGGGTCGCTGGCAACATAAGCTGCGAGAATTGAGAAATGCTATCGCTTCTCGAATTTTGATGAGCGTAGTATCAGTAACTTCATACGGCATAACTTATTCCCCAATTTATTATGGTTTGGGACAAGTATAGGCAAGCAATTTAATTTTTCAACTTAATGGCAATTTCTGCTAAACGCTTGCCCTGCGCATAACACAATTGCTTTTCTTCATCGCTTAAGGGCGTATCATCTTTACCAAACGTGACATGCGTGCTGCCATAAGGCGTGCCACCACTTTTCGTGCTGGATAATGCGGGTTCGCTGTAAGGCACGCCGACAATGACCATGCCTTGATGTAGGAGGGGTGTCATTAAATTAAATAAAGTTGTTTCTTGTCCGCCATGCATGGTTGCACTGGAGCTGAAGACGGTTGCTGGTTTACCAATTAAATCGCCATGTAACCATTCGTTGATGGTGCCATCTAAAAAATATTTCATCGCCGCCGCCATGCTGCCAAAGCGGGTAGGGCTGCCAAGCGCCAGGCCGGCGCAGTTTTGTAAATCTTCATTGCTTGCATAAGGTGCGCCTTCGTCTGGCACAGGCTTGGGATTATTTTCCGCTTTGCTGCTCACCGGTGGTACCGTGCGCACTTTAGCGCTGACACCTGCTACACTGTCAATGCCGCGGGCAATTTCTTCCGCCATATTTTTAACGGCGCCGTGAAGAGAGTAATAAAGTACTAAAATGTGAGGTGATGCTTCTGACATGATATAATTTCTCCTTTATAAAGTATGAGCACATTATATATCAGTAAAATTAATCTTTCTTCGTTTAGCATTTCAGTTGCTTTGCATGTGCTATTGATTTTGGTACTGATATTGGTATTTCAATCACATACTCCTCCCGTGGGTTTAAAACCCGGCCCACCGATTATTCAAGCCAGTATTATTACTAATATTGCGCCAACACCAGCGCCACCTACCGCGGCGCCCAAGCCAGTGCCGCCTTCTCATCATACCGCTAAAAAATTAGCACCGCCGGCATCTAATAAACAAGTGATTAATGTGGTTGATAAAAAAGCCGTGGCTGAGTTGGCACTAAAAAAACGTAAACAAGAAGCAGCTAAAAAAGCGACTGCAGAAAAGCGCCGTCAGGAATTAGCAGCGGAGCACCAAGCCGCCAAGGAAAAAAAACTAGCTGAGCAAAAATTATTGCAGCAACAACAAGAAACGCTTATGCAACAGCAAATGGCGCAAGAACAACAGCAATTAAGTGCGGCGCGGGCACAAGAAATGCAAGGCGTGGTTGATAAATATAAAGCCCTCATTTTGCAACAGATTGGACAAAATTGGATTGTGCCACCGAATGTAAATAAACAATTGTCGAGTGAATTATTTATTCGTTTAGCACCCGATGGTACGGTAATTGAGGTAAAATTAGCTCGCAGTAGTGGCAACGCGGCGCTGGATCAATCTGCGATTACCGCCGTGTATAAAGCTTCGCCGTTACCGGTGCCGAACGATCCGCAAGCCTTTCAAGTGTTTCGTGAATTTCAGTTGACGGTAAGGCCGGAGACGGTTGAAAATTATTGATGCATGTCATTCCCGCGCAGGCGGGAATCCAGCTTTTAGGAGAGGTTACTAACTTTTTCTGGATCCCCGCTTTCACGGGGATGACGAGTTAGAAAAATTATCTTCTTGGAAAAAATATGTTAAAAAAATTAATATTTATTGTTGTTGGTTTATTAAGTTATTCAGTTACCCAAGCCGAGTTGCACCTGGAGTTAACCCAAGGCATTGATTCTGCCTGGCCGATTGCAATCGTGCCGTTTAATGGACAAGCTAATGATCCCAACCTCACCGATGTGGCGGGAGTGATTCAGCAGGATTTACAAAACAGCGGCCGTTTCCGCACGCTTGATCCTGGCAATATGACGCAGTTTCCGCAAACCGCGAGCAACATCGATAAAAGCTATTGGCGCGGCATGAAAGTCAATGACGTGGTGATTGGTTCGATAAAACCCATGAGTGGCGGCTTGTATCAAATCAGCTTTAGCTTAGTCAATATCTATGCCAAACCCGTTGACGGAGCGAGCCCCGCTACGCAAGGTGTATTAGCTTCGCAAACGTTTACCGCCGGTGCACCGGCTTTACGCGCCGTGGCACATCGAATCGCCGATATTATTTACCAAGAAATTTTAAATAAACGTGGGATTTTCTCGACTAAAATTGCCTACGTAGTGGTACGTAATTCGGACGATTACAGTTTAGAAGTAGCCGATTATGATGGTTACAATCCGCAAACGATTTTAAGTTCTACTGCGCCTGTCATGTCACCGGCGTGGTCACCCGATGGTAAACAAATTGCCTATGTTTCGTTTGAACGTGGTAATCCAGCGATTTACATTCACACTTTAGCAACCGGTATGCGTGTCATTGCATCGAACTCGATGGGTATCAACGGTGCGCCCGCATTTTCACCCGATGGTAAAAAATTAGCCTTGGTTTTAACGCTAAATAGCGCGCCCAATGTGTATGTGAAAGATTTATCTAGCGGTCAAGTGCAACAAATTACTCGTGATAATGCGATTGATACCGAGCCTGCTTGGTCACCGGATGGCAGCAGTTTATTGTATACCTCCGATCGCGGCGGTTCGCCACAAATTTATCAATATAGTTTTGCAACGGGTAAATCAATGCGCTTAACTTATAATGGCAGCTACAATGCCCGGGCATCGTTCACGCCGGATGGACAATCGATAGTGTTATTGCATCGCGATGAGGCAGGCGTCTACGCTATCGCCATTCAAAATTTAGCAACTGGACGGTTGCAAGTATTAGCCGAACCGCCAGTGGCTCAAGCACCCAGTGTGGCACCCAATGGCGATATGGTCATTTATAATTTCAGTAACGACAGTGGCAAGGTATTGTTAGGCATGGTGTCGACCGATGGCAAAGTGCAAATTCAATTGCCGATGCGCGGCGGCAATGTGCGTGATCCAGCGTGGTCACCGTTCTTGGGGTAGTTGTTAGTTGTGAGGCTTGAGTTGTGAGCTCTTTATAGCTTGGCTTTTACTCACAACTGACAACTCACAACCCACAACTCAATAGGAGAGATGTAAAGTGAAAAAATTCCTGTTCGCCTCTAGATTAATCCGCCCATTACTGTTACTCTATACGGTGTTTTTTTTAAGTGCGTGTGCGGTGCAACCCACGAGCAATTATGATTTAGGTCCGGCCCTGGATAAAACTGCCGGGAATTCACAATTAACCAGCCAAGCAGAGGCAAGCCAATTATATGAGCAAGCTCCGTTTGTAGCGAAACATTAGAGGAGATCAAAAAATGAAATTAACCCCTACTAGTAAGTTTGTGCTTTTAGGTATTGCAGTAGCAAGCTTAAGTGCATGTTCGACAACTAAGCATGCGCCTATGAATACAGCACCGAGCACGCCAAGCAGTGGTCAAGTGCAAACAACGCCCACGATGGATAACCAATATGGATTCATGACGGATAGCACCCTAACCAATGCACAACTGTTAGCGATCCGTACTTACTATTTCCAATTTAACAGCACTGATTTATTGGGCCTTAACAAGCAAGCCGTCGATGCGCAAGGTACTTATCTTTCCACTCAATCTACGCAACGGGTTTTATTAGCCGGTAACACGGATATCCAAGGTAGTTTTGAATACAACATCGGTTTAGGTTACCGTCGTGCCATGGCCGTGCAACAAGAATTGATGGCGCAAGGTACTAGCAAAACCCAACTCGAATTAGTGAGCTTTGGTCCAGAATGTCCAAGCAATCCTGCGCATACTCAAGATGCGTATCAACAAAATCGTCGTGTACAATTGATTTACTGCCAAGGTGAATCTTGCCAAGCGGCTTATCAACAAACTAATTGCGGTAAGATTTTAAAAGGTAATGTAAACTAGATTCAAAATGGAGAGAGTGGTGCGGCGGTATAGTTTAGTTTTTCTTGCGCTAAGTGCAGTTAATATTGCCTGGGCTGATGTGCCGGTAGTCGATATCAACAGCACGGCTGCCACTTCCGCACCACCGGCTGCTGTTGCAACAATACCCTCAACGCCGGCAGTGAATACCAGTGGTTTATCGCTCGATCAACGCGTCACCCGCTTAGAAAATATTTTAAATAATCAAAGCCAATTGTTGGGGCAGATTAATGCCTTGCAACAGCAGGTGCAAGATTTGCAAGGCCAGGTGGAAGTTTTAAGCAATGCCAACCAACAATTGCAGCAGCAACAGTTAAAATTTTATAAAGATTTAGATCAACGTTTACAAGTATTAGAAAGTGCGCGGAGTACACCCGCTGCTTCAGCAATTGTCGCTTCCGCTGCAACGCCAGCAGTGCCGGCAAGCACTGCCGTACCCGCTGTGGCTGCAACAACCGTCGCTGCGGTTGCGCCAGCTGTTATAGCCTCGCCTGGCAAAGCTTTGAGTGAAACGGACGCTTATCAAACGGCATTTAATTCCTTAACTTCGCGGCAATATCCACAAGCGGTTCAACAATTTCAGGATTTTTTAAAGCAATATCCTAACAGTGATTACGCGCCCAATGCTCATTACTGGTTGGGAGAATTGTTTTTAGTGCAGCAAAAACCCGATTTAGCTAGCACAGAATTCAATACCATTATTAAACAATACCCACAAAATCCTAAAGTACCGGATGCCATGTTGAAATTGGCTTTCATTAGTGCTGATAAAGGTGATAAAGCCAGTGCCATTAAACAACTGCAGCAAATCCAAAAACTCTATCCCGGTACCACAGCGGCTAATTTGGCGCAGACTAAATTGGCGAGTTTGAAGTCGTAGCGCCAACTAAATTCTAATTTTTTGAATTTATACTTGCATTTTAAAATTTATATGTTATGCTTAAGAAAAAGTTTAATGGGGTTTTTCTTATGAACACAGTCTTCGACACTTTATCTTATTCCAATGAGCTTAAAGAAGCAGGTATGGAGCCGCATTTAGCTGAAACTCAAGCCAGAGCATTAGCAAGAGTTATTGATGAAAAGATTGTTACCAAAGAGCATTTTGATGCGAGCTTAAAGGATATTGATTCGAGGTTTAAAGATATAGATGT
>JABDGN010000003.1 GCA_013285995.1 Gammaproteobacteria bacterium
TCGGTAAAAGCTCCATTTGCATAAATAAAAATAAAACTCAAGATTAGCAAGATGATTATTGTTAAAAAATAATATCTACGGGATACATAACAAACAGTTAAGCTAAGACCAAGATTCCATATTAAAGGGATAACGCCATAAGTGACTGCTGATATTGCAGTATAGTTGCCAGAGATATATTTAACTGTGCTCCAGAAATTAATTATAAAGTCGCTCCATATATCAAATACAGCTATTAAAATAAAAACAGCGAGTAAAATAACCAGCATAATAATTATGTATAAAAATTTTTTAGACAGCATGTTTTTCTCGTGGATTAATTAACAAAATAAAATACAGCTCCTGCCATTCCAAATTTTTGTCAACGTTTGTTTCTTGGGATCGTATTGATATACTAAGATTCCGGCTCCGTTTTCTTTGCCCATCACTAGCGTATGAGTTTGCCAGGAGGTATCGATCGCTTGGTCGCGGATGTAGTAATCAACAGCTGGCCAGGGATAGCGACCTAAGGGAAAATATTTGAGAGGTTTGGGATTATTCACCTCATAAAGAATGGCGTAGGGGATATAAGTAGTAAAGCGTAAATAGTGGGTGGCGTCGATGAACTTGATAGCCATAATAGCGTCACTCTGAAAACCATTCGACTGACTAAAATCTTTTGGCATGGGAATTAAACCGGTTTTATCCCAAGTCCATTTATCTGTATTTTTAGAGTTATGTCTATTGAGTGTTCCAAAAAAAAGATCATCTAATTCAACAATAGGTTTATCAGAAGTTGTTTCCCATACAAATCCATTCGGCTGTTCATCACCCGCTACAACATATTTTCCATCTGGACTCAGCGTGGCAAAAGTTTTTCCAACGGTACCCGGAAATCTACGTACCAATTTTCCAGTATTCATATTCCATAATTGAACGGCATAACCAGAGCTAAGAACTTTATCTTGAGCAGGTGAAAAACTTAAATTATAAGGTTTATCGGCGGTTAATTCATCGCCATTACCCAAACTTTGTCTTTCATCGTTGAGGTCGGACTCTCGCAAAGTAATCCATTTGTCGTGCGATAACAATCGCAACCCTGATGCAATATCTCCCGCAACATAGTTTTTCTCATCAGATGTCATCGCTTGCCCTAACACATAAAAAGGCAATTGCAAGGTTCTAAATTCGCCTCGTTCTACATTTTGAAAATGCAACACTTTATCTTGGCCTTGCCAAATAAAATCATGCGTGTTGGGAATAAAGTAAGCACTAAAAATATGGGCTTTGCGATTTAGAGTGGTTTTATGATGAGTTTTTAAATCCCACAAAATCGCCCATTCTTTGCTATCAGTACTGATAACGTAGCGACCATCGCTGGAAATGCTAAGCATAGCAACCTCACCCGGCATAAAAAAATGCCAATATAAAGCTAACAAAATTAACAGGACTACAATCAAGCTAATTCCTGCTACGACTTTTGGGAAGGTTATTTTCACAGATTAGTCCTTGGTAAATTGGGTGCCATCGTAGAGACCAAAATTTTTTAAGCCATAGGTTTGGTTTAAAATCCATTTTTTATAACCATAAGTCATAACATCAGAAGTCGGTATTCTCATATGAGAATGTCCCACGCCCCATTTTGTTAAATCGGCACGAATTAATTTATTGTCTCTGAGCATTTTTTTTATCGAGTCATCAGTTAAATCCGGCCCACTATACCCAAGCGCCGGCAACACTCGCGCATTTTCTTGCTCTGGCGTTATTTTCGGATGTTTAATTGTGCCCTGTGTATCGAGTTGCTTTTCTAACGCTGTTAACTGTTGCTTGGCGATATTGCCTTCCACTGCTATTTCCCGCGCTATATTGTACCCCCGATTCATGAAGGGGTAACCCAAGCCTAACACATCATCTTGTTGGCTGTACAACACAGTGATTTTTTTCACCGCTTTTGTCGCGTTGGGAAAGCTACAATTTTGCCGATAACTTTTATCTTTTCCACTCTCGTTGGACAAAGCCGTGTTAGGAACTGCTGCATCCCACATAAAAATATGATTGATTTTTTCAGCGTAGGCTGTATCGCTGCCCAGTTGATTGAGTGCCGTTAAGAGTACACGATTGCCCATCGAATGCGCAATCAAATTGACTTCCAATCCGGCTGCAATAAGTTGCTTTAACAGTGGCACCAATTTATGTCCGGCGGCATTGGCGCGGTCTTCCGAGTCCATATAATTGGCGATACCCACATCGCCACTCCAGGCAATATGTACCAAGCGCTGATATTTGCCATAATAATGCCGGTCGTATTGTTGCGTAGCACGATTAAAATTATCTTCCATGTGGACAAACCAATTATGGGCGTCCGTGCCATTGACAACATCGCTATCAAAGTCAGCGCCGGGTTTAATACCTGCTTGTTGCAACGCTGGAAAAAATTCTTGCAGATAATCGGCCCCGCGATAAATAGTCGATTGAAACGGATTATAAACCGGATTGGCAACTTGTATGGTGGTGATTTGATGCGCCGCATGATTGATGATTTGAGTTCCCACTACCGCGTCATCGATTTGACGTGCATAAGTCCCAAACGGCACGTTAAATCCATGAATAAAAATAACCGCTTGGTTGCCGTTCGCTTTTAGATATTGCAATTCACTGGGATTCAGCGTTGTGGCAGCATTAGCCGGTGCATCCAAACGGAAATTTAAAATAATCGGGGCGAATAAAGCGAGTATAGGTAAATGTTTGTCACCCACTTGCACAGCCGGATTATCGGAACAGGTGACCGATTCAAATTCGCTTAACTCACAACTAACACCACTCATCGGATAGGGAATAGCGCGGGCACCGATTTTATAAATTTCCTGATTAGGATAACGGAGAAAATAACGTGTGACATTTTCATCGCAGATTAAGGGGCTGGTATATTTAAAACTGTATTGGGGCGCGGTTATCACGGTTTCGTTTCCTCGCTATTCGGAAAATATAAATTGGCATTTGCCTGTGGCGCGGTATCGCTACCGGTTTGTAAATGCGGCCAATGGAAAGGCTGACCATTCGCGCGCGGCACTTGAAACTGCCCACCTAAATTCACTTGTTGTCCTTGCATGATGATGGCAGGGGCATTGAAGGTAACGCTGGGTGCAACAATCGAGAGTTCACCATCTTTGAACGTAATAGTGGCTTGGCCTTGTTTGATCGTGATGGATTGTCCAGCGGTGAGTGTCAAGCCTTTCGCACCTTCCAAGTTTAACGGACCTTGTGCAGTACTGAGATTCACATTATCGGTTTGGCTCACTTGTTGAATATGGCTTTTGGCAGTGAGATTAAAATTTTCACCGACATTAATTTCTATGTTGCCAGTTTGTGCCGTTTGAATAAATTTTTGTTGAGCGGTTTGGGTTAAATCTTCATTGGCTTGAATGTTAATGTTGCCGGTGGATGTTGTTGTGTTTAAATTGCCGCCAATAGTCGTGACGTGATCGCCGCCGGTTTGAATCGTAGCCGATTGTCCCGCTGTAAATGTGCTGTCTTTTCCTGCTGTGAGTTGAATTTGCCCTTGGCTTAAAAGGGTAGCTTGTTGCATCACAGGGTCAGCGAGCAAGCGTAATAAATGTTGTTCTTCGCTGCTGGCAAGTTCTATTGATTCTTTACCGACGGTGTCGTCCATTACCAAACGATGACCTGACAACGTTTTAATCGTATTCTGCGTTCGCGTTTGATTATTGACTAAACTCGGTTGGTCAGTCGTTGGCAAGACACCTAATATCACCGGCCGATTGACATTGCTTTGTAAAAATTGCACCACGACCGGTGCGCCGACTGGCAATGGAAAATGCCAACCGGAATTTAAACCCTCTGGTGTTTTCGGACCAGTGAGTGGAGTCATTAGAGGTGCTGGAATAGTGAGTGCGCTTAAAGGTTGGCCCTTGTATTGCAAACGCAGTTTGTATCTTCCTTGGCTATCAATTTCAACTTCGCCGGGTTTATTACCGGCAATTTCGCCGCGCATCCAGCTGGGAATAGAAATCGGTGGTTTACCTTCGGGACGATAATGAAACGTGGTGAGTGGAATTAACAGTAATTCATTGCTGTAGCCGGGGGGTACGTTTTTTTCACCTGCATTTAATCGGCTATTAGCTTTACGTTTTTCGGTATAGCTAAGTTTTTTCTCTTCCGTATATTTCACACTATATTGATGCGTAATCGAAACCACGCGATATTCTTTGCCAAAATCTTTCGCTATCCAGGGGTAAGGATGATTTACCACTTCAACGACATCACCTAATTTGATCTGTGGGCAATTGGTGCGCGTTGTACCATACGAACGTTTGGCATCGAGAGCGGCTAATCTCCGCTCGGCTAAATTTTTAGCGCCTGCTTCATCAACGATGGATTCATGATGAATGCCTAAGCGACCCACACCTTTGACGGGCATTTTTGAAACTACTTCTGCAACAATCGTTGCAGAAAGTGCCGGTAAATAATCCACCACTTTGACTTTGTTGGTCATGGTGCGTTTAGCATGCTGAAAACTAAGCAAACGCTCACTGTCCGTCGTCATGCCTTGCTGGTACGGTAAAGCATGTGTCGTAATCGTGTGGCCGGTGGCAACCCAATCCGCAATCGTGTCGCAAACAACGAGTTCAAATTCGCCGCCATTATTTATTTCCCATTGATACAATAAACCGTAACGGACTAATTCACGTTCGATGAAAGAGGACAGTGGTTCTTCAAATTGCAGCGCCATACTTTCAGCGGGCGGTAACTCGGGTAGGGAGCCACTCACATTCCAACGCAACGCAAAACCTTCTTCGGTTAACACAGTATTCAAACGCTCTTGCAGCGATTGGCCCGAAAATAAACGCGTACCATTCGGGGCTTCCATCAACACAAACGGTGAACTCATTACCATTGCATAGTGATAACGGCCCAAACTATCAACAAATTCATCGGTCTCCATTATTTCACTTAAGATGCCAGAAAATAAATTGATTGTTTCACTTGCAGAAGTTACATATTGCAAACTAAACCGTTGACCTAACCACGTTGCAATATCAATCGGCCGTTCAAAACACGCTTCAAACTGAGCGCGCTGACCTTCGCTAAAGGCTAGACGGCCGCGCTCGAGGCGAATGACATCCGCGACCGTTTCGCCAGTGAGGCGGGTGAGAGATAAATGTTCCATAAGTAATAAATCTACTATTCAAATTAATTGCATTATACTAATTTAAATATCAGGTTTGTCAAGCGGTTTTTTAATTTAAAATGAAAATAGATTCGATAAGTTAATTTGATTAATTCTTGTTCAATCTAATTATCCACTTAAAGTGCATAAGAAAAAATCCGATCCCACCGTCTTTGTAAAAAAATGTGTAAAAAAGCTTGCAATGTTTTAAAAATGGTATAGACTTTAGATTGTCGCTGTAGGGGGCTCTCGGAATGGGCACAATTGGAAGGATCCAAACCCGACAGCGATATTTTTTTGCCTGTTGTTTTATGCTTGCGTTGCCACTTTCTTTTCGGAATAACTATACGCCGCAAGTGCCACGATTATTCTCTCGTTTTATCAGATTGATTATCCATCTCCTGTTTATCATCGGTCACATTTTCATTAGCAGCGGTTTGCGCCTGAATTTTTTCATAAATTTCTTCACGATGTACCGACAAATCTTTTGGCGCATTAATTCCAATTCGTGTTTGGTTACCCTTAACCCCTAATACTGTTACTGTAATATCTTGCCCAATTACAATGGTTTCTCCAACACGTCGAGTTAATATTAACATTTGCTTATCTCCAATAATTTATTTTCACTGTCTTTGCGTAAGCAAAAACTTAATGATCCAATTAATCCACTATGTAGGGGCGGCTCGTAAGCCGCCCGTTTACATCCCCCTTTAAAAAAGGATCCCCCTTTGGTAAAGGGGGCAGGGGGATTTATTTTTCTTCAGCCATCATTCTTGCCGCCACGACAGTAGATTCATGTATCGCCAATAACGTCGCACCCGCATGAAAAGTCAAAAATCGCAAATCGTTTTCTAAAATCAATGCGACTCCCTTGGCGTGAATCCCAATTTGTTTGGCAATCATGCTGATAGTGAATTGCCCCGTCGCTAAAATCTCGCCTAAAGTTATTAACCAATTGACTTTGCCGTTCAGCAATTCATCACCGAGCCAGCATTGTGGGGTACTGCCGGGTTTGAATTCGGGGTGAACGGTTGAAGGTTTTGCGTCTGCTTCGTAAACAATAGTCATTGAATTAATCACATCTATATTTTCAATTTCTGTAGTCATCATTATTTCTCCCATTTTGTTTGGCGAGTTAAACACATACAAATGTTTACTCTTGCTCTGGTTACCTTTTAGTTACACGTGTGTATGAGCACTTTGACACGGCATATATTTCTTCCTTGCTGGCAAGTAAAACATTGACATCCTTGAAATACCAGCTGATAATAATCAGTACTATTTATAATTTAAAATTATAGCAATAATTTTATGTGTTAATTTTGAACAGGTGGATTATGTTTACTCAGAATAACGAAGGAAAAGGTCTGGTAAAAGTTTATTGGGCTGATGTACGTGATCATGTTGCAAAAATAGAACCAAATTTTGCGAGATTAGTTGATACTTTAAATCCTGATAAAACTTTTCCATTATATTTAGCTTATTATCCTTATGGGGCTTTAAAAGGTGATACAGAAAGTACTTTGTTACCTACTGTAGATGGGGGGTATTATCGTGTTTCAGATCCAGATGCACCCAAAGATGTGGCTAAACATTTAGGATATAGCAAAGACTATGCTCCCCTGGCAATGTTACTTGATAAAAATTTTGAGCTATTTATGGATTTGAAAGCTGAAAAAATTAGCATTCCATGGATAATTTATTCGCCTGGCAGAATTTTCCCCTTTAACAGAATATTAAACCGAAAAAAACAACGTATCTATGCTCCTAACGGTGTTTTGACTATGACATCTGGTTCACGTTCTGTTTTTATGTTACCTAATATTGGCTGTTTTACAAATCATGTGAATTTACAAGGTGATTTCAATGTAAAACTTCCACCGGCAAAATCTTTATATGAGCACTGGGCCATTTTTAAAGCTATTCTGGATAGTAACGTTATTCCTTGTGATTGGCGCTCTTGTATTATGTATTTTTCAGAAAAATGGCTTAGTAAGTTGCATGAAGATAAAGCGTGGGTGCCACTAAAATTATATTTACATGAGCTGGCTTGGGAATATTCAGAATATGATCGGAACAGAATATATTATGAAACAATTTTCTCGATGATACAAAAACAACGCAACTTGAAACCTAACCCTTATTTAGCAGATACTGCTCGCCACCTCTTTACTTCAGCTCTAGGCATTACGCCGGCTTATGCTCCGGTCTGCGATGAAAATGCTTTACCTTTTGAGATTTTGCAAAGAGCATTTGTTGAATCGTATGGGTTAAAGAAATATTTTCCCACGATTATGCAGCCTACACATTTTTATTTTGAAGAAGATAAACACCCTGTCTACTACTCTTTACAAAATCCTTCAACATATGTTTTTTCACCTAAATCCAGGCAAGTTTCCAGTACCTTATTTGAAATGCGAGAATTAGCAAATATCATTAAAGTATTTTCTGAAGAATTATCGAAAAGCAGCTCACCTTGCGCTGATACCGTTATGCGCCAAATAGCACATGACGTACAATTTAAATATTTTCATAATAAACCTGACAGACATCATACTGTGAGACTTTCGGGTGAGATTGCTACATTGGATAAACGATTTGGTATGATTAACGCAAAATATAAGTTGCCAGATGCTGAATTTGCAGGAGATGCACCTTTTGTACGGGGTTGTATTAGCATAGGTTCAAGTTAATCTTTTATAGTAATAACAACCTACAAAACATACCAGTCCGAGAAACCCACTGACAGTCCATACCATATCGCCTCCTAAATGGTGGTAAATAAATCCACCTAAAGCAGGACCGCTCACCATCCCTAAGGCATAAATGGCTTGAAAAAGCCCTAAATTATAACTTTGATCTTCTTCTCGGCTATATTGATAAACTAATAATTGTGCCATTGCAAAAAAACACATCTCACCTAAGGTATAAACAACACACGCAATAATAGCAAGACTAAATATAACGGAGAAAGTTAACATCAGCATACCCAGCCCCATTAATAAAGCCCCTATTCCAACGATGAGTATTTTATTAAAACGGAGTAAGTGGCTTGCTAAAAACGTTTGGAATAAGACGATAATCAAAGGATTTATAGTAAATAATAGCCCAATTCCTTTAGTACCTAATTCGGGAAAGAGATCGTGAACATACACTAAATAAGTGGTGCTGCGCTGAGAAATAATAATACCTACCAGAAACAAACAGAATAAAACCAGCCAAATTATTTTTATATTTTTTAATTGAGATTTATTTTTATTTTGATAGTTAACTGCAGTATGCTCTATTGATGACAAAAACTGTATGGGGGTTTTCAGATGAAAAATAAAATAAATCAGAGATAGAAATAACAATATACCTGCCAAGTAAAATACATCTTCAAAACCTCGCGCACCTAAAAAACTCACTATTACGCCAGCAAGTCCAATACCTAGATTGGCAGTAGCATATAATACGTTAATGGTCTTAAATTTTTCGGCTTCATGACTTTTACAAGAAGTAAGCACCCAAATATAATTGGCTGTTTTAAAGCCATAAGTTGTCACACCTAAGATAAATAAATCAACAAATAAAAAATTAACAGTATGAAATCGTGCGAGAGCAAAAAATGCTAGAGTCTTGCATAAGAGTGAAATAATGGCAATGGCATTGGAAGGAATATGCTGAGAAAGTTTACCACTGACATAACCTCCAATAACTGTCCCTATGCCATACACTGAAATCATCAGTCCTGCCAGGGCAATATTAAGATGTAATGTTTTTACAAAATAGAAGGATAAGAAAAAAACCACGCCAGCAGAAATATTATTAATAAAACTAACCGCTATTCTTTGCCAAAAAGCAATTGGTAACCCATGATAACTTTGAAAATATGTTTTTATACCTGTTTGCAAATAACTTAGCATGCTTACAACCTGTAATATAAACTCTCAATTTACTTATTGAGTGGAATTTCAATACCAAGGGTTTTTAACATGCCCTTCTTGATTTGCGATCTCTTAGCAGGAGGCACATATAATGTTGCAGTTCGCGAAATAATAGTACTGGGTAGCTGCTCTAAAGGAAATTTATATATTTTCGCTTCAAAACCTGTATATTGAGCTGCTTCATATAATATCACCTCATGATTTGAAAGATAATATTTATTTAAATGTTGTACCAAAGCATGCAATGCTTTAGAGTTTTTTTGGTCGATAGTGTGCTCAAGAATGCCGATAATACCTACTTGCCATAATAACAAATGGCTATTGGGATCCCACTTTCTGCCATATACAAGAAAATCCGTTGCTTCAAATGATTGACATCCGCAGGAGCCAGGATTAATTAATAGATCGGCAAATAAACAATCTTCTGCGGAAATACCAGGTAAAGCTCTTGCATCATAACCTACTTTTCTTGCTTGAATTACGGCATTCAAACCTGGTTCAGCGAAAACAGTAGGATGTCCATACAAAACCACACAGACATTTTGCTGTTTATATAAAGTTTCTAAAATATAATCTGTAATGGCTTTATAGCAGTCACTGCGTAATGGATATTTGATATAAAGTGGGTCTAAAGATTCAGCAGTGGAATTCGTTTTCTGAACCCACTGCTGCATAGCAGGTTCATTAAGTAAATATAAAACTTTATCTGCACGCTCGATATAAAGTTTTGCTTCAGTGGTAAGATGAGATAAAAATTTGATGCCTGAACCCACAAGAACCAAAGAGCCAGGGATTTTTTTATTCTGCATAGTGTATTCTGTTCATAAAAAATTAAAGGGAAGAATACAGCAACTATATTTTAAATATCAAACTAGAATCGGCACGAGGCTTGTTCATTAGCAAAATATGCTTGATGAGGGAACATTTTTTTTAGTAAATTAGGCTCATTTTTTGAAAAGGCTTCTTTTATTTCTTGTGGTTGATTGTTAATGAGAGTATTTAATTTCGGATCGAAGGTAGGCATGTTCACAAGTTGTTCAAGCAAGGTAAGTATGTTCATATGATTTTCCCAGTGTTTGCCATAACCCAGAGCGGGAAAGGCTTTTATCTTTTCTCATTTAATGTGAATCAGAACCATTGTAACTTTTATATTCTATCACTTAAAAACACAGCATGCTCATTAGCAAAATATTCTTGCTGAGAAATTGCTCGTTTTAATAGGCTGTGGTCATTCACTAAAAAAGCGTTCGTTATTTCTTTCTTTTGTTGATTAATTAAAACTTGAGTCACAGGCTCAAAATGGCAACAAGCTGCAAGTTGTTCAAGAAAATTCAGAACCGCCATTATTTTATCCCCGATTTTTTAAATATGCCAGATATTATAGTACGAAAAATTATAGGAAAACTATTTTTTATAATATATATTGCTTAATTAATAAACAGATAGCATAGAACACACTGGATGTTGCTTAATTAAATGACCCCCATGTCTAGACCACTGTTTAATCTTCTCAAGCAGGCGGGCATTCTCTTGTGCCCGGCGGCTGAGTTTTCCTCTGCAATAGCGATAATACCCACTACACGATACCTTCAATACACGCGCCATCTCCACAACCCGCCATGCTTTCACATGTGAACGCATAAACTCATATTTTTCCTTTACGGTGATGAGAAGATGGCTAGCGCTTTTTTTAATATATCGCGCTCGCGTCGTAATACTTCATTTTCCCGTTCTAATTTACGTACCCGTTCATCTTCTACTTTCGGGTGACCACTGCCCGGAAAAGCCCCTTTGCCCCCCATTTTTTTAAGCCCTCACCCAGCATTGCAAGGTCGATAGACCAATTCCCAGGTCATGGCTGGCCTGACTCACCGATAATTTTTGCTCTCTTACTAACTTTACAGCATTTAATTTAAATTCTTTATCATATTTTCTTTTTGGCATATTCCACTCCTCAGCGGTATTTTACCCCTGTTTGGAGTGTCTATTAAATTGTAGCAAGATCAAATCGCTTCTACTTTGCCATCCAACAAACTCACAATAATTTTTCACGACGTGGTAGAAAGCAAGCTTTGGCAGTAGATGGAGGCGAAGGGCCACCAAAAGGCGAGCACGGGGGCGGTGGCGTTATCGCCGATGGCGGTGATGTTGGTGCCTTTGGTATTGTCCAGTTTGGTATTAACCATCCCCTTGAAGTTAAACAGTGCATTGGGATTATTTTGCTGAGGCCCTAAAATGCCGATATGAGTGTATACAGTATCCATATTGATGCAACCGATTAAGCCATTGGCAGTAAAATTATTGACATACGCATTTAAAAAAGCGCACCAGTTGCCGGGAGCTAAAGCGCGGTTATTGGGTGGTAAAGCTATGCCACCTAAATTAGGTGCCGAAATATTCGAAGGACAAATCGCGCCGAGGGAACCTGTCGACCGGGTGCCGCCGCTGGTGCGGATAGTGCGACTGCTGCTAGCACTATCGCTGCTGCCGACCGTGGCCCAGCCAGCAGCTGCGCTGGTGAGCTCATTGAACGCGCTGGTGGCGTAGGCATAAGCGCTGCTGGTCGCTTGCATGGCGCTGGTGGCGGCATGGTAGGCTGAGCTTTGGAGGCTGCCGAGGGAGCTGGCGATTTGTTGCACCACAGTGGTGCCGCCACCTATTGGCTGCGTACTGGCCGCGGGGAGGGGGGCTGTACTTACCGGCACCACCGGCCCACTGGTCGGCGCCGCGCCGGCGGTGGCGCTGCCAAACAAGGTGCTGACTACACCCATAACCGCTTGATACGCCGTGCTCCCTGCAGCTTGTGCCGTTGTAATCGCCTGTTGCACCAGGCCCACATCGCCGCTGCTCAGTGCTGTGGTGGTCGCCTGAATAGATTGAGCGCTGTCAGAGGCCGATTGTCCGCTCAAAGAAAAAGACGTTTGCACTTCGTTAAGTTTGGTATTTAAAGTGCTGACGGCCGACACTTGCGCTGGCATTGTCCCTAAAGTGCTGCCGGCGGCCCGGATTGCGGCGGTGGTCCCGGCCCCGGTGCTGTCAACTGCTATATTATTGCTGGAGCCAAATTCCAACACGCCAGCCGCAATGGCCGTGCTTTGTTGGCCGAGGCTGCTCATAACAGCGCCCAAACTGCTGCCGAGTGCCGCGACCTGAGTGCTGCCAGCCCCCACTTGCTCGCTGGTTACTTGCGCATTGTTTAAACCTTGCTCTGCTGTACTGCCTGCTGCGTAATTACCGCTGCTTAATTCCATTTTTACGGTTGTTACCGCGGTGTCGGCTGACTTCCCGGTACTGACAGCGTTGCCGGTAATCGTACTGGAAGCCAGTCCGGTGGCCATGGCTGAGCTTGCCACGGCCAGGCCAGTTGCCGCCGTACTTTGAATGGCCGCCGTGGCGACGGCTTTTTGCGTGGAATTTAACACACCGGTACCTTGAGTAGCCCCGCTGGAGCGTGCCAGGTGTTCACTTAAAACCGGCAACGTCGACACGGCGGATTGGATCGGCATTATGGATTGCGTTGTTGAGCTGATGAGCGCAGCAGTTGAGTCGCCCTTGCTTGAACCAGTGGCGGCCACGCCACCAGCCGAACTTTGTTGCGCAAGATTGACTCCGCTGCTTGCCGCGCCTATAGCGCTTTGTGATGATTGCAGCAACGCCTGGCTAGTAGAAAATACATTATTAGCGGCCGTCGATTGACGCGGACCCAAACCGCCGGTGGTGCCACTACCACCGGTGCTTACACTCATGCGGGCGAGTTGCAAGCTGGTGCCGGCGTTGTTAATCATTGCGCCGGTGCTTTGGATCGCATTTTGCACCATTTCTGTCGAAACCACGCCGGGGCCAGTGCTTCCGACAGGTCCCGAGCTGCCTGCGGCCGGAGCACCGGCAGCGTCACTTGAAACTGCAGCGGGGCCAGTGCTTCCGGCAGGTCCCGAGCTGCCTGCGGCCGGAACGCCGACAGCGTCACTTGAAACTGCAGCGGGGCCAGTGCTTCCGGCAGGTCCCAAGTTGCCCACGGCCGACGATCCAACCTCACTGCTGCCTGCACCACTCGTTCCGCTGCTTGCTGCCAGAGCGAAGCTGATACTCGCGGAGCTGGCAGCAAGCCAGGCGCTGCCGGTCGCTGCCGCTGTTTGCACCGCGACGATTTGTTGCGTGCTACCGCTTGGTTGCAGAGCCAGTGATGAAGCGTAAGATCGAAAACCCGTGACCAGGGCCGTCCAGGTAAGGGGTTGCAGCGTTGAAATCGGAACGCCCGAACTTCCCGAACTCCCCGGACTAACAACTCCTTCGGAACTTCCCAAACTGCCCGCGCTCGAGGCAACCTGACTGGCGACAGTTGCGCTGGCCCCGGTAGAAACATCGGCCAGGCTAAGTGCGGTGTTAGTACTAGCCACAAAACGATTAGCTTGTGATGTGCGTTGTAAAGTGGCAAGTCCCGTCACCAACTGTTCGGTACTTAAATTAGGCGTGCCACGGCCGCTCGTGCTTCCCGAGCGCGCTAACACGAGTCCGCTGCTGCCCGTGGGTGGCGCGCCGGTATTTCCCGTGCGCACTAACACGGGTCCGCTGCTGTCGAATACTCCCGTGCTGTAGCTTGCGACGTGGGCTGCCAAAGCGCTGCTACTGCCAGCGGCAACTTGAATCGCCCGACTGCTTTGCGCTGCACCGGCACTGGTTGCCAAGGCACTGCTTAAGGCGGCAGCGGGCAGATTGCCGGTGCTGGCACTTTTTCCGGTACTTGATAAGATATTAGTTATAACAGACTGAGTTGAAACACTATTTTGTTCAATATTTTGCGCGGTACTGGCAATCATTTCGCTGCTGACTTGATTAGCTGTTGCGGCTGTGCTCACGGCTCCTGCCACGCCTGCCGCGCTGGACGCAGTATTTGCAATGGTAGTCGCATCATAAGGATTTTGGGCGAACGAGCTGCTGAGCGCATCGACTCCGGCGCTACTGGCAGAGCTGGCCTGGCTCGCTGCGCTGCTTGCTTCATGAGCGAAAGTAGAACCCCCCACGCCGGAGGCCGCGCCAAAGGCGAGGGAAGTTTCTAATACCGCACCGGCAGCTTGATGGGTCGTTGCCACTGCCACCGCACTGCTGGAAGGGGCATTGTCTGAGCTGGCAAAATTGCCGCTACTTCCTAAATTACTTTGTGTGGCCTTCGCCAGTGCCAGCGTGCTGCCTGGCAAGCCTGTGCCGCCGGTATTAGCCAATGCTGTTTGAGCACTCGTATAAGCTATGAAGGCAGTGCTTCTGGCTTGATTAGCAAGATCAGTCAATGCCGCAGCGGTGGCTATTTGTTCCGATGTTTGCGCGAGAATACTGGCGCTGGCAGCTGCACTGCTCGCGCGAGCAGCATCGCGCACAGCGGTACTGGCGCTTTGCAGGGCCAGAAATACATCACTCGTTGCGCCGGTATTCATCAACACCGCTGCTGCTGTGCTGGCTCGCAATGATTCATGGGAAGTTTGTAAAGCCGTCGTACCCGCGCTGCCAAAATTAAGCGTTGGTACTACACTTTGCAAAGTAGCCTCTGCCGTTTGCCCGGCCGCCACCGTGGGGTTGCCGGTGCTGAAGGCATTGCTTACGGTAATGACCGGCTCCATTGCAGTGGCAAGACTAGTCGCGAGCAGCGGAATTTGCGCGTGCGCGCTGGAAGCTTGCTGCACAATAGCTACACCGCTGCTCAAGCCTGGGCTTTGGCCCCCGCTAGTCGTTAATTGAGCTTGCAAACTGGTTTGGGCTTGATTTGCATCGCTTAAGAAGCTAGCGCTGCTTTGCACAATTTGTTGATTAGTGGTGTGGAGGGTCGTAGCGCTCGCGGCCATCGCCGCCGCCGAACTAATATTATTTCCCGTTCCATTAGCCCCGGTAGAACCGGCCACCGGTAGAGCGCCTCGCGTACTTACAGCCGGCGGCAACGGTATGCTGGCACTGCTGCCCGCAGCAAAACTAAGTACTGCCTGCAGAGTTTGGCTGGCAGTTAAAGCTAAATTAGCGCCACTGCTCGCATTTTGATTTGCCAATACCAGGCTAGTGTAAGCGGTGCTGCTCGGGTGACTGCGCCCGGCATGTTGAAAAAAATAAGCGTTGGGATCGCCCGTTAATTCGCCGGTGCCCAAAGTTGCCAGCGCATTTTGCGCACTGCTATAAGCTGCTTGCGTGTTATAGAGGGCGGTAGAAAGATCGCCGCTTCGCAAAGCGTTACCCGCCGTATTCAAATGGCTAAGCGCCGTGCTGGTATATTGATTACTGGTATCAATTTGCTGCAAGATAACTTGTTCGGTGGTAGATAAATCAGTTCCCGTGCTTTGCAAGTTAGCACTGCTTTGGGCTACGAAAGTGGCTGCTTGCTGGCTGCTTGCCAGCGCCCGTCCGGTACTGCTCAACACTTGATATTCTCTGCTGGTAGAAGCATAGCCACCACTTGCCAGCTGGTTTTGTAAAGCCTCCCCTGTACTGTTAAGAGAGCTACCGATTTGAGTTGCCAAGGCTTTGGTACTGTCTGCCGAAGGAATGGAATCACTACTGGTGAGTTTTAATGCGCCACTTAAACGTCCAAGGGTAGTTCCTTGTAATTCCAGGGAAATTGCAAAAGTGCTCAAGACTGTAGGTGAAATAAGACCGCTGCTGCTGCTAAGGCGCACTAAGTTAAGAGTTGCCAACAGGGACGTTACGCCACCCGTAATGGCTGCTGGTAAGGCGCTGCTACCGCTCGGGTTAACATCACTCGTGTTGTCGTTTCCATTACTGCTGCTACTGCTATGCAACATTTGTCGTAAAGTGCTGGCGGCCTGGCTGCTTTGTGCGGCAAAAGTTCCGCTCGGTACTTGACCGGTTTCTTCGGCACGCGCTGTACCCGCCAAACTATTCGCGATGGCAGTGCTTTGGTCTGCTAACGCGGAGGACGCCGCGACGGGGACACTGCCGCCTGTGCCGGCAGATTGGGTGGCCTGGATGAGTGCGGCCTCAGTGGTTTTGATGCCACTTTGGAATTGGCTAATGCTTTGCTGAATCTCGTTGGTGACGGGGGAAGGGCCAGTGCTGCCAGTGGCCGAAAGAAACAGTTCGGGAAAAAAAGTGCTGGCGGTTTCGCTGGTGGCGGCCAGGCTTTCAGCAGCGATCCCAAGTGTAGTGGTAAAAATAGCCGTCGATAAATCTTTAGCGGAGTGTGCAGTTGCTTTAATGCTGGTACTGGTGTAGTCAGTGCTGTCAGCTTGCTCGCCAAGATCGCCGGTGAGGCGCCTACCAGCTTGTGTAGTGGGCGCACTGGCAGGAAAGGGTGATGGCGGCGGCGGTGATGGCGACGGCGGTGATGGCGATGGGGGTGATGGCGGTGCCATACCATTGCCACTGGTTGGCGCAGCAGAAGTTGGTGCAGTATTATTGCCAGCAGCTGGCGGTGGTGGCGACGGGGGTGATGGCGGTGCCATACCATTGCCACTGTAACCTGCTTGGCTGGTTGGCGCAGCAGAAGTTGGTGCAGTATTATTGCCAGCAGCTGGCGGTGGTGGCGATGGTGATGATGGCGGTGATGACGGCGGCGATGACGGCGGTGGACACCAATCTCCACCCCAACCTCCATGCCTGTTAACGCATTCATTGCCAATAATTGCCGCCGCTGGCAGCAGACATAGGAGCCAGCATAAATTCCACAGCTTTGGGTTACACGAGCGCGATTTCTTTTTTTGTGGAGCTGCACCCATTGTAGTTGCAGTTCCGGCGGCTCCCTTCCGGAAGTTTGCCATATAATCACGCACTTTCTGCGCCACCGTATTACCGGCGGCACTACCCATTGCAGTTGCAGTTCCCGTGGCTCCATCTGCAGTTCGCATGGCTTCATCCAGGAGCCTTACCATATGCTCACGCACTTGTTGATTCGCTACATCGGCGGCATTTGTTTGCCTAACAATAGGTTTTTTTTGCTTTAATTCTCTTTGTATATTAACCGCCCGATTCTTTGCTTGACTGGCATCCTTCAATAAAGCAGCTTTAAGCCCCTCAAGCGGGCGATAATACTCTGCTGGATAAAGTTGTTCAATTTTATCTCCTTGCATGCTAATAAAGGCCAATAGTGTATCGGCATCGGAAATATATTGCGCTGTACATTTTTCACAACCGAGTTCTTGTAAAGTGGGAATGGCGACTCCTGTCGCCGTTTTTGTTTCTGCCAAGGTTTGTGCTAAAAGTGTTGCTGCATCAGCAGCTGTGCGTGGCGAAAGAGCAAATTGAATAGTGTGAGTTTGTTGCCAAGTCGACAATTGGCTATTTAGCCCGGCAAATTGACTGAGATACCCTTGAATATCATTGTCGATGGCCGTAAAACTCATGGGTGCAACCTTGGCCCAATTGGTTTTTTGCGTCGCAATATTCTCTGCGCTTTGTTTTATAGCCGCTGCAATCTTTTCTAGTTCTTCAAGTGGCGTGACAGCGTGCGATCCACTGGCAGCGGGACCTGCAGCATTTGCTTCGTCTGCGGGCGTTGTTCCCGCAATAGGTGGAAGCCGCACTCTGGCGAGATTTCCCCCTGCTATGGGCATTTCACCATTAGTTGGTGGGAACTGTGAATCGAGAGTAAAGCCTTCAGGGGGAAACGTTTGACCTTGGCTGGGTGCTACGGCAGGAGATAATGCAGTGGGATCTGATATGCCCGCTGGGGTTCTGACAGTTCCTTCTTCTGGATAAATATTTTCTACTGGGGTTGGCGTTTGTGGAAAGAATTCTAGCGTTGCTGATGCAGCAGCGGGTTTAAGTACCGGACTGCGCCCATCGCCCAGATTGAGCGTCTCCCGTGGTGGCGGAGTTTGTGGAGATAATTTGCGTGATGCTGGTACAGGAGTAGGCAAAAGCTTGGGTACTCCGCTCGGAGCTTTTTTCTCGCGCTGAGCTTTCAGAGCGAGCAATTTTTCTTGCTGTTGTTTAGTCTTGGCATACTTGCGCCAGGCTTGCGCGATAATTTTTTGTGCGGTATCTTCGTCCAATCTTCTGCCGCTAGTGTGCAGTCTCCCTGCAGCAGAGCCTGGTTGCGGAGGAAGTGTGCGGGGCGAGTTCTCTGGAGGGTTTTGTGTGGGATCTCCTTCCAATCTTCTGTTGCTAGTGTGAAATCTCCCTGCAGCAGAGCCTGGTTGCGGAGGAAGTGTACGGGGCGAGTTATTTGGAGAGTTTTGTGTGGGATCTCCTTCCAATCTTCTGTTGCTAGTGTGAAATCTACCTGCACCAGGGTCTGATTGCTCTGATTGCAGAGGAGGTGTGCGGGGCGACTTATCTGGAGGGTTTTGTGTGAGATCCACCTCCGGTTTTTTAGTGCTAATGTGAAGTCTTGGGTTATGGCGAAGAAGACCGTCATCTAACCTGATTTCAAAGGGTTCATCGTCGACTCCTTGGGGTCGAATTTCTTTTTTTCGCCCGCTGGGGTTTTTACCCGCAGGATTTCCTGTTTTTGTGTTTCCCAGCTTGTGGGCAAATACACGAGTGGCATCCTCATCCCCGTTAGACTCTTCTCCATCCAAGGCGTTAGCTGCAGCAGCAGCAGCTTCTTCTTCTGCTTTTTTTCGCTTTGCTTCTTCTTCTGCTTTTTTTCGCTTTTCTTGCTCCTCCGCTTCGAGATTTTGCTGACGTAATTTTTCTTGCAAATTTCTTATCGTAGCCTGGCTTTTAAAGCCACCGGGTGCAGCGCCGGGATTGACTAAAGTCATAGCACCGGAGCGCAGCATTTCCCTATGAGCAGGAGGCAAATTTCCACTACGAGTGGGAATGGGGCTTGCTGGTGGGGCTCCTGAGCGTGCTACCTCCAGATAACTGGGCGCTTTTGGCGGCGGCGAAGCTGACGGAGACACATTTGGCGGTGGCGAAGGGGGTGGAGACACATTTGGTGGCGATACCGTGGGCGGCGAATCACCAGGCGAAGAATTGCTTGAGGTAGGACTCACACCACTAAGGTGAGGTGCGGCGGAACCAGACGGAATAGGAAGTGGGGCTGAAGTTGAAGTAAGTCTCTTTTTTTGTGCAGCAATATATTCCAAAGCCCCCGCAAGATCCGGTGCGCGGGCGTTTGAGGCGTTTGGCAGTACCGCTCCAAGATCCGGTGCGGGGGCGTTTGAGTCGCTTGGCAGTACGGCGGGAGCGGGAGCAGGCTTAAGGCCAAAATGATTGCTGGGCTTGAAAATATTCCGGGTGTTACTCGGCAGTACCCGAGTTGGCTGTGTGCTACTCGGCGGTACCCGAGGCCGTACCTGAACCCCGGGGTCTGGACCAACTCTGCCGCCACGATCTAACATAGACTGTCCCTACTAATTGATACAGCAAATATGCCACGCCTAGCCATAAATGGCAACCGGCTTAAAGAAAAAACTTTAGCATCCCTGCTGTTGAGAGTTTGCGCTCAATATCCCACCCATCTCCTGAATCGTTCAATAAAACTGGAAAACCTAAATGGAATAACTATATACTCGCCTTTTATGATGACCCTCAACGACATCCTGCAATGGGGCGCCAGCCGCTTCGAAACAGCTAACTTATATTTTGGCCATGGCACCGATAATGCCTGGGATGAAGCCGTGTGGCTGGCTTCGCACATTTTGAATTTGCCGCCCGATGCCGATCGCAAGTTATTAACCCGTGAACTCAGCCTGTATGAAATGACGGCAATTCGTAATTTATATGGCAAGCGTATTGCCACGCGCAAACCGGCTGCGTATTTAGTAAACGAAGCTTGGTTTGCCGGCCAAAAATTTTATGTGGATGAACGCGTGATTGTGCCGCGCTCTCCCATTGCTGAATTAATCGCAGCACACTTTAAACCTTGGATTAAACTCTCGCAAGTCAAAAATATTTTGGATTTATGCACCGGTAGCGCCTGTATTGCGATTGCTTGCGCTAAACAATTTCCCAACGCACAGGTTGATGCGAGTGATATTTCGGAAGCTGCTTTAGAGGTTGCAAAGATCAATGTGGAAAAACATTCTTCATCGGTTCATTTATATCAATCCGATTTATTCAAAGCCTTGCCCATTAAAAAATATGACATCATCATTTCTAATCCGCCTTATGTTGATGCTGAAGATATGGCCGCTTTACCGCAAGAATATAACGCCGAACCGCGTTTAGCCTTGGCGGCTGGCAAAGATGGCTTGCGTTTAGTTGATAAAATTTTAAAACAAGCCAAAAATTATTTAAGTGATGAGGGCATTTTGATTGTAGAAGTCGGCAATAGTGAAGCAGCTTTAGTTGCAAAATATTCGCAGGTCTCTTTCGTTTGGCTGGAATTTAAGCAAGGAGGGCAGGGGGTGTTTTTGTTAAAGGCTGAGGACTTAAAAAATTTTTAATCGTCTATAATCTCAATGTAGGGGCGGCTCGCGAGCCGCCCGTTATTTTAAAAGAGTATTTCCAATGACAAAAAAAACTACTGTCGCCGTCTTGTATGGTGGCGTTTCCGGCGAACATGAAGTATCGATTATTTCAGCCAGTTCCGTTATCAAGCACATCGATCGCAAAAAATATTCCATTATTCCGATTGGCATCGATAAAAAGGGCCGTTGGCACCGTAATGAATTAGCCAACGTTGATCCTTTAGAAGGCGAAAAATTGGTAGTACAAGGGAAGGGTGCCAAACCTTTTTCACTGGATTATTTTTTTCACACGCCGCATGAGATCGAGGTGGTATTTCCCGTTTTACATGGCACTAATGGTGAAGATGGCACCATGCAAGGGTTTTTAGAATTAGCCAATGTTGCTTATGTGGGCGCGGGTGTGCTCTCTTCGAGCTTGGGGATGGATAAAGATGTCACCAAACGGTTAGCATTACAAGCTGGTATAAAAGTGACGCCTTATTGGGCTTTTACAGTAGGTGAATGGCAGCGCCATGCCGATGCGATCCTCGAGAAAATCGAACAAAAATTAACTTACCCCATGTTTGCCAAGCCAGCCAATACCGGTTCCAGCGTGGGAATTACCAAAGTTAAAAAACCCGCTGAATTGCGCGCAGCGATCGACAATGCTTTTTTATATGATAGCAAAGCGATCGTGGAACAAGGTTTGCGAGTCAGGGAAGTTGAATTGGCGGTGCTGGAAAATCCACTGCACGGTGAAAAACCTTTAGTGAGCGTACCGGGTGAAATTATTACCAGCCACGAATTTTATACCTATGAAGCAAAATATTTAGATGAAAAAAGTTTGCAACTGATTATTCCCGCGCAGGTTTCTGACAGCCATTTAAAAGAATTGCAACGCATCGCCAGTACGGTATTTGAGTTATTAGAATGTCGTGGTATGGCACGGGTGGATTGTTTTATCGACAAAGATACCGATGCCGTAGTGTTCAATGAAATCAATACCATTCCTGGCTTCACGCACGTCAGCATGTATCCAATGATGTGGCAAAAAAGCGGTAAAGCTTATCCGGAGTTACTCGATAATTTGTTGCAATTGGCAATTGCACGGCAGGATAGAAAGCTGAAGCTAAAGCGGTCGCCGTAGAAAATCCCCCTTAGTCCCCCTTTTTCAAAGGGGGAAATCAAAACAGCAGAATCCCCCCTTTGAAAAAGGGGGGCAGGGGGGATTTCAAGCGTTCAACAACATCTCTTTCATTTGCGCTTTAATCACATCGATCGCAATGCGATTTTTACCGCCATGCGGCACGATAATGTCAGCATAACGTTTGCAGGGTTCAATAAATTGTTGGTACATAGGCCGCACCGTGTTTTCATATTGTTCTAACACGGAATCTAAATCGCGACCCCGTTCTTTCACATCGCGCTTTAAACGCCGCAACAAGCACATATCGAGCGGGGTATCCATAAAAATACCGATGTCTAACAGTTCGCGTACTTTTGCTTCCACCAATAACAAAATGCCTTCTAACACGATAATCGCATGCTGCCCAATTTCACGGGTTTTATCGCTGCGTGTGTGTAAGCTGTAATCATAAACCGGCACTTGCACATTGCGGCCACCTTGCAATTGCTGCAATTGTTGACACAGTAATTCATGATCAAACGCATCGGGGTGGTCGTAATTGATTTTTTGCCGTTGTTCTAAGGATAAATGTGAACGGTCTTTGTAATAAGAATCTTCCGAAATAATGACGACTTGATTAGAGCCTAACTCTTCCACAATGGTACGGGCTAATAAACTTTTACCGGAGGCGGAAGGTCCGGCGATACCAATGATGATAGGTTGTTTATGCATTTAAGTTCCTTGTTTTTGATTTATGACATCAGATGTAGGGGCGGCTCGTGAGCCGCCCGCGGGCCGGTCACGACCGGCCCCTACAGGAAGTACTTAACAGAGCGATTATAGCGTAAATTATTCTTTTTCGCTCGCGATATTACGTAATAAAACCTGCACCGACCCCGCCCCACCATCCTTCGGCATGGCTGAATAAAAGGCTAATAC
The DNA here is from genome assembly GCA_013285995.1 of Gammaproteobacteria bacterium. Taxonomy (GTDB): domain Bacteria; phylum Pseudomonadota; class Gammaproteobacteria; order JABDGN01; family JABDGN01; genus JABDGN01. The sequence goes on from JABDGN010000003.1 coordinate 22,492, forward strand.
ATCTTTTAGCTCGCGCAACCATTGATTAACAAAGTTTTTCAAAGTAGGATTATTATTTTCCGAGCGATGCCCTTTGCCATGAATAATCCGTATCACGCGATAATGTTTCGCCTGGCACTCCTGCACAAATTTTTCTAAGGTTTGTTCTGCTTGCGCCAGTGTCAAACCATGCAAATCACATTCCGCTGCGCAAATTAAATTCCCTTTTTGCAAGTTACGCAATTGTCGCGGTTGTACTCCGGCACGCGAGAAATTTAATAAGCTATCGCTTTGTACGGGTTCTGTTCTTGGTACATTAAAATCTTTTGCAATGACGGACATTTCAGGAATCAGTTTGGGTTTACGTTTGATGCGCTTACGTGGTGTGATGATTTTATCGTGCGCAATGGGCTGCACCTTGCCGATGGAGTCACGAAATAATTGTGAAGGTTCTGTAGAATGTTTCATGAATGGCCATTATATGATAGTTAACAAAAATTATAGCACGCGCAATTTTTAGCGCACAAACAATAATTTTTTATGCCGAAGCTTAAGGAAATATTAAGGGATTAATGAAGATTTACGTGAATCATTATAATTTTTTTTTAAAAGCAACATTTTTTCTAAAAATTTGTTAGGATCGCAGAAAAGCTGCTAAATAATTTTAATGAGAACATTTTATGCAACGTAGTGGTAGCAGTGGTGAGTATCAAGCATGTCTAGCTAGGTTAGAAGCAAGGCAAATGGATGCGCAACAGCAAAGTGTTGCTCTGGATTTTGCGGCCCAAAAAACATTAAATCGTGTGATTGCAGCGCATATCTCTCCAGAAAAAACCCAATTAATAAGTACCTTTCTCTCTTTTCAGCAGGGTTTTTCTCAGGCTGCAAGTCAAACACGAAATTATCCGACTTTAATTAGTCAATTACGTAGTCCTCATCTTAGTAAGGACGGAACTTATTTAAGATCACCCATCCATATTTTACCTTATTATGGGAAAATAAGTGATATCAGCACTGATATTGCTCCTGCCATAAATCTTTTTATAAATTATTTGCGTCGGTATTACCATTATCGCGGGTTGCTTAGCCTGTTTAATTATTTTTCGTCCGCGCCTACTCAGCATACAGTGCAATCATTCTTAATATTTCCACCCTTACACAGTGAAACCGGTGAGAGTTTTTTGCATACTTATCTCATTCAGATTAATCCTAACCGGTGTTTCTTAACTATTGCAGTCCCTCTGCAAACGTTTAAATTGGTATCCATTGGCAGCAAAATAAGTTTTGCTGAGCCCGCTATGTTGCAGTTGAATTATGATCTGGTGTTGTCACAAGGGGAAGTTAGTATACAAACGGCTTTTATTACTTTTCCCCAAGATGCATGGATGCCAGCTGCGATAACCGGGAATGAAAAATTTTCTAATTTTATTTTAAGGTTAACAGAGGAGGAGTTGAAGGTTAAAGTCTTGCCATTTTTGCCTGGCCTAAGTAGAAATTCCTCTGTCGACAGCGGAGGTTTATCACCTGCTTTAAGTAAAGAGTCTTCTACACAAAACTACGAAAGCTTATCACCACAATTATCCATTGACAGCGGGGCGGCTCATAGACGGCGTCTCTCAGATACTCCACCTCCATCGCCGGCTTCGCCTTTTATACATCGTCGGCGCGTCAGTATGTCACAGCTTTTTACAAACAGCCTTGCCAATAACCTAGAGTCTGATATTAAGTTTATTTTAGAAACACAGTGTTTACGTTACGCAGTAGGTCCGCAGCCATTGTTTGAGCACGTTAAGCGTAGTGTTGAATCTTTTATTAAACAATATCCATTTAGTTGGCAATATCCTCCGGAATTAAATAGCTATTTAGCTAATCCGCTTGCTGATGCAACGTTATCTTCTACTGATTTTCAACGGAATCCCCCTTTGTATATTGTGAGTGAAAGAAGTGGTTATGTGGAACAGCCTTCTCGTGCAGCTCCTCTCCAAGAGTATATCGATTATTTTAATCGTTATAGCCCAGGGCTTAGTTTGTATTTACAGCAATGTTTTCATCAAGTAGGGTTATATGATATTACCAATTATTTAGCAGGTTCAGGAACTGCAATTGGGCTTTCTCTAATGCAAAATTTGCCTCTTGAAGAATGTGCGCCTTTTATAACAATACCTTTCCCAAAAGAAACCCATTTGCATGCAGATCCATTGGCTTTAACAGCCTTTTTGTTTGAAATTCGTTCTCACAAGCGCCATATTTTAATTATTACAGTTAAATATCGTGGCATTTATTTCCCCGATTTAGCTAGCAGCGAATGGGTAGATTATAAGTTTAGCGAGCCGGCTATCTTGCAATTAAATTTTGATTTTGTAGGAACAGGCAATAATGTTCAAGCACGCAATGCTTTTTTAAGCTTCCCAGTTGATCCTTGGGTGCCTAACATAACTCTGCTAAATCATAAATCTCTCGTTGCCAATGAGCTTGCAGGAATAGAGCAGCTTGAAAAAGTGAAATTTTCAAAATTTATTTTAATACCTGGACTTCACGCTTTGCACGCAAACGCCTTAATTAAAGATTTGCCAGGTGCTCTCCAGTTTTTTAAACAACCTCAATTTTTTTCACATCTGATGAGGTAAGTGCCAGCAATTTTCTCTAATAATATTTACCTATGATAGAATATTTTCACTATATTTTGCGTGGTAAAGTAACGCTATAAAAATTTACTGAGTAGTTATATCCATGCAAAAATTTACCACCTTCCACGAGTTTTATCCTTTCTATTTACAAGAGCATAGTCACCCCATTAATCGACGCTTACATTTTATTGGCACCACTTTGTTATTACTCATTTTAATTGCGGCGCTGATAACTCGCTATTGGTATGGTTTTATTTTATTGCCGATTGTGGGTTATAGTTTTGCGTGGGTGGGGCATTTCTATATTGAAAAAAATAAGCCTGCTACGTTTAAACATCCGTTTTATAGTTTAGCAGGTGATTTTCGGATGTTTTACGATATTTTGCGTGGTAGAATTATTTTAAAATCTGATAAACATAATTAATTGCCCAGGTTGCGTTAAAAAATGATCTTTGAGTTTTGCTTTTAACTGAGCTAATTCCCATGTTAAATAATGATGAGGAGTTAACTGTTTAATATAAGGCATGCGCTCGGCAAAATAAGCCTCTAAATCTAATTCTTCTAATGCTACTTGGTATTCAATATCCAGTTGAGTAATATCGATATCAAGTAACGCAATGACTTCTCCTGCTGTAAGTCCTAATCGATGAAAATAGCCTAAACCTTGTTCTAACTTAAGAAAGAAGGCGCTCAGTTCAGCACTGAGTTGTTGCGACACAATTGTTTTATCAAACCAAGGTTCGGTAACAATAATTCCTTGCTGTGCAACGCGGGCTGCTTCTTTGATAGCTTGTTGAGGACGGGGTAAGTGGTGTAGTACTTTGCCGAGTAATACCCAATCAAACGATTTATCTGGGTAAGGGAGTGGTTTATTTACGTTGTCTATTTTTGCTTGAATACCTTGCGCTTGTAAATCTTTTATATAAGGCTCGTGAACGTCTATTCCTGCTACGCTAATATTGCCTTCATTTTGTAAATAAATTAATTTATCCCCTTGGCCACATCCCACTTCTAATAAACTGGTTATTTTAGGTTCAAGTGCGTTGAGTTTGGCAATCAGCTGTTGATCGGATTTTGAGAGTAATAATGGCTTAGTCATGATGAATTATACTCGACATATTGTTAAAAAATTCTCTGCCAAATTCCGTCAATTGAGCAGACTGTTGAATAATGCTTTCACCTTGTTTAAATTTGTATTGATAAGCTTCTAGTCGCGGATAAAACGTCATGGGTAAGTCCGCAAGAGGACGGTTAAAATCATATGCATCTAATTTCTGGGTGGGAAAATACTCTGCAAAGAATTTTTCCAATAAACGATAAGCCATGATTAAGCGAAATACCACAAAATGCCCATGAAAAATACCTTTCATGGGCCTATTGGTATTGCGCGCTGGCGAGAAAAAAAATTCTTTTGAATTTATAATCATGGGATCAAAAGTGATTAAGAGATTGAGGTAGTTATGGGCAGCTTCATGAATGATAGAATCAAAAAAATACAGCAATTGTTCTGCTTGCGAATTAAATCGATGATAGCGCATCATAATAAGGCCGAAAAATCCTACACTCGAGGCATTAGACGCTTTCCCTCCACCGTCAAAAATATTAATAGCAGAGATAATTTCGTTTATTTCTTCTGAGAGATGAGTATTATTTGCGATAATATTAAAACTTCGTTGAATGTAAGAGCTTACTTCTTGATAATCAAATGACGATACGGTAGTAATTTCTTCGCGTTTATATTTTTTGTCATCGCCTAAATTATTTTTATATAATTCCATCATTATGCTTGAGGTATTGCTGGTAATAACAAATTTATCGTGGTAAAAGTTATCGGAGGTCGGCAATAAATTAAGCGTATTACACAGGTTGAATGCTGTTTCATTATTTTGCTGAACCATATGTGTTAGCAAAGTAAAGTAATAGCAGTAAAACTCGGGGGAGAAATGTCGAGTTGGATTTAAATTCTTTAATAAGTCTAGCAAAGGAGATAAATCGGTGGTTAAGTGTTTTTGTACTTCAGTTACTAAGCCAATAAAACTTTTTTTAGTTTTGTTCCTTAACTCATTGTGCAACAAGGGCAGGGCAGGGTTGCCCGCTAAGGGAGCTGCAAATTCTGTTAAGAGGGGGAATGTCATCGTTGCCCACTTTTTAAAAGGGGATAAACGGTACGGTTTATCCCCTTTAGCTAAAATAAAAAAAATTAAGCCGCATTCAACAAAACAGGGATCAAATCTGTACCATCAAATACCAAATCTTCCGGTAAGTTGAAGATAGTTGTTTTTTGCTCGGCAATTACTTTATTCAAGCTGTTAACCACATTTTTAGAGTTCATAATTTCCCCCTCATATTAATAGGCTCTTTATTAGTGTTGAAATTTCAATGGGATATACTTCTCCTGAATTTTAACCCGGAAGAAGTATATTCACTAACAAGGGTTTAATTGTGCTGATTCGCCTTGTTCTTTTATGATCTTCCATTTGATCAACAATGATTAATTGCAGCAACTGTTAAGTTACCAGATAATTATTAAGGGAATATTAAGGAAGTATAAAAACCCGATCATTTTTAACCCTGATGGTTTTAAAAATGAGCTAAAACGTCTTGTTTTAGGTCTTTCTCTCGCAAAATCGGGTTTGCCGGACCGGTTTTGGCAAATAGGCCTTCAACCTCCGCGAAAGGGGTTGTTTCGTAGAGTAAGAGAAACGGAAAAAACTTAACTGGGAGTAGGAGTAAACGCCGGAATTGCGCCCTCACCAAATAATTGCTTAGCTTTATCGATCACTTGCTGCGATTGAAACGCCGCTAATAATTCTTTCACATGGGGCTTGTTGACATCACTTTTTCGCACCACTAATACATTGACATAAGGGGAATCAGTGCCTTCAGTGTAAATAGCGCTATTTAGTTTTAAGCCGGCTGACACGGCATAACCGGTGTTAATAACGGCTGCGTCGACATCCGGTAATACACGTGGTAATTGCGCTGCGTCGAGTTCGGTAAATTGAATATGTTTAGGGTTATTGGCAATGTCAACAATCGTTGCATTGGTGCCGGCGTTGGGACGCAACGTAATTAAACCGCTTTTTTGAATCAGCAATAAAGCACGCGCTTCATTACTGGGATCATTAGGGACGGCGATTTTGCCGTTCATCGGCATATCCGTTAAACTTTTTATCTTTTTGCTATACACTCGCATGGGATAAATAAAACCCTCTCCCACCGGAACTAAGTTATAACCACGGGCTTGAATTTGTGCATTTAAATACGGCACGTGCTGAAACATGTTGGCATCGATTTCGCCATCATTCAGGGCTGCATCGGGCATGGTGTAATCGTTGAACGTAATGACATCTACATCCAGGTTATAACGTTGTTTGGCAACCGAGGCTGCCGTGAGCATTAAATCTGTTTCGGGGCCATCCATCACCCCCACTTTAATTTCATTAGTGTTTTCTTTGTGGTCGCATCCTGCTAATAGCGTAGTAATAAGCAGCGTAACCGTTAGCAATAAGACTTTGAATTTCATTGCGATTCCAAATAATAATAATTACGGAGCAGCATAATATCATGAATAAATTGCTTTGCATAATGGTTACTTTTCGTCGTCATTCCCGCGTAGGCGGGAATCCAGAATTTAATCTTTTAAAGGCCTGGATCCCGGATAATTGCCTACGGCAATTTCCGGGATGACAAGGACCAAAAGCATTAAGTGGTCGGTACAAATGCCGGTACCGCACCGTCACCAAATAATTGTTTGGCTTTATCAATCACCGCTTGCGATTGAAATGCGGCTAACAATTGTTTCACATGCGGATCATTTGCATGACCTTTTTGCACGACCAACACATTTACATAAGGCGAATTAGGGCCTTCTTTATAAATGGCATCACTCAACTTTAAACCCGCAGGCCCTGCGTAAGTGTCATTGATAATCGCGGCATCGACATCTTGTAACGCACGCGGCAGTTGCGCCGAATCGAGTTCAATAAAGTGAATATGCTTCGGGTTGCTCGCGATATCAACCACGGTTGCATTGGTTCCTGCACCGGAACGCAAGGTAATTAAACCGGCGCTTTGAATCAGTAATAAAGAACGCGCTTCATTACTGGGATCGTTAGGGATCGCGATTTTGCCATTGACAGGAATATCTTGTAGCTTTTTAAGCTTCAATGCATACACGCCGATCGGATACACAAAACCATTTCCAGCCGGTATTAAATTGTAGCCACGGGCTTGAATTTGCGCGTTTAAATACGGTACATGTTGAAACATATTGGCATCGATATTGCCATCGTTCAGAGCTTCATTGAGCATGGTGTAGTCAGTGAAGGTAACCACTTTAACATTCAGGTTGTAACGTTGTTTAGCCACTTGTGCCGCCGTGACCATTAAATCACTTTCGGCACCAGCCATGACGCCCACGCTGATGCTATTGGCGTTTTCTTTGTGACTGCACGCGCTGAGCAGCATGCTGATAAGCAGGGTAATGCTTAGGAATAAAGTTTTTAATTTCATGTTTGAGTCTCTTAATTATTAGGGTTTGTGTAGAGGCAAAAAAAATGCCAATGCTAGGGTTTTATTCCTGGACACTGGCATCGGAGCGAGCGGGTTGTTTCACACAATCAACAAACGACACGACCAACCTGTACAGCAGTGTCCAGGAGTCGCATTAACATTCGAGGTGCGTGATAAGAATACATAATGGTTTCTAAGCTACCATAGGAATTTCAGCTTGTCAAATTTTTAATTGACGTAAGCTGTGTCGTGTGGTATAACTTCAGTTGCACAGTCCGTGTAGCCTTAATCAGGAGATAGTCATGAACATGAAAATGTTGTTTTCACTTTCTATTAATTTACCCCGCCTTTTATCCCTCCTCGTTTCCTCGACTACGACTACCACCACCTCGACCACCGTAACTTATACCGTATAAGCTATTTTCTGTCGTTAATTTTAATTAAATTTTACAGCTGTTTTATTCAAAACGTTGGGTTTCTATACCCTGAACGGTCAGACACCGCAATTTGTGACCATTCGCAGTATATTGCCAATGAAAAATTAGAGGTTTCTCATTCATGAAAAAAAGTAATCTTGTGGTCCATAAATTTGGTGGCTCGTGTCTTATTGATCAAGCATCGATTGAAGGTATCAAAAAAATTTTACCAGCAAAGAACGAAATTATTGTTGTGTCTGCTATTAAAGGCATTACCAATCGACTACAGGCTCTATTAGATTTAGCCAAAGCAAATCTGGATTATTCTGCTGAAACTACCTCGCTTCAAGAGTTGCACGCCAACTTGGCACACGCCTTATTGGGTGCAGAACAAGCAGAGAAGTTTAAGCACGAACTGGATAAGGATTTTAATGATATTAAAAATATCTTGCAGAGTGTCAGCCTTGTAAAAGAGTATGCCAAAGAAATTCAAGATTTGATTCTTGGCTATGGGGAACAATGGTGTGCCAAATTGCTGGCTATTTATCTGGATCAGCAGCATCATGTTCTTTATCTTGATGCAAGCCAAGTTTTATTTATTAATCAGCAAAAGAATGGCGTGATTAATATTGATTGGCAAAAAAGCCAAGTTGCCTTAGATCAATTTTTAGAAAAAAATAATTTTGATCAACTGGTTATTACCGGATTTGTTGCCTCAACTATTGATGGTAAACGCACTACTTTAGGACGCAATGGTAGCGATTTTTCGGGAGCTATTTTTGCCAAACTGTTTGCAGCTAAAGAATTGATTATTTGGACCGATGTTGACGGTATCTATAGCGCCAACCCTGCTAAAGTAAAATCAGCATTCCCTATCGATTATCTTGCTTATGAAGAAGCTTTTGAGCTGGCTTATTTCGGCGCTAAAGTCATTCATCCCAATACCATTGCACCAGCGGTTGAAAAAAAGATCCCTATTTATATTAAAAATAGTTTTAATCCTACTGCATCCGGAACAGGCATTATTGCCGAAGCCCCCAAATCCATCCACCCTATTCGCGGGCTGAGCAGTATTGATGATGTTGCGTTGGTAAATATCGAGGGTACCGGCATGATGGGGGTGTCTGGGATTGCTGCACGGGTTTTTCAAATATTACATCAAGCCTACATTTCAGTGATTTTAATTTCGCAAGCGAGCTCGGAACATTCCATTTGTTTTGCAGTAAAAAAAATCCAGGCTGATCTTGCGCTGGATATTTTAAAGGAACATTTTCAGTTTGAAATTTCGCAGCATGCTATTGAAAAAATGTATGCTGATTCTAATTGCGCTATTTTAGCAGCCGTGGGCGAAGGAATGGTAGGCGCTCCCGGTGTTGCTGGAAAACTATGTGCGACACTGGCAAAAGCGAATATTAATATTCGGGCCATTGCGCAAGGTTCATCAGAACGAAATATCTCAGTCGTTGTGAATGCTCAGGATATTGTAAAAGCATTGCGGGCTGTTCATGCTGGATTTTATCTGTCTTCAAAAACTATTTCTATTGGTGTCGTTGGGCTAGGCAAAGTGGGCGGCGCTTTGTTAGAACAAATTCAGGCGACAAAAAACCAACTTAAAGAAGAGTATCAGATTAATCTTTGTGTGCGTGGCATTATGAACAGCCAAAAAATGCTGTTAACTCAAGATGCAATGAATTTAAAGCAGTGGCGTGACTTATTAAAACAATCAAATATGGCTGCATCATTAGAACAGTTTGTTGATCATATTCTTTCTGATGAAATGCCGCATGCTGCCATTATTGATTGCACAGCTAGTCAAATGACTACAGATTTTTATCTGAAAATCATTGAAAAAGGGGCGCATATTATTACGCCGAATAAAAAAGCTAATTCCGGCGCGTTGGATTTTTATAAAGAGTTGAAAAATTTAGCGCAAAGCAAAAGCCGCCATTATCTTTATGAAACGACTGTCTGCGCTGGTTTGCCAATCATAAAAACCTTGCAAGATTTTATTCAAACCGGGGATAAAGTGATTAAAATTGAAGGCATTGTTTCAGGAACTTTAGCTTTTATTTTTAGTCAACTTGTCCCGGGAAAATCTTTTTCCAGCATTTTATTCGATGCGAAAGAAAAGGGTTACACGGAACCAGATCCGCGAGATGATTTGTCTGGCATGGATATTGCGCGTAAAGTTGTATGTTTGGCCCGGGAAATAGGTCTTAGTATTGGTTTGAATGATGTTAAGGTACATAGCTTGGTTCCGCAAGATTTGCGAGGGTGTAGTGTAGAAGAATTTCTAAAAAAATTGCCAGAGTATGATCAACAGATAGATGCTGTTATGAAAAGTTCATTTGAAAAAAATGAAAAGTTAAGCTACGTCGCCTCTATCCAAGCTGATGGCAAGATCAGTGTCGACATGCAATCGTTACCCAAAGAGCATCCCTTCTCGCAATTGCAGGGCACAGATAATATGCTGATCTTTCAAACTCAACGTTACAATCAACAGCCATTGATTATACGAGGGCCTGGTGCTGGCCCTGATGTGACAGCAGCAGGTGTGTTTGCAGATTTATTAAGACTGGTTTCATTTTTATGAGGTGCGCAATGCAATTAAAAAAAAATCTAAACTCAGTAACAGCTTTTGCGCCGGCAAGCTGTGCCAATGTTGCGGTCGGGTTTGATATTTTAGGTTTTGCTATTGATGCAGTAGGCGATTATGTGAGTTTGACGCTGCGTAATGACAATCAAATTGTCATCGAAAAAATCGAATCTAAAGATGAATTGCCTTTGGATCCTAAAAAAAATGTTGTTGCGGCGGTGATTCAAAAAGCCTGTGATGAATTGAATATCAGCCAAGGATTTTCAATTCATCTTCGCAAATCGATCGCTTTAAGTTCTGGCATGGGAGGATCAGCTGCCTCTGCGGTCGCAGCGATTGTGGCATTCAATCAATTTTTGCTTAAACCATTAACACCTGCTGATTTAATTCGCTATGCACTCTATGGCGAAGAAATTGCTTGTGGTCATGCGCATGCGGATAATGTGGTACCTTGTTTGCTGGGTGGTTTAACATTAACACGCAGCATAGATCCGCTCGATGTCATTCAACTGCCGGTTCCAAAATGTTTTTACGTTATTGTGCATCCGCATTTGCGAGTTGAAACTAAATTGGCGCGCGCGGTCATTAAATCTGAATTGCCGCTGAAAGAATATGTGCAACAATCGGCAAACTTAGCGTCTTTTATTGTTTCGCTTTATGAAAATAATATAAGCTTGTTGCAAAAATCGCTTACTGATGTGTTAATTGAGCCCCAAAGATCTTCCTTAGTGTCTGGCTTTTATGAAGTTAAAGCAGCAGCATTAAAAGCAGGCGCGCTGGGAGTTTCATTTTCAGGATCGGGTCCCAGTTTATTTGCGTTTGCCGCAACACAGCAAAATGCAATCGAAGTCGGTAACACAATGCAAATTGCCTTTGCGAATGAAAAAATTGCCAGCGATATTTATGTCGATCAAATAAGCAAGAATGGCGCGAGGATATACCCTGCGTGGGTATAAAAACTATGAACTTTATCAGTACCCGAAATAAAAATATTTACAGCTCGCTTGCCGAGGCAATTCGTTTAGGTATGCCTGAGGATGGCGGTCTATACGTGCCTGAATATTTACCGAAGGTTAATTTAGATGCACTTGCTTCAGTTGCTAATTACAGCGAATTTGCAGCTTTAGTACTGAAAGATTTTTTTGCCGGAGATGTTTTGGCAGAGCAGTTATCAACACTCTGTCAAAAAGCGTTTGATTTTTCAATGCCACTGGAAAAAATAAACGATAATACTTTTATGTTAGAGCTATTTCATGGGCCTACTTTGTCTTTTAAAGATTTTGGCGCACGCTTTCTTGCAGAATGCTTTAATGTGCTTTCGCAAAACAAGAAAATGACTATCTTAGTTGCCACTTCCGGTGATACGGGTTCTGCTGTTGCGGCTGCATTTTATAGGAAAAATGTAAATGTTATTATATTTTATCCGGCCGGAAAAATTTCACCGCGTCAAGAGCAACAAATTACTTGCTGGGATGAAAACATTTTAGCTTTGGCGGTCAATGATAATTTTGATGATTGTCAGCACATCGTTAAAAGTGCTTTTAATGATCCCTGGTGGCAAACTAAACTAAACTTAAGCACGGCCAATAGTATTAATATTGGCAGATTACTGCCTCAAATTACGTATTATGCTTATACCAGTTTAAAATTTTTTCAAGCACATCAAGTGCAACCCGGTTTTATTGTGCCATCAGGAAATCTTGGCAATGTAACAGCGGCTTATTGGGCAAAACTAATGGGATTTCCCCTTCGTGAAATTGTGATTGCGAGCAATGCTAATCGGGTCATTTCGGATTATTTAGCAAGCAGCCAATATCAGCCGCGAGCGAGTCTTCAAACTTTAGCCAATGCGATGGATGTAGGAAATCCAAGTAATTTTGAACGTTTAAATTATTTGTTTGATAGTTTCAAATTGTTTAAAGAAAATGTACAGGCCTTTAGTGTCACTGATGAAGAAATTAAAAAATCTATAAAAGATTTTTATCAGCGGTATCAAAAAATTATTTGTCCGCATACTGCTACGGCTTGTTCGGTTAGAAATCAATTATCTGAAAAGCCCTGGATTGTAGTGGCAACTGCGGACCCCTGTAAGTTTGAAACCGCTATTGAATCTTTATTGCAGCAAAAAATTGCCCCATCGCCGCAGCTGCAAGCAATGCTATCAAGGCCCTCGCATGCTATAAATGTTTCTAACAAGATGGATGATATTAAAAAGCTTATCGAGGGCTATTTTAAAAAAAGCTAGCTTCTTTTATTGCAACAGCGAGCCAATCCATTACCGCACCATTGGACTAACTGCACCAACACAATGAGCAACACGACCGTGGCAATCATAATGCCGACGTCAAAACGCTGATAACCATAGCGAATGCCTAAATCGCCTAAACCGCCGCCACCGACGGCGCCGGCCATCGCGGAGTAACTGATGATCCCAATCACCGTCACCGTTAAGCCATTAATAATACCGGGCAAAGCTTCGGGTAATAAAACGCGGGTCATAATTTGCAAGGGTGATGCACCTAAAGTTAAGGCCGCTTCGGTTAAACCTTGTGGTACTTCTTCGAGTGAATTTTCGACTAAACGCGCGATGAAAGGAATGGCGCAAATAATGAGAGGTACCATCGCAGCCGTGGTGCCAATGGTGGTGCCAACTACCAAGCGCGTGAACGGCACGATCGCGACGAGCAAAATAATAAATGGGATTGATCGCACGGCATTGACGATCGCGCCTAAAATTTTATTGACATAAATTTGTGCGACGATGCCCTGTTTACGTGTGGTAAATAAAATAAAGCCCAGTGGTACGCCTAACACACCCGCAATGAGGCTGGAAACGATGGTCATATACAAGGTTTCCCACAGTGCAGGTAATAATAAACTAAGCGTTGTTGACATAACCCATCACCTCCACTTGTAAACCTTGTTCACGCAAATAGCGCATGCCGGTTGCGAGTTGTTCATCATCACCATACACTTCTAATAACATCACGCCGATAATTTGTTCTTGTACTAAACCTAAGTTGGCTTGCAAAATATTAAATTTAATGCCGTACTGCAAGGATAAATTCGACACCAACGGCTCAGCGGTTTTTTCACCAATAAATTCGATTCGTAAGACGGGAACTTGGCCGTGATCTGTCTTGCTAATGTGTAAGCGTTCTTGAATGCTGGGCGGTAAGTCAAATTTTAACGCGGGACGAATTAAATTGCGGGTGATTTCTGTTTTGGGTTGCGTGAATAAGTCGATGACGGAACCTTGTTCAACGATGCGACCGGCTTCGAGCACTGTAACGTGAGCACAAATGGTTTTAATCACTTCAATTTCATGCGTGATGAGTAAAATTGTTAAACCTAATTTTTGATTGATAGCTTTTAATAATTCTAAAATTGATTGCGTGGTTTCCGGATCTAAAGCGCTGGTGGCTTCATCGCATAATAAAATTTCCGGGTCGTTGGCTAGTGCACGCGCGATGGCCACGCGTTGTTTTTGCCCGCCACTTAATTGCGCAGGATAAGCTTTAGCTTTATCTTGCAAACCCACTAACGATAATAAGTTGGAGACTTTTTCACGGATAAAATTTTTCTTAATGCCAGCTAATTTGAGAGGAAGGGCGACGTTGTCATACACCGTGCGCGAACTTAATAAATTAAACTGCTGAAAAATCATGCCGATTTTGCGGCGCTTTTCGCGTAGTTTAGCAGCGCTTAAGCTGGCAAGATTAATCCCATCAATCAATACTTGCCCGCGATCCGGTTGTTCTAAAAAATTGACACAACGAATTAACGAACTTTTTCCCGCGCCACTTTTTCCGATGATGCCGCTAATGCTGCCACGCGGCACCAGCAGCGATACATCTTCTAAGGCGACAACACCGGAGGCAGGATAGGTTTTGTAAAGATGGGAAAGTTCAATCATGCCTTGTTAGGAATTCTTACCGCTAACACATCACATTCTGCGCGGTGCAAAATCGAATCCGCTGTCGAACCTAATAACAAAGCTAAACCGTGGCGACCATGGCTACCGACGATAATCAAATCGGCTTGTACCGCTTGCGCCGCTTCGGCAACCACCACACCAGGACTACCAATCTCCAAAAATTGTTGCCCAGCTGCAATGCCAACTGAATTCGCTAATGCTTGCAAAGATTCTTTATGTTCTTTCAATAATTCTTCTTCAACGTCAACAATAGCAGGATAAGCCGATGCTGCGCCATAACCATTGATATTTTCAACCGCATGCACCAGTGCTAAACTCGCGTTAAATTGTTGTGCAAATGCGCGCGCTGTCTCCAGCACTCGGCTGTCTTCATCGGGAATTAATTCAACGGCGACTAAAATTTTCTTGTATTGACCTTTCATGCTATCTCCTAAGTAATGTTGCTAAAAAACCTCGCCTATTAAACTGCTTTTTCACTTTTAATGCAAGCTCAAAAATTTAGGGTCTGTCTACAATTACAAAAAGTGAGCCAGGCAACTTACTCTTTTGTTTGTATGGATTCCTTCTTTGCGACGCTTCGAGTATAATGTACCGCTTTTTTATGCGAGAGTGGCGGAATTGGTAGACGCACTGGATTTAGGTTCCAGCGGGGAAACCCGTGAGAGTTCGAGTCTCTCCTTTCGCACACTAACCACCTCCGGGTCAAACAGAATTTTTAGTTTTCATTTTTTGTGTTCTCGAAGCCGGATGGAGTATTGAGCGCAAACTCTCAACAGCAGGGATGCTGTTGTGAAGCCTACAGGGAAGTATTCATGGCGTGTTTGCGGGCAATACTCCATCTGGCTTACAACAAAAACAAAAAATGAAAGCTAAAAATCGAGGAAAAAATAATATGCAAGTGTCAGTTGAATCAACCAGTAATTTAGGTCGACGCATGTCGATCACCATCCCCAGCGAGCGCATCGAAGAAGCGGTGATGAAGCGCTTAAAGGATATTGCTAAACGCGTCAAAATGGATGGCTTTCGTGCCGGCAAAGTGCCCTTTAGCCGGGTAGAAAAAATTTACGGCGAAGATGCCCGCAGTGAAGTATTGCACGATATGATGAGTAAAGGCGTCTATGAAGCGTTCACGCAAGAAAAAATAATGCCGGCCGGACGTCCCCGTTTAGAACACGATCATGACAATCATCCCAAAGCCGGTGAAGATTTTAAATTCGACGTGGAATATGAAGTATTTCCTGAGATCACCTTACCGGCTTTTAGCGAATTAAAAGTTGAAAAAGTGCAAGCCGCAGTCGCGGATGCCGACGTTGAGAAAACCATTGAAGCCATTCGCAAACAACAAGCCAAATGGGAAGAGGCAAGTCGCCCTGCAGAAAGCGGCGACAAAGTGAATATTGATTTTGTCGGTACGATTGATGGCGAGCCTTTAAAAGGCGGCGAAGGTAAAAATTTTGATTTAGAGTTGGGCTCTAACAGCATGATTCCTGGGTTTGAATCGGGTTTAATTAACAGCACTGCAGAACAAGATGTGACTCTACAAGCCACTTTTCCAGAAGATTATCATGCGAAAGAATTAGCCGGTAAAACTGCAGAATTTAAAGTTCACGTTAATTCTGTAAAAACAGCTAAATTACCCGAGCTCGATGATGAATTTGCTAAAATACTCAATGTTGAAGGTGGGTTAGCAGAACTCAAAACCCAAGTACGTAATAATATGGAACGGGAACTCAATCAAGTGTTGAAAAATAAAAATAAACAACATGTACTGGACAGTTTATTGACGGCAACTAAATTGGAAGTACCGCAAGCCTTAATCGCTGAAGAAGTCTATCGTCTGCAAAAAAATATGCACGAGCGTTTAGGTGGTAAAATGGATTTCGAACTGATCGTCAAACACAGTGGTGCACAATTTACTGAAGAAGCCCATCGTCGTGTGTCGGTTGGCTTATTGCTAAATGAAATTATTAAAGAGCGCGAAATTAAACCGGATGCGGAACAAGTGCGTAAAGCGGTTGAAACATTAGCGGCGCCGTATGAAAAACCAGCCGAATTAATTCGTCATTATTATCAAGATAAAGATCGCTTGGCGGAAGTTGAAATGTTGGTGACGGAAGATGCGGCGATTGAGGCAATTTTATCGGAAGCCGTTGTTACCGAAAAAAGTTTAAATTTTGATGAAGTGATGGGGAGAAAATAGTGGCAATAAAAAATCAATTAGTACCAATGGTTATTGAACAAACAGCGCGCGGTGAGCGCTCGTTTGATATTTATTCACGTTTGTTAAAAGATCGGGTGATCTTTTTAGTCGGTGAAGTCGAAGATCACATGGCCAATTTAGTGGTTGCGCAAATGTTGTTTTTGGAATCTGAAAATCCCGACAAAGATATTTATCTTTATATTAATTCACCCGGTGGTGTAGTCAGTGCTGGTTTAGCAATTTATGATACCATGCAATTTATTAAGCCTGATGTTAGCACTCTGTGCATTGGCCAAGCCGCTAGCATGGGTGCTTTATTACTGACTTCTGGTGCGCCCGGCAAACGTTATTGTTTGCCCAATTCGCGGGTGATGATTCACCAACCTATAGGCGGGTATCAAGGTCAAGCCACCGATATCGCCATTCATGCGCGTGAAACTTTGAAAGTCCGCGAACGCCTAGAGCAAATTTTAGCAAAACACACCGGCAAATCGGCGGAACAAATTAAAACGGATACTGAGCGTGATAATTTCATGAGCGCGAGTGAAGCTAAAGAATATAATTTAGTGGATGCAATTATGGAACAGCGCCCTGCGTTGACGAGTAAGACGGAAACTAAGTAAGGATTGAGAGCGTAGGTCGGCTTCCCGCGTTTCATTTTAATGAAACGCGCAAGCCGACAGCCAATGTCGGCTTACTCACCTCGCGTTACGCGAGGTTCGGGAAGCCGACCTACATTTGATCTGAGGAAATACAATGAGTGAAACAACAACACCCACTGGCGAGAACAAGCCCACTTTGTTTTGTTCTTTCTGTGGTAAAAGCCAACATGATGTGCGCAAGTTAATTGCGGGCAACAGTGTGTTTATTTGCGATGATTGCGTGGATTTATGTAACGACATCATTCGTGAAGAATTAGCCGAAGCCGAAGCACAAGAGCAGCAAGCGGATTTGCCCACACCGGAAAAGATTTATAAAACCTTAGACGAGTATGTTATCGATCAACATTACGCCAAACGTGTATTGTCGGTTGCGGTTTATAACCATTACAAACGTTTAAATAGCGCCAAGCTAGAAGACGAAGTTGAAATTCGTAAAAGTAATATTTTATTAATTGGCCCGACCGGTAGTGGTAAAACTTTATTAGCTGAAACCTTAGCGCGCAGTTTGAATGTGCCATTCACGATTGCCGATGCAACCACTTTAACCGAAGCCGGTTATGTCGGTGAAGACGTTGAAAATATTATTCAAAAATTATTACAGAACTGTGAGTACGATGTATCCAAAGCCGAAATGGGCATTGTATACATCGATGAAATCGATAAAATTTCTCGTAAATCGGAAAATCCTTCTATTACGCGCGATGTATCGGGTGAAGGCGTGCAACAAGCTTTATTGAAATTAATTGAAGGCACCGTGGCTTCCGTTCCGCCCCAAGGTGGACGCAAACATCCGCAGCAAGAATTTTTACAAGTCAACACCACCAATATTTTATTTATTTGTGGTGGTGCATTTAGTGGCTTGGATAAAGTTATCCGCGCTCGCACGGAAAAATCGGGGATTGGGTTTAATGCCGAAGTGGTTTCGAAAGATGATCAAAAAGTCATTGGTGAAATTCTTAAAACGGCTGAGCCCGAAGATCTCATTAAATTTGGCTTGATTCCTGAATTTGTCGGACGCTTACCGGTGATTGCGACCTTAGAAGAATTAGATCAGAAGGCTTTAGTGCGCGTGTTGGCAGAGCCAAAAAATGCGCTTATCAAGCAATATACTAAGTTATTTAAAATGGAAGGCGTGGAATTGGAGTTTCGTCCGGAAGCTTTAAACGCGATTGCAACCAAAGCCGTGGAACGCAAAACCGGTGCGCGCGGTTTGCGCAGTATTTTAGAAAAAACTTTATTGGATGTGATGTTTGAAATTCCTTCTAACAAGAGCATTAGCAAAGTGATTGTTGATGAGGCTTGTGTGAAGGGAGAAAGTAAACCGGTGTTGGTGTACAGTCAAACTGAACGCAAAGCCGCGCCGATTGTTGCAGAGCCAAAAGCAGAGCCGAAAATAGCCAAGCAGGCTTAGGTTTTTTTTTCTTCGTCATTCCCGCGAAAGCGGGAATCCAGGTTTTTTGGGGATTAGCCCACGTTTTTCTGGATTCCCGCCTACGTGGGAATGACGCATTTACAATACAGCTAAAACGAGTGAAGCCCCTATGCCCGATTCACAAGACAACATAATTTCCCAAACCCTCTGCGTCGTGCCCCTGCGTGATTTAATTATCATGCCGCATCGGATGCGACCCCTCTCTTTATTCGTCGGACGACGTAAGTCAGTCGTCGCGCTAGAGCGCGCCATGACCAGCAGTCAAAAAATTGTTTGCGTCGCACAAAAACAATTTAATGATGAAAATCCCAGCTTTGAAAATTTGTACCAGATAGGCACTGTTTGCCGCGTTTTACTGCGTTATCCGCTCGCGGATGGTACGGTCAAAATTGTTTTGGAAGGTGAAAGCCGTTGTGAAATTAAAGAATTTCATGACGATGGTGTAGCATTAACCGCCGATGTTAATATCATCACCGAAGCACAAGTCAGCGTCAAAGAACATGAAACAGTGTGTCGCGTTTTGCTAAGCGCCTTTGAAAATTATGTGCGCCTCAATCAAAAAATCCCCCCTGAATTTTTATTAGAGCTAGCTGGTCTTGATGACGCGGGTCGTTTGGCAGATACCATCGCCGCCTACATCAATATGAAATTGCCGGATCGACAAGCCTTATTAAGCACAATTAATGTGGCTGAGCGCTTGGAAAAATTATTAGCGCTGCTCGAAGGGGAGCTAAATTTATTAGAAGTCGACAATCGTTTGCGCGAGCAAGTTAAAAAACAAATTGATAAAACCCAGCATGAATTTTATTTAAATGAACAGTTGAAGGCGATTCAAAAGGAATTGCACGGTGGCACTGAAAACGAACTAACTGATTTACAAAAATTAGAGCAGCGTATTAAAGAAGCTGGCATGAGTGCTGAAGCGCAAGAAAAATCGCTCACGGAATTGAAAAAGTTAAAAGCGATGCCGGCTAATTCTTCCGAAGCCAGTGTGGCGCGCAATTATTTAGATTGGATGTTGCGTCTGCCCTGGCAAAAACGCAGCACCATTAAGCGCGATTTGAAAGCGGCAGAAAAAATTTTACATGCCGATCACTATGGGCTGGAAAAAGTTAAAGAGCGAATTTTAGAATATTTAGCAGTGACACAACGCGTAAAAGCATTGAAAGGGCCCGTGTTGTGTTTAGTCGGTCCACCGGGCGTTGGTAAAACGTCCTTAGGTGAATCGATTGCCCGCGCAACTGGGCGTGAATTTGTGCGTTTGTCTTTGGGCGGCGTGCGCGATGAAGCAGAAATTCGCGGTCATCGCCGCACGTATATTGGTTCGATGCCAGGGCGCATTTTGCAAAAAATGGCTAAAACAAAAGTCGTTAATCCCTTATTTTTGCTGGACGAAGTCGATAAAATGACGCGCGATTACCACGGTGATCCTAGTGCAGCGTTATTAGAAGTATTAGATCCGGAACAAAATAATAGTTTTAACGATCATTATTTAGATGTCGATTATGATTTGTCGCAAGTCATGTTTATTGCGACCGCCAATTCTTTAGATATTCCGCCGCCCTTATTAGATCGCATGGAAGTGATTCGCTTGAGTGGTTACACCGAAGATGAAAAAGTTCATATCGCTGAGCAGCATTTGATTCCGAAGCAAATTAAGGAAAATGGCTTAAAAGAAAAAGAATTAAAAATTTCGATTAGCGCTTTGCGTGACATGATTCGTTATTACACGCAAGAAGCGGGGGTACGCAATTTAGAGCGGGAAATCGCTAAAATCTGTCGAAAAATTGTCAAGGCAGCGCAACTTGAGAAGAAGTCTACGCAGCAGCGTGCGTGTTTGATTACGCCAAAAAATTTAGAAAAATATTTAGGCGTGCATCGTTATCGGCATGGTTTAGCTGAAAATCAAAATCGGGTCGGGCAGGTGACAGGTTTAGCCTGGACCGAAGCGGGCGGAGATCTATTAACGATTGAAGTGGCCACTGTACCCGGCAAAAGTAATGTGAAGCGTACCGGCAGTTTAGAAAATGTGATGTTGGAATCGATCGATGCGGCCGTGACGGTGGTGCGCTCACGTGCTGCGCAATTAGGCTTGGAAGACTTTTATCCCAACACGGATATTCATTTTCATGTGCCAGCCGGGGCGATTAAAAAAGATGGTCCCAGTGCCGGGATTGCGATGTGCACAGCATTGGCTTCCAGCTTAACGCAAATTCCCGTGCGTGCCGATGTCGCGATGACGGGCGAAATTACTTTGCGCGGTGAATTATTGCCAATTGGTGGTTTGAAAGAAAAATTATTAGCCGCGCTGCGAGGTGGCATCAAATTAGTGATCATCCCTGCCGAAAATAAACGCGAATTATCGGAAATTCCTGAACAAATTAAACAAGCGCTAGATATTCGTTTAGTGCGCTGGATCGATGAAGTATTTGCCTTAGCATTAGAAAGCCCACCCAAAGCAAAAGTTGTATTAGCTGATGCAATCGTTGAAGCTTTGCCCGCCGCGGCGATGGCACAAACTTCAAAACGCAATGAGAAGCGTAAAGTGCATTGATTGTAGGTCGGCTTACGAGAGTTTCGCGATTAGCGAAACGAACAAGCCGACGCCAAAAAACGATGTCGGCTTGTTCGCTTGGTTTACGCCAAGCTCTCGTAAGCCGACCTACGTTATGAGAAAATTTTTTAGAAATAACTTGACCTAAGGGCGCCATACTGGTATAAATCTCGTCCCTAAAAATTTGCCCCGTTAGTGAGGATGCAGGCAGTGAATAAAGCAGAATTAATTGACAATATTGCTGCAAAAGCGGATTTATCAAAAGCCGATGCAGGTCGCGCCTTAGATGCCGTTTTGGAAAGCATTACCGAATCTTTAAAAAGCGGTACCGACGTTGCCTTAGTAGGGTTTGGCACTTTTCATGTAAAAAAACGTGCCGCGCGCAAAGGACGCAATCCGAAAACGGGCGCAGAGATCGAAATCAAAGCCGCCAATGTACCGGATTTTAAAGCCGGGAAGGCGTTGAAAGACGCAGTTAATTGAGTTGTGAGTTGTGGGTTGTCAGTTGTGAGAGAATTTAGTTGTGAGTTGTGAGTTGTGAGAAAAAGCAAAATCTTTTTTCTTATAAATGTTTCTTGCGATACACAGTCATGAGATCTCACAACTCATGCCTCACAACTAATATTGCGGGTGCTTAGCTCAGTTGGTAGAGCATCGCCCTTACAAGGCGAGGGTCGGGGGTTCGAACCCCTCAGCACCCACCATTTATTAAGTTGTGGGTTGTGGGTTGTCAGTTGTGAGTAAATTATCTCACAACTCATGCCTCACAACTCACAGCTAATATCCAGCGGAGTGGTAGTTCAGCTGGTTAGAATACCGGCCTGTCACGCCGGGGGTCGCGGGTTCGAACCCCGTCCACTCCGCCATATTCTTAAGGATTGGGGATTAATAAAACCGTAGGGGCGGGGCTTGACCCGCCCATTGCGGGACGGTCAAGCCCGTCCCCTACAGGTTTTTATAATCCTCAATCCTTCTTTCTGAGGGACTCTATGTTACAACGCATGCGCGATGGTATTCAAGGTTGGATTGCGTGGATCATCATCATCGCTATCATCGCTTCCCTTTGCCTCTTAGGCGTCAATTATTATCTGCATGGCCAGAGTGGCAACAGTAATGCGGTGGCTCAGGTTGACGACACCGTCATTACACAACAGCAATTAACTAATGCCTATAATCGGGCCCGCAGTCAACAAGTCGATTTACCCGCTAATTCTGCTGCTGAACAACAATTGCGGCACGATGTATTACAAAAATTAGTCGACCAAGCCTTAACGCAAAATATTGCGCAAGCCAATGGGTTTAGTATTTCGCGCGAGCAAGTCGATAATTTAATTGCACAAATTCCTGCGTTTCAAACTAATGGCCAATTCTCATCTGACCGTTTCGCGGCGATTTTAAGCCAACTTAACTATACGCCACCGCAATTTATGGATGAAATGCGTTCCGGCATGTTGATTAACCAATTAGAAGGGGGCTTGGCAATCTCAAGCTTTGCCTTGCCTAGTGAAATTGCTGGCACGATTCAAATGGTTAAGCAAACCCGCGATTTTAGTTACACCCAAATTCCGGTGACTCAGTATTTAAAGAAAGTGACGGTAACTACGGATCAAGCGCAACAATATTATGTTGCTCATCAAAATGATTTCCTCACCCCCGAAAAAGTGCAGGTTAATTATTTAATGTTGACGGGTGCTAATGTGGCTGCGGGTATCAAACCCAGCGCAGCTGACTTGCAACAGTTTTATCAAACCAATATCAGTAATTATTCGCAACCCGCGCAATGGAAAATTGCTCATATCGTGATTCGTGTAGATGGCAATGATCCAAAAGCGATTGCTAAAGAATTAGAGACAATTGAAACCGCCATCAAAGCAGGAGCTGATTTTGGCTCACTTGCGAAAAAATATTCTGATGATCCTTTGTCAGCGCGACAAGGCGGTGTATTGCCGTGGGTATCAGCCGGTACCTTGCCGCAAGCTGTACAAGCTGCCGTGATGAATTTGAAAGTCGGGGAAGTTTCCGCGCCCGTAAAAAATGCGACGGAAGATAGTTACGAAATTATTAAATTATTAGATCTTAAAAAACCGACCGTGACACCGTTTGCGCAAGTGAAAACGGCGGTTCAACAAGCCTATATACAACAACAAACGCAACAGCAATTAGCCAATGCCGCGCAACAATTACAAGATTTAACCTTCCAAAATCCAGATTCTTTGCAAGCAGCGGCGCAAGCTTTAAATTTAAAAGTACAAACTTCCGATTGGTTATTGCGCAATACGCCGCCCACGCAAGGTGTATTTAGCAACACTAATTTATTTCAAGCGGCTTTCAGTGATCAACTGCGCAGTGGTACGAATAGTGATGTATTGTATCCGGATCAAACCACGGCCATCGTACTGCGGGTGAAAGATTATCAAGCGGCGCAACCGATTCCATTCGCGCAGGTACAGGCGAAGATTACCCAGTTATTGACGGAGCAAGCCAGTGCCCAACAAGCGCAAGCGTTTGCCGATCGCTTAGTGAAAGCATTGCAAGATGGTCAAACGTTAGCGCAATTAACGGCGGCTTATGGTGTGAAGTGGAGTGGGGTGAGTAAAGCCGATCGACACAGTCAGAAGGTGAATTCATTGATTTTACAAACGGCGTTCAATGTGCCGCGTCCTGCCAAAGGTGCGATTTCTGCCACCAACGTGACTTTACCAACGCAACAAATCGCGGTGATTGCTGTGACGGCGGTTTATGATAACAGCTCAAAAATAGCGCCCTTACCAGCAGAGCAAAAGATTTATCAAACGCAACTGCAAAATTATTACAGCCAATTCGCGCAAACCGAATTGCTTAATTACTATCGTCGCCAGGCAGATGTGAAAATTTATCAGCAGCAGATGCAGGCGGATAGTTAGGATTCGTAGGTCGGCTTCCCGAGCTTCGCATCAAGCGAAGTGAGTAAGCCGACATTTGTTGTCGGCTTGTTCGTTTTGCCTATCGGCAAAACTCCGGAAGCCGACCTACGCCTAAAATCATCCTCTCACTTGCAGCTTTTCCCCCACCTGCAACGGCTTCCGCGGATTTAATTGATTCAAACTTACTAACTGTTTC
The DNA here is from genome assembly GCA_013285995.1 of Gammaproteobacteria bacterium. Taxonomy (GTDB): domain Bacteria; phylum Pseudomonadota; class Gammaproteobacteria; order JABDGN01; family JABDGN01; genus JABDGN01. Next base: position 46,509 of record JABDGN010000003.1, read on the forward strand.
ACACTCATCTTATGCCGTTCGGCAATGCCCGACAGCGTATCACCCGCTTTCACCCGATAAACTACTGTCCCTCCCAAACCAGGTTCGCGCTCATGCATCAAGAAATTACGCGAGGTAGCGTGAGCACTGACCGGTGGGGGAGACGTGGGCACTAACAACACTTGGCCGGTATGCAATTTATCGGTGACCAATTGATTACTAGCGCGAATTAAATCAATTGTAGTGTGGTAACGTTGGGCCACTTTTTCGATGGTGTCATGGCGTTTTACTGTGTAATTTTGCCATTTAATATTATTTAATTCAGCGATGCCATCGGTGAATTGTTGCTCTTGAGCGGCGGGTACCACGATGTGATAGGTATGATTCGGTGCGCTGGCAGAGCGATTAAAGCCAGGATTTAATTGATAAAACTCCTGCATACTGATGCCAGCTAATTGGGCGGCTTCAGTCAAATCAATTTGCGAATGCACGGTTACAAAGGCTAAATAAGGTTTATCCGGCGTAGCAGGCCAATCAATCGGGTACTTTTTCTGATCTTGCAAAATAATCGCCAAAGCTAGTAATTTAGGCACATATTGCCGGGTTTGTTCGGGCAAACGCAAATCCCAAAAGTCGGTCGGCAAGCCGCGTGCTGAATTGCGAGCAATCGCATTTTGCACGGTCCCTTCACCGGCGTTATAAGCGGCAATCGCTAAATACCAATCGCCATTAAAATATTGTTTTAAGTAAGCTAAGTAATCCAGCGCTGCTTGCGTGGAAGCAAAAATATCACGTCTTCCGTCGTACCACCAATCACGTTTTACTTTGTAATAACTGGCTGTACCGGGTAAAAATTGCCATAAACCGGAAGCACCTGAAGGCGAGTGCGCATAAGGATTGTAAGCACTTTCGACAATCGGCAATAAGGCTAATTCGCCGGGCATATTACGCGTTTTAACTTGCTGTTGGATATAATAAATATAGGGGCTGCCACGGGTGGCGGAATGGACCAGGAAATCCTGATGCGACATATACCAATCAATTTGCGCTTGAACTTCGGAACGATTAGCATATTCATTCAGTGAAAAATTTTTATCTAAAACGCGCCATATATTCGTTTCAGTTTCACCCGTTGTAGGATTTACAAACTCGGGCGAAGGTTGGCTAGCATGCCCAAACGGCATAAAAGAAGTGCTGCTGCTGCAAGCAGAAAGACTTAAAGCGATAATGACGGCTAAGGCTAATTTTTTCACTCGCGCATGGTACGGTGATGGGCGCTGAAAATCAAGTAGTAATTGAATTGATTTCTTTCAAAACTCTAGGGTTTTACAAGAAACCTAGAATTTTAAGGTATACTAACACGATGCAACTTTTCAATGATCATTATCATGGCTTTCTTAACTGGTTGGCAACGCCCACCGGACGTCGGTTTTTGGACCTTGAATTAGCGCAGTTTATCAAGCCTATGCAAGGCAGCCATGGCAATCAATTATTATTAATTGGTAATGCTGTTTTTCATCCCTTGCTCAAAGAGGGATGTTTTGCGAATACCCATGCTATTGGCCTCAATCAGTTAAAGAAAAAGTTACCTTATCCGGATGAGAAATTTGACTGCATTATCTTGCCGCATGTTTTAGAGTTTGTGGCCGAACCGGAACTCATTGTGAAAGAAATGCAACGACTTTTATATCCCGAAGGAAGTCTATTGATCAGCGGTTTTTATCCACGCAGTTTTTCCCGTTTACTGCACAACTTCACGACGAGTAAACCGAAGCGCCATGATCGCGCTGCTGCAATACCGGTACGCAATTTAACTAAACAATTGCAAGCCATTGAGTTAGAAGAGATTCAATGTACGGCTTTTGCGCTTGGAAAATGGTATCGGTATTTGCCACTTTTTCCAACGGCCTATGTCATTAAAGCTGCTGAACGCCGCGAAGGGCTTACGCCTTTGCGGAGTCGTGCACAAATTATTAAGCCGCGTTTTGCTACTGGCACAAGTCTCGCCTATGAAAAAAGTTGAAATTTTTACTGATGGTGCCTGCCAAGGTAATCCTGGGCCCGGCGGCTGGGGCGCGATTTTACGTTATGGTGAAACGGAAAAAGAATTATCCGGTGCTGTTTCTGACACTACCAATAATCGCATGGAGTTAACGGCTGCGATTGAAGCACTCAAGGCTTTAAAAAAACCGTGCGAAGTGAGCTTAAGCACTGATTCGAAATACGTACAAGAGGGTATCCAAAAGTATATTCACAACTGGAAAAAAAATGGTTGGAAAACAGCTAATAAAAATGCCGTTAAAAATGCCGATTTATGGCAACAGCTTGATGCAGTCGCTAGTCAACATGCAGTACAGTGGCATTGGGTGAAAGGGCATAATGGGCATCTGGAAAATGAACGGGCGGATCAATTGGCGGTGCAGGCAGTAAAAAATATGCTAAATAAAAATCCCCCCTGCCCCCCTTTTCCAAAGGGGGGATCTCTTATTTGATTTCCCCCTTTTCCAAAGGGGGGATCTCTTATTTGATTTCCCCCTTTTCCAGAGGGGGGATCTCTTATTTGATTTCCCCCTTTTCCAAAGGGGGGATCTCTTATTTGATTTCCCCCTTTTCCAAAGGGGGGATCTCTTATTTGATTTCCCCCTTTGAAAAAGGGGGATTAAGGGGGATTTAAGAAATTAATTATGTCACGACAAATTGTACTAGATACCGAAACCACCGGCCTTGAACCCTCGAAAGGCCATCGCATCGTGGAAATTGGGTGCATTGAAATTATCAATCGCCAAATCACCGAGCGTTATTTTCATCACTATCTTAATCCCGAACGCGCCATTGAAGCCGGCGCACAAATGGTGCATGGCATTACCGATGACTTACTAAAAGATAAACCTAAATTCAGCGAAATCATTGATGAGTTATTAGCCTTTATAAAAGATGCCGAAGTGATTATCCACAATGCACCGTTTGATGTAGGATTTTTGAATCACGAACTCAAACTCAGCAAACGCAAATTAGGCGTAATCACAGATTATTGTCGTGTCACCGACACATTAGCCATGGCGCGCGAAATGCACCCGGGGCAGCGCAATAATTTGGATGCTTTGTGCAAGCGTTATGGAGTGGATAATTCCAATCGCGATTTGCATGGTGGTTTGCTGGATGCTGAATTACTTGCTTTAACTTATTTGGCGATGACTTCCGGGCAAGATAGTTTGTTTGCGGAACTGGAAGTGAATGATAAACCCACTGCGGCTGAAACACGTGTGACAACTAGCGTTAACAATGCTTTGCCAGTGTTGGCTGCGAACGCTGAAGAATTAACCGCGCATAGCGATATTATGCAGCGCTTAGTGAAAGCGGACCTGTGGTGATTTCGTCATCACTTGGTAATGTAGGTCGGCTTCCCGAGTTTCGCTTTAGCGAAGCGAGTAAGCCGACATTATGTGTCGGCTTGTTCATCTCGCCTTACGGCGAAACTCCGGAAGCCGACCTACGCTGCATCTCCAATTGCCTCCAACACTTCCTCCACATGTCCTGTGACCTTGACATTGCGCCATTCTTTGATGAGCTTACCCCCTTTAAATAAAAACGTACTGCGATCGACGCCTAAATATTCTTTGCCATAAAGCTTTTTCATTTTCATCACCTCAAAATGCTGACAAAGTTTTTCTTCCGGGTCGCTGATCAGCGCAAAGGGAAACTCAAACTGACATTTAAATTTATCGTGTGATTTGAGACTGTCACGCGATACGCCATAGACGCTCGCACCTAATTTGCTAAATTTTTTAAAATGCTTGGCAAAATCCTGGCCTTCTAAGGTACAGCCTGGCGTATTATCTTTGGGGTAAAAATATACGACCAAATAAGGGGTTTCAACTTCGCTGAGTTTGACTTCGCCTTGTGTAGTAGATAAAGTAAAGTCAGGTAATTTTTTGTTCATTTAACGTTGTCCTATTTAGTTAAGAACTCCGTCGTCATTCCCGCCCCCGTCTTCACGAGGGTAAACTCCAGCGGGAATCCAGAAATAAAGTAAACAATTTGAATTAAAGGCTGGATCCCCGCTTTCGCGGGGATGACGGGGTGAAGTTAATATGATACCATACTGCCTCTTTTTAAAAGGCCTTAATTTATGTCTAAAAGCCACAAATTTACTGGCAGCTTCGTCGCGCTCATCACCCCCATGCAGGCAGATGGCGCAGTTGATTTTCCAGCGTTGGATCGTTTGGTCGATTTTCATTTAGCCAACCAAACCGATGGTATTGTGGTGCTCGGCACTACGGGTGAGGCGCCGACCATTACCAAAGCTGAATTTCCCGTGGTGATCAGCCACGTCCTTAAACGAGTCAATAAAAAAATCCCGGTGATCGCCGGAGCTGGCAAAAATGCCACGGCCGAAACCGTACATCTGGCACAAGAAGTGAGCCAGTTAGGCGTGGATGGTTTACTGATCGTCACACCGTATTACAATCGCCCCACTCAAGAAGGCTTGTATCAACACTATATGAAAATTGCGGAAGCAGTTGATTTACCACAGATTTTGTATAATGTTCCAGGTCGTACCGGCTGCGATTTATTGCCCGCCACCGTGGCACGTTTAACCAAAGCGATGCCGCATATTATCGGTATTAAAGAAGTCGTGAGTGTTGAACGCGTTAAACAATTAGTAGAGCAGTGTGGTGATATTGCGATTTATTGCGGTGATGATCCCAACAATTTGCCGTATTTACAAGCCGGCGCCTGTGGCTTAATTTCAGTGACTGCTAATGTTGCACCCAAAGCGCTGCACGACATGTGTGCCGCTTGTTTTGCCGGTGATTTAAAGCAAGCTGAAAAAATTCATCAGCAGCTGGGCTTATTGAATAAAGATTTATTTATCGAATCAAGCCCCGCGCCAACTAAGTGGGTTTTGCAGCAAATGGGCTTAATCGAAAATAATTTACGTTTACCGTTGGTGCCTTTGAGCGACAGAAGTCAGGCAGCAGTGCGTGAAGCGATGCAAGTCGCAGAAATAATTTAATGTGGTTGTTGTTTGCGTCATCCCGGAAATTGCCCCCGTTTTCACGAGGGTAAACTCCGCAATTATCCGGGATCCAGGTATTATCCCCGCGAAAGCGGGGACCCAGCATTAAAAAATGCCTGGATTCCCGCCTTCGCGGGAATGACGTGAAATGTTGGTTTGTTCATTTCACCGTTGGCAAAATTTAGCAAGCCAACTTTACTTGGATTTTTTAATATGAAGTTAATTAGAATTTTTTTATTTGGATTGATCGTCTTAAATCTTACCGCTTGCTGGCCCATCGCTGGCCAACACGGTTTGATTCATAATCGGGAAAACGATTATTTAAAGAGTCAGCAGCAAACCACGCTCGCAATCCCAGCTGGCTTGAGCAATAGCAATATTCAAGATCAAGCGCCGATTCCGCAAGGTCCCGCTTGGAGTTCAACGACACCCGCTAGCATTCTGCCGCCCGGTAGTATTTTAGCGCAGGGTAAAGCTATTGCGCCGGCTTTGCAAGGTAATGGACCTTGGTTAGGAGTAGGTTCTAATGGTGAACCGGCTTTATTAGTGAATGGAAAAATTGCTACTGTATGGCCGCAAGTCGCAACCGCTTTACAAGCATTGCAATACCAAATTGCAGGCAGCGATCAACGCGTTGGTTTATATATGGTAAGCCGCAATAAACAAGCTTTTGTGTTTAATGTGTTGCAAGCTCAACAAGGTGTAGTGATTACAGTGGAATCCTATGAAAGCATCCCATTGCAAAATAAAGACGCGAAAAAATTATTACAAGAATTAAGCAAGAAATTATGAAAAAAACTATCTTAGCTACCGGCAAATCTAAAACGATTTACACAACCGATGATCCTAACTTATTGGTGATGGAGTTTCGTGATGACGCGACGGCCTTTAATGGAGTAAAAAAAGCGTCGTTGGCGCGCAAGGGCAAAGTGAACAATCATTTTAACGCGCATGTGATGCAATTATTGGCGGCTGAAAATATTGCCGTGCATTTTGTAAAATTATTATCGGAAACAGAATCGCTGGTTAAAAAGCTCGACATGATCCGTATCGAGTTTGTGGTGCGTAATGTAGTGGCTGGTGGCATCAGTAAACGTTTAGGAATCGAAGAAGGCATGGTATTGCCTGAGCCCACTTTAGAATTATTTTTAAAAGACGATGCTTTGGGCGATCCGATGATCAATGAATCGCATGTGCACGTATTTAACTGGGCGAAAGATGAAGAAATCGCTGAGTTGAAACAAAGAACTTTACGCATCAATACCATTCTCAAAGCCTTCTTTGCCAAAGCCGGTTTAACCCTGGTGGATTTTAAATTGGAATTTGGCCGCGCTGATGGCAAACTATTATTAGGCGATGAATTTACCTTAGATGGCTGTCGCGTGTGGGATACTAAAACGCAAAAGAAATTTGACAAAGATCGCTTCCGCCGTGATTTAGGTGAGGTGATTGAATCGTATGAAGAAGCGGCGGAACGGTTGGGGATTGATGTTTTGTAGGGGCGCCTCGCGAGGCGCCCGTGGGCCGGTCGCGACCGGCCCCTACATTTAGCGTAGGAGAGGTACCGAAGTGGTCATAACGGCACCGACTCGAAATCGGTCGGGGGAGCAATCCCCACAAGGGTTCGAATCCCTTCCTCTCCGCCATATTTTTTAAAAAGGGCAACGCAGTTGCCCTTTTTAAAAAATACAGCGAGAGGGTAGGATGAGAACACTCTGGTTCGACAAATTCGCCGGGAGCGAATTTGGTCGCGCTTTGGCTTCGTAGGTCGGCTTACGAGAGTTTCGCATTAAGCGAAACGAACAAGCCGACAGCATGGCAAATTTCAAATATTGTCGGCTTGTTCATCACGCCTGCGGCGTAACTCTCGTAAACCGACCTACAATTATATACAACCTTGAATACGACATCCCCCCACTTCCATCTCGAACACAACGTTTCTCTCGCTGACTACGTCTCGTGGAAAACCAGCGGCTCCGCTAAACAACTTTTCCAACCCAGCAGTTTGGAAAACCTTCAAGCTTTTCTCAAAACCTTAGCCAATGACGAACCCTTATTATGGATTGGCCTCGGCAGCAATTTACTCATTCGTGACGGTGGCTTTAATGGCACAGTGATTTTTACGCAAAAACATTTACGGCATATAGAGCTAAAAAATACGACGACTATTTATGCCGAGTGTGGCGTTGCCTGCCCGAGTTTGGCGCGGTTTGCGGCCAAACATCATTTAAGTGATGCGGAGTTTTTTGCGGGTATTCCGGGTACCATCGGGGGAGCATTAGCGATGAATGCCGGAGCTTTTGGTGGCGAAACCTGGGAAAAAGTTTTGCGCGTTGAGTGCATCGATCGACAAGGAATTATCCACCAACGCTCGGCAACAGAGTTTGCGATTTCCTATCGTACAGTTGAAACGTCGCGCGAAGAATGGTTTGTGGGTGCAAGCTTTGAATTTGCCAGCGGTGATAAAACTAATGCTTTAGAAAAAATTAAACACTTGCTCGATAAACGTGCTGCCACCCAACCGACCGGTGTGCCCACTTGTGGATCGGTGTTTCGCAACCCGCCAGGTGATTATGCCGCGCGTTTAATTGAAGCCTGTGGTTTGAAAGGTCATCAAATTGGCGGTGCGGTGGTTTCCGAGAAACACGCCAATTTTATCGTTAACACGGGCACTGCCACGGCCAGCGATATTGAGCAATTAGTTGATTATGTCGCCGCTACCGTGCTCGAGCAACAAGGTGTACAATTGCATCGGGAAGTGAAGGTCATGGGTGAGAGATGATATTTTGGCGCGCTAAGCCAGCGGGGCAAGCTAAATTACGAACCGAAAGTGGCGTGCAATATTTTTTACGACGCTTAAAAAAAATTTGTTTATGGCTGCTTGCTTTACTGATTTTAATTTTTATCATCAGTAGTTATATTTATTTACATCGCCCCAGCACTTTACCAATTAAAACGATTCAAGTGCTCGGGGAATACAGTCACATTGATAATCGGACGGTGGAAAATATTGTTTTACCTGATGTGCAAAATGGCTTGCTCAACTTAAATTTAAGCACCTTGCAGCAGGCTCTCTTGCAATTGCCTTGGCTAGAGCGAGTCGAGATTCGCAAAATTTGGCCCGACACGATTGTTATTTATTTATATCAACAGGTGCCGGTAGCCTATTGGAATGAGAAAAGTTTATTGAACGATACGGGCGTCATTTTCACGCCACCGCACTTGAAAGATTTACCAGCCGATTTACCGTATTTTAATGGACCTGATTCGCAAAGCGCAGCGATGCTGGCCGCTTATCGCGATATGACTCAACGTTTGCAGCCTTTGGGTTTGTCAGTGCTTGCGATCAATTTAAGTCAGCGTCATGCGTGGACAGTTACTTTAAGTAACGGTATTATTTTAATTTTAGGTCGGGAAGATTTTGCGGATCGTTTGCAACGGTTTATTACGGTGTATCCGAATGTTTTAAGTGCCAAAGCGGGTCGGGTGCAGAGTGTCGACCTGCGATATAATAGTGGATTGGCTGTTGAGTGGAAACGGTGAAAAATCCCCCTTAATCCCCCTTTTTCAAAGGGGGAAATCCTTCATTCAATTTATTGCATGAATCCCCCCTTTTTCAAAGGGGGAAATCCTTCATTCAATTTATTGCATGAATCCCTCCTTTGAAAAAGGGGGGCAGGGGGGATTTAAAATTTTCAAATTTTGAAAAATAAAATTTAAAGGTATCAAATTGCGAGTCATAAATTTCGGGGCCGGTCCCGCTATGTTACCGGACAGTGTATTAGAACGAGCGCAAGTAGAAATGTTGGACTGGCGTGGTACGGGTATGTCGATCATGGAAATTGGGCATCGCAGTTCTGCGTTTGAAGCATTATTACTGGGCATTGAAGCTAAACTGCGGCAGCTCATGTCGATCCCTTCGAATTATAAAATATTATTTTTAGCCGGTGGCGCACAAGCGCAATTTGCTGCGATACCGATGAATTTATTGCGTGGCAATACCACGGCTGATTATGTTTATACCGGTGTATGGTCGGGTCTGGCGATAGATGAAGCGAAGAAACATTGTCAAGTCAATATAGTGGCGAGTGGGGAAGCGGAAAATTTTTTAACGATTCCCGCGCGCACCGACTGGCGATTAAATCCACACGCAGCTTATGCGTATTATTGCCCCAATGAAACCCTGACTGGCCTGCAATTGCACAGCATACCTGAGGTTGGTAATGTGCCACTGGTAGCAGACTTTACTTCCTCTATTTTGTCAGAGCCATTGGAGGTTGCAAAATTCGGTTTGATTTTTGCCAGCGCGCAAAAAAATTTAGGCCAATCGGGTGTGACCACCGTCATCGTGCGCGAAGATTTATTAGGTAACCCCGCAGCGATAACGCCTAATGTGTGGAATTATACGAAACAAGCCGAAGCGCAATCACGGGTCAATACACCGCCGACCTATGCCATTTACATTTTGGGTTTAATGTTAGATTGGGTAGCAGAGCAGGGTGGTGTCACCGCTCTCGCCGCGACCAATGCGCGCAAAGCACGGACTTTGTATGGGTATATTGATCAGAGTGATTTTTATCGCAATCAAGTCGCACCCTCCTATCGCTCTGCAATGAATGTCACTTTTAATTTACCAACGGAAGAACTCAATGCTGCATTTGTAGCCGCCGCTGCAAAAGAAAATTTGATGAATTTAAAAGGGCACAAAAAAGCGGGTGGCATTCGGGTGAGTTTATACAATGCAGTGAGCGCAGCGATGGTGCAACGCTTAGTTGAGTTTATGCGCGAGTTTGCCAAAAGTGCGGGATAAACGCATTAGCTTGGATTCCCATCGCTACGCGATGAGAATGACATCAAAATTAACAAATCAAAGACAGCCCTGCAAATAGCTGTTAAAATAGCCGCTTACTTAAAATTTTTTAGGAATTATTATGGCTTGGACAGAACCCGGCAAAGACAAACAACCTAATCAGCCTAATGGATCCAATGATCCTAATCAAGGCCCACCTGATTTGGACAAGGTGTTTAAAGAATTTTCGCAAAAATTTGCTAGTTTGTTTGGCAAGAAGAAAACCACTTCCAGCACTGATAAAACGCCGCCCAGTGGCCATAGCACAGTGATGGGCGTTGGTATCGTCATTGCGATTTTAATCGTGATTTGGATTTTATCGGGCATTTTCATTGTTTCGCCGCCGGAGCAAGCCGTCGTGTTGCGGTTTGGGCAATATGAAACAACGGTCGGCCCGGGCCCGCACTGGATCCCACGTTTTATCGATTCAGAAACCATCTTAAATGTACAACAAGTTTCTACTTATTCTTATGAAGCGCAGATGCTGACCAAAGATCAAAACATCGTCGACGTATCGGTGGCGGTGCAATATAAAATTGCTGATGCCAAAGCTTATTTGTTTAATGTGGCCGATCCGGAACAAAGTTTACAACAAGCGACGGCCAGCGCGTTGCGGCAAGTGATTGGTAACACTAACCTGGATGATATTTTAACCAGTGGTCGTGCAGTGGTGCGGGATGAAGTGGGCCAACAACTCAATCAAATTTTGCCAATTTATAATACTGGTATTGTAGTGACTGACGTTGCTTTGCAACCAGCTAAAGCCCCCGATCAAGTGAAAGATGCCTTTGACGATGCGATTAAAGCGCAGGAAGATGAACAACGTTATATTAATCAAGCGCAAGCTTACGCACAAAGCGTCGTGCCGGTCGCACAAGGGAATGCACAGCGGATTTTGCAGGAAGCGCAAGCCTATCGTCAGCAAATAGTGTTAGCTGCGAAAGCAGATGTGGCACGTTACCTGGCGATTTTACCAGTGTATCAAAGCGCGCCGGGTGTGACGCGCGAACGGATGTACTTATCAATGGTGCAAGATGTGTTTCAACATACTAACAAAGTATTGTTGGATGCGAAGGGCAATCAAAATGTGGTGTATTTGCCCCTGGATAAATTAGGGGCAGCCGCTGCACCGGTTGCCACATCGACTAATGCAACGCCTATTACCAATGCTGCTTCCGATGCGAGTCAGCAGTCGAGTACGGCACCTTCTTATAGCAGTAACACCAATAGCTCAAGCAGCAATGCTGCCGGAGCAGGTCGCCCGCAACGATTTGTATTCACCAATCCCGATAGCCAAGTGGGTACAGGAGGGAATCAATAATGTCGAAGAAATTAGTTGGCATCATTATTCTCATCATCATTATTTTAATGGTGTTGTCAGGCAGTTTGTTTACGGTGGATGAAGGTGAACAAGCCTTAGTCACCCGTTTAGGGCAAATTAAAGATAATTCGCAAGGTCAGCCGCAAGTGATGTTGCCGGGCTTGCATGTGAAAACGCCGTTTTTGGATTCGGTATTGTATTTTGATACGCGGATTCAAACTTTAACCATCGATAAATCACGCGTGGTGACGGCACAGAAAAAAGATGTGTTAGTCGATTATTATGTGAAATGGCGCATTACCAATTTAGCCAGTTATTTCACTTCGACAAGTGGTGATTCAGCGCAAGCCGAGCAATTATTGACGCAACAAATTAATGGTGCATTGCGCGCGCAATTTGGTCAGCGGGATATTCCGGATGTCGTGTCAGATGCGCGGTCGGAAATTATGTCGGCACTCTCAAAAAGTGCAAACGTGGGTGCGGCATCGCTGGGGATTCAAGTGATCGATGTACGGATTAAAGCGATTGATTTACCCGATGAAGTGAGTAGCGCTGTGTTTAACCGGATGCGTGCTGAACGTACCCGTGTTGCCGCGCAACACCGCTCTGAGGGCCAAGCGCAGGCCGAAGCCATTCAAGCGACAGCCGATGCGGATGCCACTGTGATTGTTGCTAAAGCCAATGAACAAGCGGCACAATTGATGGCCGAAGGCGATAAAGAAGCGGGTAAAATCTATACGCAAGCGTATAGTAAAGACCCCAATTTCTACGCATTTTATAAGAGTTTGCAAGCCTATCGGCAGTCGTTTTCAAATTCGAACAACAATATTTTAGTGTTGAGCCCGAATAGTGATTTCTTTAAATATTTTAATAATCCTAGTGGTAATAATAAGTAGGTCGGTTTGTAGGGGCCGCTCGCGAGCGGCCCGCGGGCGGGTCACGACCCGCCCCTACACGTAATTCGTAGTCCCTGGAGTACTCTGTGTCAAAAAACGTAATCATCCTCGGCGCCCAATGGGGCGATGAAGGCAAAGGTAAATTAGTTGATTTATTAACCGAACAAGTGGCGGCGGTGGTGCGCTTTCAGGGTGGCCATAATGCCGGTCACACTTTGGTCGTGAACGGTAAAAAAACTGTGTTGCATTTATTGCCCTCGGGTATTTTGCACGCGGGTGTCACTTCGTTTATCGGTAATGGCGTAGTCGTATCACCGATGGCTTTACTAAAAGAAATGACCGGCTTAGAAGCAGAAGGTGTGCCGGTGCGTGAACGCTTACGCATCAGTGGTGCATGTCCTGTCATTTTGCCGTTTCATGCGGCGGTCGATTTAGCGCGTGAGAATGCTTTAGGTATTAATAAAATTGGCACCACACAGCGTGGCATTGGTCCGGCTTATGAAGACAAAGTAGCGCGTCGTGCTTTACGCATTGTCGATTTATTAAATCCTACTCGCTGTGCAGAAAAATTACGTGTATTAGTTGATTATTATAATTTTTTATTGCGGGATTATTTTCACGTCGACACTTTTGATTATCAAGAGCTCTACGACAATTGCTTGCACTATGGCGAACAAGTGCGACCTTTAGTCACCGATGTTACTGCCGATTTAATGGCGCTGCGGCAAGCCGATAAAAATGTTTTGTTTGAAGGCGCGCAAGGCGCTTTGTTAGATGTGGATCACGGCACTTATCCGTTTGTTACTTCGTCTAATACCACTGCTGCCAATGCTGCAACCGGCAGCGGCATTGGGCCCCTGTATTTTGATCGCGTTTTAGGCATTGCAAAAGCCTACACGACGCGGGTCGGTTCTGGGCCTTTTCCCACTGAACTATTCGATGCCACTGGCGAACATTTAGCGAAAAAAGGCAATGAATTTGGCTCAACCACCGGACGCGCGCGTCGCTGTGGTTGGTTTGATGTAGTCGCGATGCGGCGTGTAGTTGCAGTGAATAGCCTAAGCCAATTCTGTGTTATGAAAATGGATGTGTTTGATGGTTTAACAGAATTAAAAATTTGTGTGGCGTATAAACTCGATAATAAAACCATCAATACGTTACCAGTTGATCCCGATGCTTATGCGCGTTGTGAACCGATTTACGAAACGCTGCCGGGTTGGAGCGAATCTTCTTACGGTGTTAAAACTTATGATCAATTGCCCCTCAATGCGCGCAATTACTTAAAACGCATTGAAGAGTTAGTTGGCATTCCTATCGCCATTATTTCAACGGGTCCTGAACGCAATGAAACCATTGTGTTGAATAATCCGTTTGCGTAAACGTCATTCTCGCTTTCGCGGGGATGACAGTAAAAAGATAGCCATCTAATTCTAGCCCTGATTGTTCATTTTCTGTATAATCCTGTCTCTTTTAAGCGCTCATATTTCCTTAAGCTTGCTTTGTTACAATACTGGGTTTTCTGGTGGGGTTGGGGTTTAAATATTATTAACATGGGTACAAAAATGCGTCAATTTACAATTTTAAAACCATCCCTCCTAGCGTGTTTGCTGATGTTTGCTGGCCTTAATGCGGTCGCCGATACACATGTATCTTTGCCGCAGGGTGTGACGGGGGCCTTTACCGTCGCTGGTATGCCTGTGGATAGCGTTAAAGTGGGTGAAACCTTGACTTATACCATCACTAACAACTCGCAAGAAGTGTTGAGTGATTTTTATGTTGATAGCGCGCACTTGCCTAGCCAATTTAAATTAATAGCCAATGGTGGCGAGCATCCTTGTTCGATTAATCCCGCCAATAAAATTTCATTAATGACCGTTCCCAATAGTGATTTGGAACATCCGCATTTACCGACCAATTATTGCACTTTGACGGGTGAGTTTACGGAATCAGTACCAGCACAAGCGCAAGGCTTAACGTTCAACTTGCCACTCCATTTTGCAGAACCGGGTTCTATGAATGTTAACCCGCCTATGGTTCAAGCTGATTTGCCAGCTCATTTGAAGGCCATCAGTGATACCTCTGATTCATTGCCAGCGGGCGTGACCGGCGCGTTTTCGGTGGACGGTAAAGCTGTTGCAACAGTGAAAGAAAATCAAACTGTTGTCTACACGATTACCAATGGTTCTGGGACAGAGTTGGAGAATGTTTATGTCGATAGAGCAAGCCTGCCTACGAATTTTGTTTTAGATGAGTACGCTGGCTGGCGTCATTGCTCAGTATATCTGGAAGGTAAAACACCTCTAGTGACTACGCCAGCGGATGCAGCATCTCCGCACTTGCCGACTAATTACTGTACCTTAACGGGTTATTTTACCAGTGCGGGGGAAGTTGCATGGAATATTAACATGCACTTTTCAATCGGTAGCACGAGTTATGAACCCGAGTTTACCGCCAAAATGACGGGTAAATTGGAGGTGGGAAATCCACACCAAGCCATTCCGGTGTATGTGTTTGGTGATAGTTGGTCAGATATGGGAAATAACGGCATTGCAACCAATAAGCCCAATGGCAAAACCTGGGCTTATTATGTGGCGCAAGATTATGACAACCTGAACGGAATTCAGGCTTCTAAAAATGGTGGTACAGATTATGCGCAGGGCGGGGCTTTAGCGGCAGCTGCAATAACGCAAGTTGATAGCTATCTTAACTCGCATAATAATCGTGCTGATCCGAAAGCTTTGTATATTTTCTTTATTGGCGGTAACGATATACGTAATGCTTCTACCGTACAAAAGCAAACGATGGAAACTGCCGCTGGCAAAGTGAGCGAAGCCGCCAAACACTTATTGGAAAGTGGCGCTCAGCATGTGGCTGTGGTAAATATTCCCATTTATAAAGATGTCAAGAATATTCCTGAAGCGCTGCGCCCTTTTATTCCACAAATCGTTATTACTAATGGTGACAATTCAGAAACATTTAACACTAAGTTGTCGAATGAAGTAACAGCGTTGCAAGGAACCTATAAGGATAGAATTGATTTGGTTGACCTATATAAACCAATGATAGGCTTAATGTTGCCTGATTCGATGGGCGGCAACCAGGCTATCAAAGATCACTATAAATTTGATGCAGTCTTTGATTTAATCCCTGCTATTAAAACCTATTCTTGTGCTGATGCGAACCGGCTGTTGAAGTCGGCCTGTGAAGAAACCAATTGGTTCTTTTACGACACAGATGACAATGGTATTCCATTGCATCCGGCTGACTATATTATTCAGGTTGGACCTGAAAAAGGTACGCATGCCGGTGGCCACATATTTTTTGCTAAAGAATTTATGAAAGCCTATAAATATGTACCTGGCGACGAAACACCCCCACCCGTGGATGATAGTGTATCGTTCAGCGGCAAATTATTAGACGATAAAGGCCAAGCTTTAACCCGTGTAGAAGTAGGTCATGCAGTTGTTTATAAAGTCACTAATACGTCACCTGCACAAGGGGTTAGCCTTTACTTAAGTGGTGCATTGCCAGCCCATTTTGTGTTGAATACAGCGGGCACCCACTGTGCGCTCAATGAACATCCAGCAACCGATTTAGCGCCTAATCAAAGCTGTGAATTAGTAGGCACTTTTAGCAAACCTATTTTGCTTGGACAAACCGTTAAAATGGATTTTAAAGTAAACTACAAGCGTGCTCATACGGATGCAAGCTGGACGGCTTATAACATGGCGTCGTTTACTGTAGGTGTTTACCAACCTTTGTATGTGTTCGGCGATAGTTTGTCGGATATGGGTAATGAAGTCGATCCGCAATTTAAAGCCAAATTAGGGGCTCTGCCATTCCCAGCTAGAGGCCCTTATACTAGTGTGGACGGTAAAAAGTATGGTGGGGAAACTTGGGTTGTCGATGTTGCCAAGCAGTTGGGTAACACAACTATTACGGCTTCCCGTCCGATAAATAATGGTGCGCACGGTACAGATTATGCGGTAAGTGGCAGTACCACGTCAGGGTTGGATGCACAGTTGACAGCGCTTAAACAAGATCATCCGCAATTGGACGGCGATGCTTTATATGTCGTGTGGTCGGCTGGTAATGATTTCTTGTATCAGGCCTTGAGCAATAAAGGCTCTACAGACTATTCACCTGCCGCAAAGACAGCTGCAAATAATATGATTAACTTCATTAAGAAATTGCAGGCAACTAACATAAAACATATCGTGGTGATCAATTTACCACCGATTGGTTATACGCCTCTCATTGCTAACAATGTGTTTGATCTGGTGGGAAGTGGCAAAAAAGATCCAATGAATAAAGCGGTCGACACCTACAACACACAATTAGCTAACTTTGTCCACGCTGATACAAGTGGCAAATTAAAATTAGTGGATATGTATACACCCGCAGAGGCTTTATACGAGAGTAATGGCGCTAGCTATACAAAAATCAAGTTTACAGATGTTAAGACATCTTGTTGGAATGTGATAGGATTTTTTAGTTGCGGGCCTAAAAAACAGCCAGGATTTTTCTATTGGGATACCATACATCCTAGCAACAGCGGCCACTTGTTTTTAGCGGATCAATTTATGGAATCTTATAACGCACAATAGTGCAGGAGAAAATCATGATAGGAAAGAAAATCTACACAGATGTTTTTAAAGCAGTGTTATTAAGCAGCTTGTGCGCAAGTTCAGCTTTAGCTGCCAATGAGTTTACCGGTTCTTTGAGTATTAATAACGCTCAAGTGTTGAATACTCAAGCATCTAATGCCACTGTGCCTAGCGTGGAAATTAATCATCCCGTGATGTACACGATCACTAACGCAACAGGCAATGCTTTTTACAAAGTGTATGTGTCTGGTGGTTTACCGAAACATTTTGTGCAAGAAGATGTAGCAGGGCAAATCAATTGCCCTACTAGCGCGGCGCAGGGTATTACGTTGTTGGCCGGTGCAACTTGCAAATTAAGTGGGTATTTCACAGCTGCATCACCTTACCAACCAAATGGTTCGGTACATTGGAATGTGCTAGTAGATTACTCAACCGATGCAAAATCTGCTCCCACCACCAGCGAGCAACTCGCTTTGTCATCTATGGGTGTATCACAACCCGTGTATGTATTTGGTGATAGTTTGTCGGATATGGGTAATATCAATGCGATGAATTTAACAGGTCCTTATACCAATAACATCGAGCCTACCACACCGGTTAATAAAGATGCTAAAACTTGGGCAGATTATTTGGCAGTTGCTTTTGGGAATGATGGCATCAAGGCTTCTGAGCAATGCGACGGTGAACCAAAAATTTGTGGTACCGATTTTGCAGTAGGGGGTGCTGTTGCAGGGCCATTGCCAGCAGGTTTTGAAGGTTTTCAGGCTACTCTGCTGAGCAGCGAGTTGGATAAATTTTTCGCGATTCATCCTGGTAAAATCGATTCCAATGCAGTGTATGCAATATGGGCGGGTGGAAATAATTTGCTCTACCCAGCTTTATTAGCGCCTGAAAAAATAACTGATGATTATCTCAAAGATTCTGTAATAGCGATTAATGAGAGTGTTGGGCGTTTGAAAGAAATGGGTGCTACTCAAATCGTGGTATTCAATTTACCACCGGTGGGTAATGTGCCCGCTTTCAAGGAGCAAACTGCGTTGCGAGATACGCTGAATGAACGGGTAATATACTTTAATAACCAACTGCAGACAGCGATAGACGAACTTAATAGAGCAAATCCACAGCATCCTGTTAAGCTTATCGATATCCATAAAATTTTTGCCAACTATATAGCTGCCTTCAAACCAGGTGAGCCGTATGGTCCCGGCAATGATATTTTTCAAAATATCACTGATAATTGCTATGCAGAAGCAGGTAGCAATGATCCTTCAATGGATCCTACGCAAAATGTTATACGTAATGCTTGTAAAGAGCAAAATGGCGATTGGTTTTATTTCGATGCCGTACATCCGAGTGGTAAAGCACACAAATTCATCTGGAATAATATTAAAGCTGAATTTGCTGGATTGTAAGATAAGCAGCTATCATGATGAAAACACGTAATAATACCACGGAAAAAGTATTGGGTTTCATAAGCCTGGTGTGTTTTTCTCTGTATTCAATAACTGCACAAGCGGCTGCTGAATTAGCAGTCGAAGGTAATATACCGACTAAACTGGAAATTAATCATGAGGTCACTTACCAGATTAAAAATATTTCGCAGAATACGTTAACCGATGTTGCTATTGTGGCTCCCGAATTGGCAAGTGGTTTTGAAACTGTCAGCAATACTTGCCAGGGTTATACCACGCTGCATGCCAATGACAGTTGCAATTATACCTTGCGTTTCACGCATCCAATTGCTTATGTCAGCGCAACTCAACCCGCGTTTGCATGGAATATCAGCGTAAAATACTCGCTCGCAGGCGAAGTGCGCGAAGCTGTGATTGCAGCGCCCCCCATTCAAGAAGTTTATCAACCCCTATACGTGTTTGGCGACAGTTTGTCAGATATGGGCAACAATGGTAAGTCAACCAATGCTGAGGGTAACACCTGGGCTTATTATGTCGCCCAGGCGTTTGGTAATGCCGATATAGGTGCATCAAAAAATGGTGGTACGGATTTTGCCAGGGGAGGCGATACCACCGCCAATTTAATTTTACGACAACAAGCTAAGAATGATGAAGGGGATTCAATCCCTCTTATCATTCCCAGTCAATTTGAGTTTTATCAAACGGCCTTGGGTGACCAGGTTGATCCTAATGCTTTATATGTGGTGTGGATGGGAGGAAACGACTTTTTATGGTATACGGCAGAATTTAAAGACGATCCTGCTAACGCTGAGCCTAGAATCCAAGCTGGCGTTAAAAATATTGATAGCTTCTTAGAGAAATTAAATAGCTTGGCAATGGCGAATGCTGTGACTCTCAATGTGGTGGTGATAAGCTTGCCACCCATGGGAAATGCGCCTTTATTTGGCCCACTTGAGGAAGGTAAAATCCGTTTAAATTATGATGTCACACAAAGAAACAACCTTAGCCTGGTTGCACAAAATTTTAATACGCAATTAGAGAATTCTTTGCGTACTAATGAAACCTTATCACATATTAAATGGCGAATGATTGATTCTTATGCCCCTTCACAAAAACTCGTGGATGACTTTAACCACAGCACAGAGGTACCTAAACAAGCGTGTGGTTTTACCAACATCAGTAATGAGTCCAAGGATTGGGCGCTGCATAATCAATATTATTATTGGGATAATGTCCATCCGACGGATGGCGCACATAAATATTTTGCTAAACAATTTATGGCAGCTTATAATGGCACGGTTCATGATTGTAAGCAAAATCCAATACATTGAAAAAATGTCAATAGCAGTTAATTTTTCACAACTTCAGCAGTATATCAATCAAACGTGGGAAGACAAAATTCTTCCCACTTTGATTGATTACATCCGTATCCCCAACAAATCTCCATTATTTGATGCCCATTGGGAAGCTAATGGTCACATGGATAAAGCCGTTAAATTATTGGCGGATTGGTGTCATGCGCACGCGCCGCGTGGCATGCAGTTGGAAGTGATTCGCGAGCCGGGGCACACGCCGTTAATTTTTATCGAAGTGCCGGGGAACAGCGAACGCACGGTTTTATTATATGGTCATTGCGATAAACAACCGGAAATGACCGGTTGGAATGAAGGTTTAGGTCCTTGGCAACCGGTATTGCGTGGCGATAAATTATATGGTCGTGGTGGAGCGGATGATGGCTACTCAACTTTTGCCGCCTTAACTGCGATCAATGCCATCCAAGCGCAAGGTTTATCACACCCTCGTTGCGTGATTTTGATTGAAGCCACTGAAGAGAGTGGCAGCCAAGATTTATTATTTTACCTTGAGCAATTGTTGCCTCGTATTGGTACCCCCGAACTCATTGTTTGCCTCGATTCAGGTTGCGTTAACTACGAACAGTTATGGATGACCACTAGTTTGCGCGGTATGGTCAAAGCCACGCTGCGGGTCGACATTTTGCAGGAAGGGGTGCACTCAGGAACAGCCGGCGGCATTGTGCCCTCGAGCTTTCAAATTGCCCGCCAATTGTTAGATCGGATTGAAGATGCCAACACCGGTAAGCTATTATTGCCGGAATTGTTTGTAGAGATTCCGCAGCAACGTGTGGAACAAGTCCGCCAGACAGCTGATTTGTTGGGCCAGACCATTCTGGATAATTTTTCTTTTGTTAAGGGTGCGCAAGCCATCACTATGGACCCTTATGAATTATTGTTAAATAGTACCTGGCGTCCCGCCTTAGAAATAGTGGGTGCGGATGGATTGCCTAGCATCGGCAATGCCAGCAATGTCTTACGGCCTTACACCAGCTTGCGCTTATCATTTCGTCTACCGCCTAGCTGCGATAGCGATCAAGCCGGGGCAGCGATTAAAAAGGCCTTAGAAGCCAATCCGCCTTATCACGCTAAAATTACCTGTGATATCACCGATAAAGCCGATGGCTGGAATGCGCCTCTTGCTCCTGAAGCCCTGCTAAAAACCTTTCATACGGCCTCAGAACATGCCTATGGCAAGCCCTTAATGGCGACGGGTGAGGGCGGTACGATCCCTTTCATGGGCATGTTAGGCAAAAAATTCCCGCAGGCGCAATTTTTGGTAACCGGTGTATTAGGCCCTGGGTCAAATGCGCACGGTCCCAATGAATTTCTTCATATCCCGATGGCGAAAAAACTCACCGCGTGTGTTGCGGAAGTTATCGCAACGTATGCTGTCGCTTTTTCTCAATCGGAAAGTCCAAATCTGCATGACAGCTGAGCGCCATTTGCGTGATTATTCTGCGCATGCTCCCATTGAATTTTCCGCTAATTTGTGCTACAATCTTGCCCCTATTTTTAAGGGGAATAATAATGACTATTGAAAGAACTTTATCCATCATCAAGCCTGATGCAGTGGCAAAAAATGTGGTGGGCGAAATCATTGCGCGGTTTGAAACAGCCGGCTTAAAAATCGTTGCGGCTAAAATGCAACACTTAAGCCAACAAGAGGCTGAACAATTTTACGCGGTGCATAAAGCCCGGCCGTTTTTTGCTGATTTAGTCAAATTTATGATTTCTGGTCCGGTGCTAGTGCAAGTGTTGGAAGGCCCTAATGCCATCACCAAAAACCGTGATTTAATGGGTGCGACGGATCCGAAGAAAGCCGACAAAGGTACGATTCGTGCCGATTTCGCCGACAGCATTGATGCCAATGCCGTGCACGGTTCGGATGCACCAGAAACCGCTAAACAAGAAATCGCATTTTTCTTTGCGGAAAGCGAAATTTTTTCACGGTAATTATTTAATTTGTTTCGTCATTCCCGCGCAGGCGGGAATCCAGATCTAGAAACTGAAAGTAGGGTAGAGTTGCTTCAACTTAAAATTTTCATTGAGTTATAAACAAATGTTATTTAATGCTGGATTCCCGCCTGCGCGGGAATGACGGAAAATATGTCAAATCTCGCCGCCAAAACCATTCCCGAACCCACTCCTGAAAAAGTCAACTTACTCAACTATGACTTACAAGGTTTGCAGAATTATTTCGTCAGCATCGGCGAGAAACCTTATCGTGCTCAGCAAGTGCTGCAATGGATACACCAATACGGTGTACTCGACTTTGAGCAGATGACGAATTTAAGTAAATCTTGCCGGCAATTATTAACTACGCTTACCGATAATCAATTACCTCGTATCGACACCGAACAAATTTCCAAAGATGGCACCCGCAAATGGTTGCTCACGCTCGCTGATGGCAATGGCATTGAAACCGTTTTTATTCCCGAAGATGATCGTGGCACTTTGTGTGTTTCTTCGCAAGTCGGTTGCGCCTTAAATTGCAGTTTTTGTTCAACGGGTGCCATGGGTTTCAATCGCGATTTAACCACTGCAGAAATTATTGGTCAAGTCTGGATCGCGGTGCGGCAATTAGCTAAAGATAATAAACGTCACGATCGCAATATCACCAATGTCGTCATGATGGGCATGGGCGAGCCTTTATTAAATTACGATAAAGTATTGCCCGCCATGAATATCATGATGGATGATTATGCTTATGGTTTGTCGAAATATCGCGTTACTTTGAGTACTTCTGGTTTGGTGCCGAAAATGTTGCAGTTAGCTGAAGAGAGCGAATGTTCTTTAGCCGTGTCATTGCACGCGCCGAATGATACTTTGCGCAACGAATTAGTGCCCATCAATAAAAAATATCCACTCAAAGAATTAATGGGTGCGTGCCAGGAATTTTTTGGTAAAGATTCGCGTCGCAAAGTGACATTTGAATACACTATGCTACGCGATGTGAATGATACGGCTGCACACGCTACGCAGTTGATTAAATTATTGGCTAATATGCCTTGCAAAGTGAACTTGATTCCGTTCAATCCTTTTCCTAATACTAAATATCAATGCTCGGAACGGGAGACGATTCTTAAATTTCAAAATGCCTTGCAAAAAGCTGGTTTGAATGTAACAATCCGCAAAACGCGTGGTGAAGACATTGATGCGGCCTGTGGTCAATTGGCAGGTGAGTTTCAGGATCGCACCAGTCGCTCGCGTGAGCATCGGGTTAAATTGGAATTGATTAAGCCTAAAAAAATCAGTGAGATTAAAATATGATGAAACTATTCTTTCGTTTAAGCATTTTGGCTTTGTTAAGCATATTGCTAGCTGCCTGTGCTAATCATGCGCAAATGGATGCTGATGCAGCTGCTCAAGCAGCTAAGCAAAAACAGGCCGCTATCCTTAATACGCAAATAGCGTTGGATTACCTCCAGCAAAACAATATGGTGGCTGCGAAAGAAAAATTATTGTTGGCGCTGCAACAAGATCCCCATTCGGTGCCAGCAACTTCCGCCTTGGCTTATTACTACGAGTTAACTAATGACATGCCAAGTGCTGCGCAATATTATTTGCAAGCGATTGATATAGCGTCCGATAAGGATAGAGGTGGAGCATATAAT
Organism: Gammaproteobacteria bacterium; assembly: GCA_013285995.1. Taxonomy (GTDB): domain Bacteria; phylum Pseudomonadota; class Gammaproteobacteria; order JABDGN01; family JABDGN01; genus JABDGN01. The sequence goes on from JABDGN010000003.1 coordinate 69,562, forward strand.
AATTATGGTACTTTCTTATGTCGCCAAAGTAATTACGCTGAAGCTGATAAATATTTTCAAAAAGCTATCAATGATCAACAGTATGTTAATACCGGTCGAGCTTATCAAAATGCCGGCATGTGTGCGCATTTAGCCGGGGATAATAAAAAAGCGCAAACTGATTTGCAGCAGGCTTTATTTGCCAACCCCGATTTATCAAATGCTATGATGCAGTTGGCCATCGTCGATTATGAGTTAGGAGCTTATCAAGCGGGTTATCAACAAGCGCTTAATTATTTCCACAGTGGGGCGCCCAATAATCCAACTATTTTGTGGATTACGATTCGTTTAGCAAAGGTTACTGGTAATAATGATGTTGCCACCGCATACGCCAATGTGTTAGCAAAACAATTTCCTACTTCAAACGAGTACAAGCAATATTTACAAACTTATAGCTCAAATCAAGCAGGTGGCCATTAATTATGGAGCAAACTATTTTATTAACTCCAGGAAAATTATTACGTGAGGCGCGGCTGCAAGCAGGCTTAAGTCAAGAGAATGTAGCAGGTCATTTACATCTTAATATTAACGTTGTACGTGATTTAGAAGAGGATAAATACGATCGCCACAATTTGGTTTTTATGAAAGGCTATTTGCGTGCCTGTGGCAAAATGCTGAATATTCCACAAGCAGAATTATTGACCGCATTTAATAACTTAAATATTGAAGTAAAACCGGCTGCCTTAGATATTGCGCCGACGATGAGCAAACAAGAATCTCAGGGAACCGAGGTTAAAGTCCGTAAAACCACGGCTATTGCCGCGATTATTTTAATCATTGTAGTGTTTTTAATTTGGTATGCCCACCATGAGCGTGATACTGATCAATCCATGGCAACAGCCGCCAGCAGTGAAGAAACAGCGCCAGCGGTTTCAGCAGCTACCGCGACACAAACTGAGCCACCCGCAGCGGTAGTAGTGCCCAAACCGCATCATATACCCCATACCACGCCAGCGGCTGTGCCTTTAGTTGATCAAGCTCCTGCTGCGTTGATGCAAGCGCCATCAGCGCCCGCTCAAGAAGCAGTAGCACCCACCCCGCACGTTCCGGCAGCGGGCGCAAATTCAAATCCAAGCGTACAAGCTAAACCTTCTGTTGCCGCCTCATCACCAGTTGCATCTAAACCGCAGGTTGCCCGCTCAACTGTGCCCGGCGCAGCTACTTCTGCTCCTACCCCTGGCGCTGCTCAGTCAGCCGCTCCCACTACGGCAGCTCCCGCTGCAGCACAATCGGGAAGTAGCGCAAAACATGCTGATTTAAAGCTTAATATGGATTTAGGGTAATGAGTAGTAGTAGTGCGATTCAAGCAGTCCGTGGCATGAATGACGTATTGCCCGATGAGATCGCTTATTGGCAACACATCGAAACTATTTGGCGTCGCTTAATGACGCAGTATGCGTATCAGGAAATTCGCTTTCCACTGGTTGAAGCGGCGAGTTTATTTCAACGCTCAGTAGGTGAAACCAGTGATATCGTTGAAAAAGAAACTTATACCTTTGCCGATCGCAATGGTGATTTATTAACGCTGCGCCCAGAAGGGACCGCTGTATGCGTGCGTGCCTTAGTGCAGCATAGCGTGTTACAACAGCAGCCCGTGCAACGCTTGTGGTATATGGGCCCGATGTTTCGCCATGAACGGCCGCAAAAAGGCCGCTATCGGCAATTTCATCAATTAGGCCTTGAAGCCTTTGGTATGCATGGCGCGGCCATTGAAGCCGAAATTTTATTGTTAACCACGCGCCTATGGCAGGAGTTGGGTTTAAGCGCGTTATTCAAATTACAAATTAATTCGCTGGGAACCCCTGGCACGCGCGCCGCTTATCGAGCAGCATTAGTCGCTTATTTTACCCAGCATCATGCGCAATTAGACGAAGATAGCCAACGCCGCTTGGATAAAAATCCGCTGCGGATTTTAGATAGCAAAAATCCCGCGATGACGGCTGTGTTGCAAAATGTGCCGCAAATGACGGATTATTTGGATGAAGTTGCCCGTGCGCAATTAAATCAATTGTGCGCTTATTTGGATAAAGCTGGCATCGCTTATGAAATTAATTCCCGCTTGGTACGCGGTTTAGATTATTATACCGGCCTAGTGTTTGAGTGGGTTACCGAGCATTTAGGTGCACAAGCCACCGTATGTGGTGGTGGTCGCTATGATAATTTAGTGGCTGAATTAGGTGGACCCGCGAGTGAAGCAGTAGGTTTTTCCATCGGCATGGAACGGTTAATTTTGTTATTGCAAGCGCAGCAGAATTTAAGTTCACCAGTACCGGATGTGTATTTACTCAATGTTGGAGAATTAGCGGAGCAAAACGCTTTAAAGTTAGCGGAAGATTTACGTTTGGCTTTACCTGATTTATCGTTGTTAGTGCATTGCGGTGGTGGCGGTTTTAAAAGTCAATTTAAAAAAGCCGATAAAAGCGGTGCCAAAATAGCCTTAATTTTAGGCGATGATGAAGCGAAACAAACTACCGTGACAGTAAAATATTTGCGCGAAGAGCGGGAACAGGTGACGGTGCCGCAATATGAAATGGTGGAATTTTTTAAGAAGGAATTAGGATTGAGGATTGAGGATTGAGTGGTTTGTCATTCCCGCGAAAGCGGGAATCCAGGCAAAGCTTAATTTGAAAGTTAAAAACCTTAGATTCCCACCACTACGTGGTGAGAATGACAAAGTGCTTTTTTCTCAATCCACAGTCCTCATTCCTCAATCCTAAGCAGAGAGAAACATGGTCGATATAACATTAAACGATGACGAAAAATTACACCAATTGAAAGAATGGTGGAAAAAATATGGCAATTGGGTTAGCACGATTATTATCGTTATTTTGTTAGCTATTTTAGGCTGGCAATATTGGCAACATCACAAAACGGTAACTGCTACACAAGCGTCGATGCTCTATGATCAATTGATGGTGAGTGCAACCAACAATGATGCTGTGAACACCGCTGCCGAAGCGAATCAATTGATCAACAATTACAGCAGCACACCCTATGCCAAATTAGCGGCGATGGTGTTGGCGCAACAAGCAGTGAATGCAGGTAAATTAGATGCAGCGGCTCAGCAATTGCAATGGGTAATTGATCATTCACAGCAACCAATGTTAAGCCAATTGGCGCAATTGCGGTTGGCGCGCGTATTAATTGCGCAAAATAAACCTGCTCAAGCTTTACAAGTGTTGGCGGGTGCTGAACAAATTTATCCAGGTGCCACCGCGGCTGTGCGCGCGCAAGCGTATATTGCGTTAGGTCAGTTTGATAAAGCCCGCAGTGAATTGCAACAGACCATTCAAGGCTTGCCAGCGGATTCGTCATTGCTGCCGATTTTGCAAATGCAATTGAATAGTTTATAAAAGAATTGTGGGTTGTGATATAAGTTGTCAGTTGTGAGTTGTCAGTTGTGAGAAAAATAAAATCTATTTTCTCGTCAGTATCTCCCACAATGAGTAACCAAGAGATCTCACAACTCACGCCTCACAACTCTTACTTTACTGGAGTAGATATGAAGTTAGTTTTTCGGTTTCTTTCTTTTGTTGCCTTAGTGGCTGCTTTAGCCGCCTGCAGTCCATTCGGTGATGACAATACGCCGCCGCCTTCACCATTAGTGAATTTTAATGCGACGGCTGCTTACCTGCCTTTATGGTCTGCTAATGTAGGCAAAGGCGACGATGATAATTATTTGCGTTTTGCAGTTGCCAGCGATCAAGGTCGCTTATTTACAACGGATGTAAATGGCAATGTGCTTGCAACTAATGCAGTAGATGGTAAACGGATTTGGCGTACGCAGTTAAATAAAGCTATTACCAGTGGCGTTGGCATGGGTGCGGGTTTAGTGTTTGTCGGTGATAATACCGGAGCACTTTATGCCTTAGATGAACATACTGGTAATTTACGTTGGCAGGTTACTTTAGAAAATCAAGCTCTGGCTACTCCGGAAGCACAAAACAATGTGGTGTTAGTTAAAACCGTTGATGACGAAGTTTATGCATTGAATGCGCAAAATGGTAAAACCTTGTGGACTTTTGCTAACGCGGCTCCGCAAATGATTTTACGTTTTGGCAGCACACCCAAAATTGCCGGCGATAAAGTGGTGATTGGTACGGCTGATGGTAAAGTATTTGTATTGAGTTTAGCCGATGGTACGATTTTATGGCAGCAACAATTGGCCACTCCGCAGGGCACCACTGAAGCGCAGCAAATGGTCGATGTGGATGTTAACCCGGTGATGGAAGAAGGCAATATTTATATTGCGACTTATCAAGGTAACATTGCTTCATTGCAATTGGATACTGGCGTGACCAATTGGCAGAAAAATTTATCTTCTTATACGGGGATTGCCTTAGGCAAAGATAATTTATTTATTACCGATGCTAACAGCCATATTTGGATGTTTAGCAAGGCCGATGGCAGTGTCACTTGGCAGCAAGATGAATTAGCTTATCGCGATATTACCGCGCCCGCTTTGAGCGATCAGTATGTGATAGTGGGTGATGCAGAAGGTTACTTGCATGTGCTATCACGTAGCACCGGGCAATTTGCGTTGCGGATTCCTGTTGGTCAAACTGAACCTAAAAATAATCAAAACCCGAAGAATTTACAAAGTTCGATTTTGTCAGCTCCAATAGTGGAAGGTGATAAAGTGTATGTTCTCACGCGCACCGGCCAATTGTTTGCTTATCAAATTGTGCCATTAGGAACGAAAGACGCATTGCATTCACAAACGCCTTCGCACTGGGCTGATTTTTGGCCGGTGTTGATTGGAACGGGCTTGGCAATTGCAGCTCCGTTCATGTAGTTGTGAACATTGAGTTGTGGGTTGTGAGTTGTCAGTTGTGAGAAAAAGCAAAAACAGTTTTTTCAGTATTCAGATTTTTATCACTAACCAACTAAAAAGATCTCACAACTCAAGCCTCACAACCCACAACCCACAACTGACAACTCACAACTCATTATGCCCACAACTGACAACTCACAACCCACAACTCAA
>JABDGN010000004.1:0-28199 GCA_013285995.1 Gammaproteobacteria bacterium
GTGCCGGTGGTGGCGGTGGGGCAAAATAATGGTTTTGATGGCGCCAGCCTTGCAAATTATGATAACGCAACAACCTGGTCAGCGGAAAATGATCTTGGATCAAATGCTTTGTTGTATGGTGCTGCTATGAACCCGCACGCTTGGGTGATCGTAGGTGTTTCAAGTGACTCCAATAGCTTGATAAATTATTCGACAGATTATGGTAGTCATTGGAGTTCGATTACTACTATTTTGGGGGCTCTGTATGGTGTAGCAGGCAATGTTAGCACGGGTACCTGGGTAGCTGTGGGTAGTGACAATACCGGCAGCAGCCAAACGAGTTTATACAAAAGTAGCGATGCTATTAATTGGTCCGTGCCCAGCGGCGCACCGAATGTGACCGGTTATTTAGCGGGCGTGGCGAATGCGGGAAATACTTGGGTGACAGTGGGAACAACGGCAACCGCGGTAGGGGTTGGTGGTGGAAATGAATTAATAAAAATCAGCACCAATAACGGAGTAACTTGGTCTTTTCCCACAAGCTTTACAGCAAATGCCGGAATACTCGCCAGCATTGCTACCGATGGAAATGGAACCTGGGTTGCGGTGGGTAGTACTGATAGTTCGGGAGCAGCGAGTACCCCGGTTATTTTAGTCAGCACCGATGATGGCCAAACCTGGCATGCCCCAACCGATTTTAGCGCCCCTGAAATGGGTACAGCCAATGCTATCGCCTGGAATGGCAGTGCTTGGGTCGCGGTGGGCACTTATGGAAATAGCCCGGTCGGTACCATTTGGGTAAGTAGCGATATAACCGGTGCAGGTACCCGACGGTGCAGCATCTGCATCCAGCGTGGTGCCCCCTAAGGTTGACAAACTCACATTACCCGTTGCATTCCAGCTAAAGCCATTGCCTTGCGTCACTTGAATTTTATACGGCGTAGTGGCGAGCGGATTATTTTGCGTATTGTCGTAACTCAAATTAATCGGGTCGCTTTGCGTGGGATCATTGATATCCGGATTAATCACCAGCGTCACCGCATTATTCACTTTAAACTGCCGTACTAAAGTGAAAGACTGACTATTGGCATCGGTGTATTGCACTTCCAAATACGCATTTTGCGCATCGGCATCCACCGCTGCATCAAAATTAATCGCACAGCTGGCGCTGGCCGCTAAAGTATTACTGATACAGGTACCTTCGCCAAATAAATCAATGCTATTGCCGCTCAAGGGCGTGCTACCGGTTGAAACACCGTTTAAGCTGCTGCTGAGCAAACGAATGCTGGTTAAAGTAACGGCACTGCTGTCGTGGTTAGTGATGGTAAACGTTTGCGTACCCGGTGTATTAAACGTGACATCATTGGCGCTGACATTGCCAACATCAGTCGCTATCACATTAACACTGTAGGGGGTCTCCGGCGTATTGCTGGCATACGCTTGAATACTGCCTGGCAAGGTTACGCTACTATCGGCATGTACAACCACATAGCAATATTGCCCCGGCATTAAATCATCGCAAGCAGCGGGACGACTCACCAAACTAAGCCCCGGCATAGAGCTTAAATCGATGATGATATTATTTGCCGCGACAGTTGTGGAGGGATTATAAATTCTCAGTGTAGTATCGGCGCCAGGCACTGCCACCAGGTGATCCGGCAAACTCAATATTCCCGCAGGATTATCGGTTACAACAACGTTGATAGGAGGAGTGAAAAACCGATCGCCACGTCCGCCGGAGTTAACAATATGCAGTGCAGGATCATTTGGAGTAACGCTAACGGCTGTCATTATTTTTAATTTTAAGGTACAAGTATCGGTATGCCCATTCTTATGTTTATAAAGTTGTGGGAGATAAATATTGGTCTTGGTCCAACCATTCTCTTTAGTTTCTTGATAGGGGCCACAAACAGCAATTGAATCTTTACCACAAATTCCTTTGTAGTCACCCGCAGCAGGATAATTTGAATCATCGGAAAAATCCGGCTGAAATACATCCCGATATACAATAAAAAAGGCCGTTTTAGCGGTATCACCTGTACAAGCAGGAAGAGGATCAAAACTATTATTTAAATTATTACTCACCGTAATAAACGCTAAAGCGGTACGGCCTGACACTAATTGGGTGGGGAGCTGAGTGTTGTCTTTCTTAGCATAACTAATGATACCTTCAGCTTGCACAGCAAAAATAACGAAGCCTAAAATCAACCCTAATACAACCTTGTAATAACTTTTCATGATGAATCCCTCACTTCCAAAAACGATATGCGCGATCATGATAGCAGCCTGCTTAGCAGCTGTCTAGTACAAATTCTGACCATTGACATACATCAATTGCAAAACAACTAAACATAGCGCAGAATAACGCTCCAATGCGGACATAAATCGCGGAATAATGTCCGCATGAAGTATGAGGCCACTATGCAAAAATTTACTCTTCTCCTATGCGGTGTCGTTACCGCTTTAAATATTCAAGCGGCTGACACTCTTGTTCCATTCGGCAACGGCACTTGGGTGCATGATTACACTATGGATACCAAAGGCGCTGTCAGCAATACTCAAGCGGGCCGCTTTGCTAATTTTTTAAAAGCGTATAACGAAGGTGCAACAGCGGGCCATCAAATCACTGAAATTTTTGCTTCGGTTGGCGCGTTGGAAATTCACCCACCTCCTGCCGGTGAAGCGTTTGTGCCGAATAGTTTTTATATTGACTATTACCCACAACGCATTTTGCACGTGAGTTTAAATAATTGGAGATCTTGGGAAGAGCAATTGGATAGCGGATTATATTCCGTCCATGCGTATTCGCACTTAACCAGTACCGGCAAAAAAAGCGGTAAACACGTATTGAATTTAGTGCAAATCAATGGTGCAGCGGGTACTAAAACGATTCATGGTTTACAATTTTTAAATGGTTTAAGCCAAGCAGATGCGGCCCATTTCGCCGACTTTGTCGCGGGTGAATTATGCTCCGATGACACCATCGATGGCGTACAGTTTGATATTGAACCGTTTAGTTTTGTCGGTTCTGGCAGCATCACGTCGGGGCCAGGACAAAAATATTTCTTTGCCGAAATTGCCAAAGATTTTGCGGGTCAATTTCAAGATCCAAAAAATGATCCTTTAAATTGCGTTGATGGAGCACACAAACAAGGCCGCATTTTCTCAGTATTTACCAGTGCTTCTGCTATCCAGGAAGACCCTGATGATATCGCGAAAGTTTTCACCCAATATGGCAATGGTTATGTGATCGATTCCGTGTATGATTTAAGCGGTCAACCCGCCGGCACACCTAACCCGCCGAACGCTTATCAAACCCAAGCGCAACAAGAAACTTCGCAAATGATGTCGATTTGTGATCGCTACAAAATTCCATATCAATTTGGGATCCCCGCTTCCGCTTCTGCACATGAATTTGAAAAAATGGGTACTACGAGTACGGGTTACAATCAATTGGATTATGTACAAGCGGCTATTAATGTGATCAATGCCAGCGGTGCACGACAAGATCCGCTGTTCAAAGGCATTGATTTATGGGGTTGGAATACACACCTGGTGGTGGATAATCCAGCCGGTGGCGTTGCGCCGGTTTATCCGAGCAATCCGGCGGAAGATCAAAATAAAGCGGTATTAAAGTATTTGCAAACTAATTTGTGAGATACCACGTCATCCCCGCGAAGGCGGGGATCCAGGTTTTAAAAACTTATTTCAACTTCCTTCATCGAATTAAAATTGAAAAAGGTTTTTATTTTAAGCTGGATTCCCGCCTTCGCGGGAATGACAAAAATCGTAGTGAGGAAAAAATTTATGTCTTTAAAAAAACTTTTTATTATATTGCTAAGCGCTCTCGCCGCCAGCACCTACGCCGCCACCACCATCGTCCCCTATGGCAATAGCGCCTGGGTGCACGGTTACACCTACGATGGTAAAAATACCATGAAGTTTAGCCGCTCTGCTTTTTTCTTCAATAAAATAAAACAATATAATGAAGGTGCGGGACCGGGGCATCAGTTAACAGAATTATTTGTTTATGCTGCCACCATCGAAATTTCACCGGCCAAAAATAATCAATATTTACCGAATAATTTTCGCCTCACCTATTATCCTTCGCGTTTGATGAGCAAAATCACAGATAATTGGGATGACTGGGTGGGCCAGCTCGATGCCGGGTTTAACTCAGTGCATGCTTATTCGCACCTCACTGTGACTGGTAAAGCGAAAGCCAAACGCGTGTTAAATATCATCGATATTAGCGGTGTTGTCGGTTATAAAGGCAGCCACGGCACGTGGTATATGAATGGTTTAGACCAACCCAGCGCAATGCAATTAGCCAACGTTGTCGCCGCCCAAGTGTGTGCCGATGATGTGGTCGACGGTGTGTCCTTCGATATTGAACCGTTTAGTTTTTCCAATGACAGTGGTGTGATTCAGGGCTATGGGCAAAAATATTTTTATACTCAAATCGCAAAAGATTTTGCCGGCCACTACAGCAATGGCAAAAAAGATCCTTTGCACTGTGTTGATGGCATGCACAAACAAGGCCGTATTTTCGGCATTTTTACCGGTGGCGGCGCTGTTCAGGATAACCCTTCAGCCATCGCTAAAGTATTAACGCAATATGGCAATGGCTATCTGATTTTTGGTTTGTATGATTTAGGCGATAATGTTGTCGCAGGTGTTGCTGAATCTCCAAGCGCCCATGCACAAGAAGTGCAAACTGCCATCGCAAGCGACATGCAGTTAGCTGAGCAATACAAAATCCCTTACCAATTCGCTATTGGCGCTGCAGCGACTGCTACGCAATTTGAACGTTTGGGCCCCACTCCTACCGGTTATAACCAAATTGATTATGTGAAAGCCGATATCGCAGCGATTAATAACAGTAGCGCGCGCAAAGATCCTTTATTTAAAGGCATCGACTTATACGCTTTCAATGAAGAGTTGCTGGTGAAAGATCCCAATCAGACGACTGTCCATCTTAACCGCCAATATCCGCCTGATATTTTTAGTGACACTCAAAAAGCGGTAGTGCCTTACTTGCAGAATAATTTGTAGTATGTCATCTCGGAAATTGCCCCCGTTTTCACGAGGGTAAACTCCGCAATTATCCGGGATCCAGGCTTCTCATGATTCAGCCTGGATTCCCGCTTTCGCGGGAATGACGACAGAGTATTTTTTAAATGACTATGGATAATTCAAAATATATCATCTACAAAGAGTTTTAGGCAGTGAAAATTGAAGTAGTATACGGTGACAACCAACAACAAATTTTAATGAACTTAACGGTAGCAGAAGGCAGCAGTATCGCAATCGCTCTTCAACAACTACCTGACTTACAATGGGATAATAATGCGATAGGAATTTTTGGTAGTGGCGTAAGTCTCGATCGCGTTTTGGAAGATGGCGATCGCATTGAAATTTATCGGCCTTTAAAGATCGATCCAAAAGTTGCACGAAAAGCGCGGGTTAAGCCGTTGCGGCGTAAGCATTAAGAACGCTCTATCTTCACCAACTTATCGTCTTTAAAATACAGCAACAACTTATGCTCAGTGATATCGCCATGATTGGGATAATCAGTATAAACGTAGGTTAATTGGTTATTATCAAACGTATTTTGCAATACCGGTTGGCCTAATAAAGTAATCACATCTTCCTGCGACATACCTAACTTCACCTGTTGATTTTGCACCACGGGCAAATCATTACCTTGTTGAATGTCGGGATGATAGCAAGCACTGAGTGTTAAGCCACAAACAATAATAAAAACTAAACGCAAAATTCGCAGGAGCATCTTTTTTCACCTTAAATAGGGCTTTAAATCCCCCCGCCCCCTTTTACAAAGGGGGGATCCTTCAATTAAATTTTCACTCTAATTTCCCCCTTTGAAAAAGGATCCTCCCCCCTTTGAAAAAGGGGGGCCGGGGGGGATTTTTACGGGGAATTTAAAAATTTAAAATAACACTGGTATAATTCTAACATACCATGACACCTCACAGAAAAAAAATTATTTGCCTCATGGGCCCGACCAGTAGCGGCAAAACCGACTTAGCGCTGACTTTAAGCGAGCATTTACCTTGCGATATTGTCAGCGTTGACTCCGCCATGGTCTACCGTGACATGAATATCGGTACCGCTAAACCCGACAAAGAGACCTTGGCACGCTACCCGCACCGCTTAATTGATATTTGCGACCCGGCGGAAAATTACTCCGCCGCTGACTTTTGCGACGATGCTACGCGTGAAATCCAAGCCATTTTAAAGACCGACCGCATCCCTTTATTGGTCGGCGGCACCATGTTGTATTTTCGCGCTTTGCAGCAAGGCTTATCCAACCTCCCCTCTGCTGATCCGACCATTCGGGCACAATTAAATGCTCGAGCAGCTGAACAAGGTATTGCAGCTTTATACGCTCATCTACAAGCTATCGATCCCGTCGCTGCCAGCCGCATTCGCCCTACCGATCCGCAGCGTATACAACGTGCTCTGGAAGTCTATGAACTAACGGGTAAACCGCTGAGTGAATTACAGGGTCATGCGATAGCAGCGCCTCAAGATTGGCAATTTATTAATTTAGCTTTAATGCCCGCAGATCGCCAGGCTTTACATGCCGCGATTAGCTCGCGTTTTCACACCATGTTAGAGCATGGCCTGATTGCCGAAGTTAAAACTTTATATGAACGTGGTGATTTAAATTTGGACAAACCTTCCATGCGCGCAGTAGGCTATCGGCAAGTTTGGCAGTATCTAGAAGGCACTATTTCACAAGCGGAGATGTGTGAAACCGCTATTGCTGCCACCCGCCAGTTGGCCAAACGACAAATGACCTGGCTGCGCAAATGGCCCGCGGCGCATTACTTCCTGCCAGGCAAAAATTTACCTCCGCATTTGCTTGACCAGGTTTTACCGCTTCTGTTAAGATAGCGCGCTTAGTTACATAACAATACCTATCGAGGAGAAAACTATATGTCAAAAAAACAAGAGAAAGGGCAAAACTTACAAGATCCTTTTCTTAATACTTTACGCAAGGAAGATATTCCCGTCTCGATTTATTTAGTTAACGGTATTAAATTGCAAGGAACTGTCGATGCTTTTGATCAATTCGTTGTGTTATTGAAAAATGGCAACATCGTGCAAATGATTTATAAACACGCCATTTCTACTATTGTGCCAACACAAAATGTAGATATTTCCCGTGAATTAGCGGCGCAAACTGAAGAAGAAGAAAATTAATTGTTCGTCAATCGCCCAGCAGTTCCCGCTAAAAGCGGGAACTTGCTTCCTTGATTTTTATGGTACCTGCGTATCGCCCCAAAGAAAAAGCCATCTTAGTGCATCTGCATCTGGGTGCTTCTCATCAACATGACGAATGGCAAGAATTTTTTGATTTAGTCACGTCAGCCGGTGTTGAACCCGTGGCAGAAGTGCATGGCCATCGTGATAGCCCGGATAGCAAATTTTTTGTTGGCACGGGTAAAGTTGAAGAATTAAAAAAAATCATCGCTGATACACAAGCCGATGTTATTATTTTTAATCACGAATTATCTCCCGCCCAAGCCCGTAATTTAGAAACCGAAGTGAAGGCCCGCATTTTAGATCGCACCGGTTTAATCCTCGATATTTTTGCGCAACGCGCGCGCACCTTTGAAGGTAAATTGCAAGTTGAACTCGCCCAACTCGAATTTATGTCGACCCGCTTAGTGCGTGGTTGGACACATCTCGAACGGCAAAAAGGCGGCATTGGCTTACGCGGTCCCGGTGAAACCCAATTAGAAACCGATCGACGTTTAATCGCCAAGCGCGTTAAACTCATCAAACAACGTTTGGAAAAAGTCCGCACTCAACGCGCGCAAAATCGCGGCCTAAGACAAAAGAAGCCCGTACCGACAGTTGCGTTAGTTGGCTACACCAACGCTGGTAAATCCACTCTTTTTAATACCTTAACCGAGTCGCATGTCTATGCCGCCAATCAATTATTTGCAACCTTAGATCCTACTTTGCGACGCATTGAATTGTCTGAATTAGGTGAAGTCGTATTGGCTGATACGGTGGGTTTTATCCGCCATTTACCGCACAATTTGGTCGATGCGTTTCGCGCTACGTTAGAAGAAACTCGTGCGGCCGATTTATTGCTGCATGTCATCGACATGTCACATCCTGAACGCGATGACACCATCGTGCAAGTTGAAAAAGTATTAGAAGAAATTGACGCCAGTGAAATTCCGTGTTTGAAAGTTTATAATAAAATTGATTTACTGGAAAATTTCCCACCCCGTATTGATTACGATGCCGATCAAAAACCGCAAGCGGTGTATGTGTCAGCACAAGCTGGCACTGGTTTGGAAAAACTTAAACACGCTATCGTTGAATATCTCACACAAGATTACCAACTGATTGAATTAAATTTAATGCCGAGTGAAGCAAAATTGCGCGCGCAATTGTATGCCATGAAAGCCATTGTGGAAGAAAAATCCGACGAAGATGGCAATTGGCAAATTACCGCACGTCTTTCGCATGCAGAGTATTTGAAGTTGATGGATAAGCTCTGAAAGATATCCGCAAAAAATCCCCCTTAATCCCCCTTTGTTAAAGGGGGAAATCATGGTTTTATCCCCCCTTTGAAAAAGGGGGGCAGGGGGGATTTAAAATAATAATATTGTATCGGTCATCATCTTTCGTTAAAATACCTCCTCTCCCGCCGGGATGGTGAAATTGGTAGACACGCAAGTTTCAGGTACTTGTGGGGCGACCCGTGGAGGTTCGAGTCCTCTTTCCGGCACCATCTGTTAAAAATCGAAATGCCACCGTCATCCCCGCGAAAGCGGGGATCCAGCAAAAGTCTATACAGTGTTATTAATTAAACCTGGATTCCCGCCTGCGCGGGAATGACGAGTTAGAATTTCCTTGACACCGTTTCTGTAATTTCATACCATTACAAGATGACAACCACTGATTCCGCCTGGCGCGGTTTTTTAAACGCCTTACAAAGCATCAAAACGCCTCACGCGTTAAATGAGTGTTTAACATTTTTTTTGACGCACGAAGAAAAAGCTACCCTCACCACTCGTTATCTCCTCACCCAAGAATTACTCAAAGGCGAATTAACCCAGCGCGAAATTGCCAAAAAATTTGGTGTGAGCATCGCCAAAATTACCCGCGGCTCTAACAGTTTAAAATTATTGTCCCCGGCCCTTAAACAAGAATTAACTCAACTACTGCTGAAATCATGAACCAACCTTATATCCCTGCGCACGCAAAATTACCTGAAATCACTGTACGGGTGATTATTCTCGCCATTATTCTCGCTTTAATTCTCGGCGCATCCAATACGTATTTGGCTTTGAAAATTGGCTTTTTAACCTCCGCCTCAATTCCCGCTGCAGTGATTTCCATGGGCATTTTGCGCTTATTTAAAAATGCCAATATTTTAGAAAATAATTTAGTCCAAACCGCCGCTTCGGCTGGCGAAGCTGTGGCGGGGGGCATCGTTTTCACCACGCCTGCGCTCATCATTTTAGGTTTCTGGACCCATTTTCCGTATTGGGAAAATTTTTGTATCGCCATTTTAGGCGGTATTTTAGGCGTGATTTTTTCCGTGCCTTTGCGCCGCATTTTAATGAAAGAAAAAACCTTACGCTTCCCGGAAGGCAAAGCCATTGCCGCACTGTTGCAAGCGGGCGATCAAAAAAATATGAGTTTAAAAGCTATGTTATGGGGCGGTGGTATTGGTGCGTTGATGGAGTTTACCCAAACTGGTTTACAAATCGCCGCCAACAGTTGCCAAGCATTTTTTAGCGTGGGACGCAGTATCGTCGGCTTTGGGGGCGGCTTTTCCGCGGCGCTCATTGGCGCAGGTTATTTAGTCGGCTTTAATGTCGGTATAAGTATTTTAATCGGCGCCATTGTCACTTGGTTTTTAGGTGTGCCTGTTTTAGCGTATATTAATCACATCCCTTTGTTAAACGGCGATGCCACGCAAACGGTGATGGGTGGTCCTTTGCGTGGAGATTTACGTTTCATGGGGATTGGTGCCATGGTCGTGGCTGGCTTATGGACGGTGCTGACTTTATTAAAACCGTTCGCAGTCAGCATCCAAGTTTCCATGCGTGCCTGGGCTGAAAAAGAGCAGTTGCGTATTCCTCGCACCGAACGAGATTTACCCTTATCGGTGCTCGGAATTTTACTGCTGCTGGTTTGTATCGGCATCTATATTTTCTTTAATCACAGTTTGAATATGGACAGCTTAGCACTTGGCAATATTACGATTCCTTTTTTGCTGCTGTGTTTAATCTACATTTTAATTATTGGTTTCATTTTATCGACAGTCTGCGCTTACTTCTCGGGTTTAGTCGGTGTTTCGACGACACCAGGTTCATCCGTCATTATTGTCGGTATGATTATTACTGCGCTGTTATTACGTTTGGGATTTACTGCTCTGCACTCGGTGCTTTCAAATCAACAATTGTTGGATGCCTCAGGCATGACGATTATCGTCGGGGCCATCATTGCCAGCTCTGCCGCCATTGCTAACGATAATATTCAAGATTTAAAAACCGGTCATCTGCTGGGTGCGACACCGTGGAAACAGCAAATAATGTTGATAATAGGCGTTATTATCGCCGCCAGCATTTCTACCCCTATTATGAATTTATTATTCAACGTCTATGGTATTGGTGATGTACTGCCGCATGCGGGCATGGACCCGACTAAAACCCTAGCCGCACCACCTGCCGCTGCTATGGCCGCTATTACCGCTGCCGTATTTAATCATCAATTACCGTGGAATTATATGGGTGCCGGTGCTGTGGTAGTGATTATTTTTATTGTGCTCAATCAGTTTTTGGCCAAGAAAAATTTACACCTGTCAATTTTATCGATCGCAGTGGGGATGTATTTACCGCTCTCGGCTTCGATCCCTTTAGTATTTGGTAGTATTATTGCCCTCATTGCGCAACGTACTTTAGCCAAGCGTCGCTTAAATGAAGCCGCTCATGCAGGCAAAGAACAGCATGGCACTGTGGTTGCTTGTGGCTTAGTGGCCGGCGCAGCTTTGATGGATGTGATCCTTGCGATCCCGTTTGGAATGGCGAATAATCCCGATATCTTAAAAATTATGCCCAATAGCTTAAGTGCAGTAGCCACGTTGTTGGGTTGGGTAACGGTGATTGGCTTGGGGATTTGGTTTTATAAAATTGCCAAGAAAGCGTAGGGGCCGCTCGCGAGCGGCCCGCGGGCGGGTCACGACCCGCCCCTACATTACAGCAGAGAACAGACTTGATTAAATGCGTATTAATCGCTGCCGGTGGCACCGGTGGCCACGTTTTCCCCGGCATCGCGGTAGCGCGTGAATTGCAAGCGCGTGGTGTGCATGTCGAGTGGCTCGGCACGTTACATGGGCTGGATACTAAATTAGTCCCGGGCGCCAATATTCCGTTTTCACAAATTCATATTCAAGGTTTGCGTGGTAAAGGTAAGTTAGGTTGGCTGCTCGCACCGTTTAAAATTATTCGCGCCGTGTGGCAAGCGATAAAAGTGATTAAAAAAACTCAAGCCGATTTAGTCTTAGGCATGGGCGGTTATGTGAGTGGACCAGCTGGCATTGCCGCCTGGTTATTGCGCAAGCCGCTGTATATTCACGAACAAAATGCGCTCGCAGGCATGACCAATCGTTATCTGGCAAAAATTGCTACCGGTGTGTTAAGCGGCTTTCCCAATGTATTCCCTGCGCGCTGCAAACCGATTGTAACGGGCAATCCGGTGCGGCACGATATCATCGCCCTCCCCGCTCCCGAACAACGTTTTGCAGCACGACATTTACCGCTTAACTTATTAATTCTCGGTGGCAGCCAAGGCGCGGCAAGCATCAATCGTTTAATGCCTAGCGTGCGACAACATTTTTCAGCCGCACAACTTTCTATCTGGCATCAAGCCGGCGCCAAAGATTTAACGGCCACAGAAGAAAAATATGCCACCGCTGCTCTCAGCGACGCACAACGCACAGAGCTTAAAGTTGCCGCCTTTATCGCCGAAATGCCGCAGGCGTATGCCTGGGCCGATCTCGTCATTTGTCGCGCCGGGGCTTTAACGGTGGGGGAATTAGCCGCCGCGGGTGTAGGCAGTATTTTAGTGCCTTTCCCTTATGCGGTGGATGATCATCAAACCCATAATGCCAATTATTTAGTGCAAGGCAACGCTGCAATATTGATTCAAGAGCGAGATCTCACGGCTGATAAATTGATTGCGCAATTAGAAAAATTTTTAGAAAATCGTAATCAGTTATTAGATATGGCCGTTGCAGCGCGGCGATTAGCTACGCCAGAGGCAACGCAAACAGTCGTGGCAGTTTTACTCAATGATAATTAGAGTTCCCTTAAAACTACATTTGAAAGCTGTTTGCGTAGATCATCCTAATATAGGACTCAATATAGAACTCATCATAGCTCCCAGTGCATTGTTAATCTCTTCAATCATCCCCCTATCATCTATTTGTTTTCTTATTGTATGTACAGTGATTTTTGCTGTCTGAGCACTCTGCATTACCACATCCAAGGGATGGGATTGGTCAAGAATTTGAGGAACTCTGAAGAAAAGCACATGACAATAATAAGGAGAAGGCAGAGTCCCAAGTGTCATAGCTTGTTTTAATTGCCCAATACGCTGAGAGATTACCCCTGGGTTACTATTTTCATCCACCAGCAAAATAGCTCCCTGAGGCTTCCATATACCAAATCTTCTCTGATAATCATCGTAAGGAGCAAATCGAAGCGTCAAGTTGCTGATTCTTTGCCGATGCGTAGGATGACCAAGACTCCTCTGATTTCCGATTTCATAAACATGGTTAAAAACAAGAAGATCGGATGTTAAAGAATCAAGCGCACCAAGATTATTAGAATTGTTTTTTGCCAGAAATTTCGGATATTTCTGTGCGATACATTTTCTGAGTGCTTGAATTATTGGATTATCCGCGTGAGGCGGACGGCCCGTGCTACAAGGTGATAACAGAGTAGGAAAATCCTCCATATGTCTGACATCAAAGTTGAATTTATAGTCGAAATCTTGCTGCATAAAAATCCCCTTATATTTGTTAGTATTAACTAGGGTCTGTTTACAATTACAAAGCCGTCGCGAAAATGCAGATGATTGAGCGCTAATTTAGCCAAATTTGAGGAAATATAGTTATTCTATACGACGAAAATTTGGGTAAATTAGAGCCAATCACGCTGCATTTGCAGCAGGGTTTGTAATTGTAAACAGACCCTAGTATTTAATTGCAAATCTTACGTAAAAATGAAACGCCTACGCCTCGTTCAACAATTTTTTCGCGGCCTTCAAATATTCTTTACGCTGAAAAATCAACTGCCAACGATTACCGCCTAATTGATACCACAATACCGCCGAGCGAATTCCTGCCAACAATAAAGCTCGCACTTTATCCATGATATCTTGTTGACCTAAATATTGCTGATTGCCTTTGATCAACAAACGAAACTTAAAATGTTTCATGGCTTCGCCATAGGCATCGGCCAAATTAGATAGCACTGTGGTATGCGTGGTATTTTGAAAATAACTGGTTTGCGCAATTACTTTTTCGATGTGGGTACGCAACTTTTCCATTAAATCATTACGGCTCCGTAAGCTGCGTTCAAAACCCAACATACCAAAAAAATAAATTAGGCTCTGCTTTTTAAGCGTGGTTTTATCTTGGGTGGTTAATTTTTCTAAAGTTGAGAGGCCCAACTCCAGATTTTTGGTACTATTTCCATACACCGCTAAAGTATTACTCGCATCTAATTGATAAATACTTTCGATACTCGTATTAAACGCTTGCCAATTATAGTTACCACTGGTCGCCATTTCGTGGATTAATTCTGCGGCTTGCAAAACGCCTGCTAAAGCGAGCGTGCGATCTGCAATATCGCCTCGTTTTGATTTGGTAAAAAATTTTTTTAACATATTAATTCACGAAACTAATCGTAGGTTGGCTTCCCGAGCTTCGCGTCAAGCGAAGCGAGCAAGCCAACATTTATTGTCGGCTTGTTCATTTCGCCTAACGGCGAAATTCAGGAAGCCGACCTACATTTATTGAATAATTCCACCACCCAAACATTCATCACCCTGATAAAACACAATCGACTGCCCGGGCGTGACGGCACGTTGCGGTTCTGCAAAGTTCACTTGATAGCGCCCATCGGATAATTTTTCTACGCTACATTTTACATCCTGTTGCCGATAACGAATTTTAGCACAACAGTTCAAAGGTAATGAAGGTTCTTTCTCACTAATCCAATGCACTTGCTCACATTGCAAAGTTGATTTAAACAAAGCCGGATGATCTTCCCCCTGCACCACATACAAAATATTTTGCTTGATATCTTTACCTGCTACATACCAGGCAGCACCACTGCCCTCTTTCAAACCGCCAATTTGCAAACCTTGGCGTTGGCCCATCGTGTAATACATTAAGCCATCGTGCTTGCCTACGATTGTTTGATCATCCAATGCCACAATTTTACCCGGTTTAGCTGGCAAATATTCTTGTAAAAAATCTTTGAATTTACGCTCGCCGATAAAACAAATACCCGTGCTATCTTTTTTATCGTGCGTGATAAACCCCTGCTCGCGCGCGATTTCTCGCACTTGTGGTTTGGTTAGCTCACCTAAAGGAAACAGCGCTGCTGCCAGTTGTTGCTGATTTAATAAATACAAAAAATAACTTTGATCTTTATTGTGATCTATCGCTTTTAATAATTGCCGTTGGCCATTGTGAATAGCGCCGCGTGCATAATGTCCCGTGGCAATATAATCCGCTTGCAAGTTTTTTTGCGCATAATCCAAGAACGCTTTAAATTTAATTTCTTTGTTACACAATACATCGGGATTCGGCGTGCGTCCGGCTTGATATTCTTGTAAAAAATATTCAAACACTTTATCCCAATATTGTTTGGCAAAATTGACGGTATGAAACGGAATACCGATTTTTTCTGCGACAAGCTTAGCATCTTCAGCGTCTTTAGCAGCGGCACAATAATCATCGCGATCGTCCGCTTCCCAATTTTTCATGAACAAGCCTTCGACGTGATAGCCTTGTTTATGCAGCAAAAATGCGGCTACCGAGGAATCAACCCCGCCTGACATGCCGACAATTATTTTAGTTGAGAAACTCATTTTAACTAGACAAAACCTATTCCTTTGAGGCACAATGCTATGCAAGAAACGAGAGGCTAACTCTTTAATTTGCCAAGCTTTTAAAAAAGACTCGTCATTCCCGCGCAGGCGGGAATCCAGAATTTAAATAAACGTTACGCTTTCTTTTCTGGGTCCCCGCTTTCGCGAGGACGACGAATAGCAAGATTAAACAAATGCCATGCTGGTATTATATAAGATTATGAGGTTCTAATGGATATCGAGAAAATAAAACAGTTAATTGAATTGATTGAAAACAGTAACTTAGCAGAATTAGAAATTCACGAAGGCGAAGAATCGGTACGCATTAGCCGTGCCAGCAGCGTAGTGGCACCGCCCGTACAGCAAGTAGTGCACGTGCCCGCGACGAGTGCAACCTCCGCAGTTACGGCAGTTCCTGCGCCAGAAACTAACCAATTGACGGGCCACGTCGTGCGCTCACCGATGGTAGGCACACTTTATTTATCTTCTTCTCCTGAAGCCGATGACTTCGTTAAAGTTGGCCAAACTGTTGCTGAAGGCGATGTATTGTGTTTAGTAGAAGCGATGAAAATGTTCAATCAAATCGCCGCTGATAAAGCCGGTGTGATTAAAGCGCGTCTGGTGGACAGTGGCACCGCAGTTGAATTTGATCAACCCCTCTTCATTATCGAGTAACTATCGGGTAATTATGGCTCGCAAAACCAAATCTTCTGTCGTCAAATTAAATAAAGTTGTGATCGCCAATCGCGGAGAAATTGCACTGCGAATTTTGCGCGCCTGTAAAGAAATGGGCATTAAAACCGTGGCTGTTTACTCCAAAAGCGATCGCAACTTAAAACATGTTTTACTGGCGGATGAAGCATTGTGCATCGGTCCGCCGGCAGCGAGTGACAGTTATCTTAATATTCCCGCACTCATCAGCGCAGCCGAAGTCACCGATGCAACAGCGATTCACCCAGGCTATGGCTTTTTAGCCGAACGCGCTGACTTCTGCGAACAAGTCGAAAAAAGTGGTTTTATTTTTATTGGCCCACGCGCTGAAACCATTGCGTTAATGGGCGATAAATTATCCGCCATTGCCGCAATGAAAAAAAACTGGCGTACCGTGTGTGCCCGGTTCTGAAGCGCCACTGGATGATGATCCGAAACGCAATAAAGAAATTGCTAAAAAAAATTGGTTACCCGGTGATTATTAAAGCCGCGGGCGGCGGTGGTGGACGTGGTATGCGCGTGGTGCGTAGCGAAGCAGCTTTATTAAATGCCGTGTCGATGACGCGCTCCGAAGCGGGCGCAGCCTTTGGTAATGACACCATCTATATGGAAAAATTTTTGGAAAATCCGCGCCATATTGAAATTCAAATTCTAGCTGACCAACATGGCAATGTAATCTATTTGGGCGAGCGTGATTGCTCGCTGCAACGTCGGCATCAAAAAGTCGTCGAAGAAGCGCCAGCGCCGGGCATTACCGAGAAACAGCGTAAGCGCATTGGTGAACGCTGTGTGAAAGCCTGTAAAGAGATCGGTTATCGCGGCGCCGGTACCTTTGAATTCTTATATGAAAATGGCGAATTTTATTTTATTGAAATGAATACGCGCGTGCAAGTAGAACATCCAGTTACTGAAATGATCACCGGCATCGATATCGTTAGAGAGCAATTGCGCATTGCCGCCGGCGAAATTTTGCGTTATAAACAAGAAGACATCGAATTACGTGGCCATGCGATTGAATGCCGTATCAACGCTGAGGATCCGGAAACATTTACGCCCTCCCCCGGCACTATCACGCAATTTCACGCGCCGGGCGGCATTGGCATTCGTTTGGATTCACATATTTACAGCGGTTATAAAGTACCGCCGCAATATGATTCGATGATCGGCAAACTCATTGCTTATGGTGAAAATCGTGAGTCAGCTTTAGCCCGCATGCGCACTGCGTTGGATGAAATGATCGTCGAAGGAATTAAAACTAATATTCCTTTGCAGCAAAGCATTATGCGTGATGCGCATTTTCAACAAGGTGGAGTAAATATCCACTACCTTGAGAAAAAATTGGGATTGAAATAATTTTTTTGATCTCACAACTCACAACCCACAACTCACAACCAAACCATGTCATGGTGGCAACTTCACATCACTCAATCACCCATTGATCCGGAAAAATTAAGCGATCAACTCAGTGAATTAAAAGCCGTTTCGGTCAGCTTTGAAGATGCAGCGGATGAACCGATTTTAGAGCCTGAATTAGGCACGATGCCGCTGTGGCAACAAACCAAAATTTCCGCTTTATTCAATAATGAAAGCAATTGCCAAACCGCTTTAAATTATCTGCAACAACATTTTCCTAGTGCGCACGTGGTGATGGAAACGTTTGCCGATCAAGTCTGGGAACGTGCTTGGATGGATCACTTTCAACCCATGCGATTTGGTAAACGTACCTGGGTTTGCCCCAGTACACATGAACCACCTGATAAAACCGCGGTAAATTTATTATTAGATCCCGGTTTAGCCTTTGGTACCGGTACCCATCCTACAACTGCTTTATGTTTAGAATGGATTGATGGTGCTGAATTAAAAGATAAAATTGTTGTGGATTATGGTGCTGGATCCGGCATTTTAGGAATTGCCGCACTGTTGCATGGTGCGGCACACGTTTATGCAGTCGATCATGACGAACAAGCCCTACAAGCAAGCCGCGATAACGCGCTTCGCAATCAAGTCAATGATCACTTGTCAGTGTTCTTGCCAAATGCCTTACCTAAGACTTTGCAAGCCGACTTTATCCTCGCCAATATTCTAGCCACTCCCCTCATTAAGCTAGCACCTGAATTTGCCCGCTTATTAAAACCGCGGGGACAAGTGGTTCTATCGGGTATTTTAGTAGAGCAAAAAGACGCTATTTTACAAGCCTACCAACCTTTTTTTACCCACTTTGTCACCACTCCTCAAACCGGTTGGCTACGTGTCGTTGCCAGTAAGATCTAGGCTCAATTGTCCGCGGCAAAAATTTGTTCAAAAAGGGCTTGTGGCTTTTTTAGACAGTGGTATAATCCTCAGCCCAGTCAGGGAGCGAGATAACTTAACTTTACGACCTCGGTTTTAAGCTAAGCTTTCGCAATAAAAATAATAATAGGATTTTTTATTATTTATTAAACATTCAACAAGGATATTCTCTATGAGTAATGCACAAACCGCTGTTTTAGTTTCAGATGTCGCCGACACTGCTACTACAGCTCCACTGCAAGAAGTTAAAACTGCTGCGGGTCTTTCCACTGCAAAACAAGCTTTATTGCGTCAAGCTATCGCTAAAGCAACGGCTAGCGCTGCTGAAGCCAATGCTGCTGCTAATAGTAAGCAAACTTCACTGCGTCAAGCTGTGACTGAAACAGTTAAAAAATATTATGAGCAAGTCGATGTAAATAATGCGCAGGGCGTTTATGAAATGGTCCTCGCTGAAGTAGAAGAACCTTTGTTAGAAGCAACGATGACTTTTACCCGTGGAAATCAATCACGTGCAGCAATCGTATTAGGCTTAAGCCGCGGGACTTTACGTAAATTATTAAAGAAATATGATCTAGACTAAATGATAGGTTTAAACTTAAAGTTTGATACCAATAAAAGCGCGCCTTCCATAAGGCGCGCTTTAGTTAGTGTGTCAGATAAAACTGGCCTCATTGAATTTGCCCAAGCGCTAAGCGCGTTAAATATCGAAATTCTCTCCACTGGCGGTACCGCCAAATTATTACAAGCTCAACACATTCCTGTCATTGAAGTCAGTGACTACACTGGTTTTCCCGAAATTATGGAAGGCCGTGTTAAAACTTTGCATCCAAAAATTCACGGCGGTTTATTAGGTCGCCGCGGCATAGATGATAAAGTTATGCAACAGCATGACATTGCTCCCATCGATTTATTAGTCGTTAATTTATATCCGTTTCAAGCCACTATCGCAAAACCCGATTGTGATTTACCCACCGCGATTGAAAATATCGACATCGGTGGCCCAGCCATGTTGCGTGCGGCTGCTAAAAATTATGCCCATGTAACCGTGTTAGTCGATAGCAACGATTACACACCGGTGCTGGAAGAATTAAAACAAACGGGTACAGTGAGTGACAAAACCCGTTTTAAACTAGCACAAAAAGTATTTGCACATACGGCGGAGTATGATGCGGCGGTGGCTAAATACTTAGGAGTCAGGAATCAGGGTGAAAAAACCGACCCTTCTTCTGTTTTCCCAAATAATTTGCAATTAGATTTTTACAAAAAACTGGACCTTCGCTATGGCGAAAACCCACATCAAAAAGCGGCTCTATATGTTGAAAAAAATGTCGTACCTGGAACAGTGAGTCACGCTGAATTATTGCAAGGCAAAGAATTATCTTATAATAATTTAGCCGATGCTGATGCCGCTTTAGAATGCGTGAAAAGTTTTGTCGATCAAACAGCTTGTGTGATTGTGAAACATGCTAATCCGTGCGGCGTTGCAGTGGCTGATACTCAATTGGCCGCTTATGATAAAGCTTATCGTACTGATCCTACTTCGGCTTTCGGCGGCATTATTGCTTTCAATACTCCGCTAACCGCTGAAACAGCGCAAGCAATTATTGAGCGGCAATTTGTCGAAGTGATTATTGCACCGAATGTTGATGCAGCCGCTAAAATTATTCTCGCCAAAAAACCGAATGTACGCGTACTATGTTGTGGACCACTCAGCAAAGCAAGTGCAAGTTATGATTACAAACGTTTAACGGGCGGTTTATTAGTGCAAGATAATGACAGTGCACTACTCAATTTAAAAGATTTACGCATCGTCACTAAAACACATCCTTCTGAAACTCAACTGCGCGATTTAATTTTCGCATGGCAAGTAGTTAAGTTTGTGAAATCCAATGCCATTGTGTTTGCGCGTGAACAAATGACCCTAGGCGTCGGTGCGGGCCAAATGAGCCGCATCATCAGCACCAAAATCGCTGCGATGAAAGCGGCTGATGAAAATTTACCGCTCGAGGATTGCGTGATGGCCTCCGATGCTTTTTTCCCTTTCCGTGATAATGTGGATCTGGCTGCTGAAACAGGCATTAAAGCGATCATCCAACCCGGTGGTTCAATCCGCGATCCTGAAGTCATCGCTGCTGCCGATGAACATGGCATTGCGATGTTATTTACCGGCATGCGGCATTTTCGTCACTAATCGGATGTCGGCTTGTTCACTTAGGCTAAAGCCTAAGCTCTCGTAAACCGACCTACGCCATCTAACAGGAGCAGCAACATGAACATTTCCAACAGCAAATGGCGCTTTTTGTTACGCCTGGATCAAATTGGCGTCGCTTTAATTCCGGTGGTCATTGGCTTCTTCGCTTTATTAATCGCGGTTATTTATTTAAAGCTGATGCGGGAGTAGAATCATGAAAATTCAAAGTTTAACTATGAATTTTCATGAAAACTCCTAATTTATTGTTAATTAAAGAGATTTTTTAACTAGAATGGCGTAATTTCCAAATTGCCAAGGCCATTATCAGTGTAATCACTAACCATACACAAGCAAGCGGCAATAAAGAATCAATCGGTAAATAAGCCACTACCGCGCTGATGAAAGCAGACCCTAAAACTTGCACGGTTCCCATGATCGCAATCGACACCCCTATATTTCCCGTTAAAGAATTATAAACCGTGCTGGAAAAATTCGGGAATAGCATTCCTTCGGCAAAAAATAAAATTGCCATCGGTAACATAATTAACGTAAGGGTGTGCCAGGGTAAATACGATATGATAAAAAATAATAACAGGCCGAGCATTAATATCCAAAAACCAAGCTGTAATAATTTTGGTGAGCCATAGTGTCGCACTAATTGCCCATTCACAAACGAACCTAATAAAGTAAATATCGCGATAGCAAAGGCGAACCAACCAAATTCTACCGGCGAAAGCTGATAAAATTTTTCTAATAAAAAAGCGCCTTGCGTACTATAAGCTGTTAAAAAGCCACTGCCACATAAAGCGCCCAACGTGGCCCATAAAAACATCCGATTGCGCAGCAGGTCGCTGTGGATAGTTTTCAACGCAAATACTGTTGATTGATGTGATGGCCGAGTCTCGGGCAAAAATCGCCAAATACAAATGGCAAACACAATACTCATCACTAATAAGATCCGAAAATTCATTTGCCAACCAAAATAAGCTTCAATATATCCTCCCAGCATGGGAGCTATGATCGGCAAAACCGCCCACGCAGCTGCCATGTAGGAAGTAATCCGCGCTAATTCATTGCCAGAGTAAACATCACGCATGATAGTGCGCGTCACAACAGGAGAAGCGGCAATCCCAAAGCCTTGCAAAAAACGCCCTAGCAACAGCCAATCAATTTGATGAGTGGTAACGCAAACCATTGAAGCGATGATATAAATAACATAGCCTGTCAACAATGCCGGACGTCGTCCATAACGATCAGCCAAATAGCCATAGATTAATTGTGCAGAGGCGTAACCGACTAAATAAAGCGTTAAGGTTAATTGAATGGCGCTGGCCGTGGTGCCTAAACTTAATTGCATCACCGGCATGGAAGGAATATAAATATCAATCGACGATTGGCTCAAAGTCATGCACATGAAAATGAGCCACACAATTTTTCCCCGCGCGCCAGCGGCATAAATAACCGGGTAAATTTTTGTCACGAAGCACAACCCAATTGCTGGACATATTGCGAAAACAATTCACCCCGTTGTTCAAAATTTTTGAACATATCAAGGCTAGAACAAGCCGGCGAAAGCAATACTAAATCAGCCTCTTTCGCAAGAGCGTAAGCTTGTTGCACTGCGGATTCTAAATCTTCAACCAGTAACAGCGTGGTGATACCTTGCCAGCTATGCAGAATTTTATCGGCATCTTTGCCAAATACAATAACTGTATCGACTTGCTTTGCAACCATATCACGTAGCAAATTAAAATCAGCTCCCTTGCCATCGCCACCCGCAATTAAAATTAAATGCTCATGTCGATCGTTAGCAAAGCCTTTTAAAGCCGCCTCCGTAGCGCCGATATTAGTCGCTTTCGAATCGTTGTACCAACGCACGCCATTTAGCTCACGTACTAATTGGCAGCGATGCGGTAAGCCGGTGAACTCCCTTAAAGCTTTTAACATTGCTTCCAATGGTAATTGCAAGCTGCTTCCCAAAGCTAATGCGGCTAAGGCATTTTCCACATTATGTGAGCCAACTATTTTTAATCCACTGGCGGGCATTAATAATTTTTCGCCTTGTGCCAGATAGGTAATGCCATTTTGCGTGCGCAAACCAAATTCATGATCATTAGCGGGCTCATCAAGCGCAAAACTAAAACAGGTTTCATTTTGTTGCGGTGGAATCGTCGCTTTATCAGCGCGATTAAAAATGCAGTATTGAGCACCTTGATAAACCCGCTGCTTGGCAGCGATATATTCTTGCATATCACGGTGATGATCGAGATGATCTTCGGAAATATTTAATATCGTCGCCGCGTGAGCACCCAGCGAATAAGTGCTTTCTAATTGAAAGCTGGATAATTCCAACACATATAATTCGGCTGGCGCTGCATGTAATAAATCCAACACCGGAATGCCAATATTGCCACCTAACACAGCTTTAATACCGGCATTAATGGCCATCATCCACGTGAGTGTCGTGACTGTACCTTTAGCATTGGTACCGGTAATGGCGATGATAGGGGCTTTATTTTTTTGAACAAACAATTCCACATCGCCGATGACGGGAATGCCTTGTGCTAAAGCAGCAGCAATCGCAGGCTCGTGCAAGGATAAACTGGGGCTGATAATAATCCGTTCGGCTTGGCATAATAATTCTGCTGATAAAGGTCCGCAATGCAAAGGAATGGTAGGAAATTCCTGCTTAAATTCAGCAAGGCCAGGTGGATTTTCACGTGTGTCACAAACGATTAAATTATTGTACTGAGGTACTAAATAACGCACGCAGCTTAAGCCGGTTTTGCCAAGGCCAAGGATAATTTGCGGTTTATTAGAATTCATACTAACGCAATTTGAGACTTGCCAATCCAATCAACACCAACATCAAAGTGATGATCCAAAAGCGGACGATGACGCGCGGTTCAGGCCAACCTTTTAATTCGAAGTGATGATGAATCGGTGCCATTTTGAAAATCCGTTTACCACGCAATTTAAATGAACCCACCTGTAACATCACCGAAACCGTTTCCAACACAAAAATACCCGACATCACGAAAAACATAATTTCTTGTCGCACCATCACCGCCATCGTGCCCAGCACTGCACCTAAGGCTAGTGCACCGACATCGCCCATAAACACTTGGGCTGGATACGTGTTAAACCATAAAAATCCTAAGCCTGCGCCAACAATAGCAGAAGCCACAATGACAAGTTCACCGGCATTGGGAATGTAAGGAATATATAAATACTTGGCAAATTCAACGTTACCGGCCGCGTAGGCAAACACACCCAGAGCGCCAGCAATTAATACCGTTGGCATGATGGCCAAACCATCTAAACCATCCGTTAAGTTTACGGCATTGCTGGATCCAACAATGACAACATAGGTCAAGATAATAAAACCAAACCCTAAGTGTAAAAATAAATGTTCAGTGAAAGGAATTAATAATTGTGTTTCAGGCGGCGTGTCGGCGGTAAAAAATAATACGCCTGCGACGATTAAACCCAGCACCGATTGCCATAAGTATTTCCATTTTGCGGGTAAGCCACGCGAATTTTTTTGGACGATTTTTCGATAGTCATCAATAAAGCCAATATAACCAAATCCGATTAACACTAATATTAATAACCAAATATAAAAATTTGAGAGGTTAGCCCACAATAAAATAGTAATAATAATGGAAGCCAAAATAAGTAAACCACCCATGGTGGGCGTACCGGCTTTACTCAAATGCGATTGGGGGCCATCGTTACGAATGCTTTGCCCAAATTTAATTTTTTGCAAATAAGCAATCATCCGCGGCCCTAACAACAAAGAGATAATCAACGCGGTTAAAACGCTTAATACGGTGCGTAAAGTTAGATAATCAAATACCCGCAATTCGTGGAAGCGGGATAAAAGTAAGTTGGCTAGCCAGTAGAGCATTTGCGTTTCTCTCTCTTTGTGTAGGGGCGCCTCGTGAGGCGCCCGCGGGCCGCTCGCGAGCGGCCCCTACGCTTCGTTTCTCAATCCTTTCACAACATTTTCCATTTTCATACCACGCGAGCCTTTAACGACCACGACGGTATCGGTATTTAATAAGGGTAATACGGCTTCAACTAAATCTTCATGAGCATCAAAATGCGCCGCGTGTTCACCAAAACTTTGCACTGCTGCTTGACTATCTGGCCCATAAGCGAAGAAATAATTTAAGCCTAATTGTTTCGCTAACTCACCTACTTTAGCGTGTTCTTCTAAACTTGTGGCGCCAAGTTGCAACATATCACCAAAAATCATGATGCGCCGCCCTGGAAAATTTGCCAACATTTCCATTACTGCCGGCACAGATTTTACGTTGGCATTATAACTGTCATCAATTATCAAAGCACCTTTTTTTCCAGGATAGCGAATTAAACGTTTTTCAACGGTAGCTACAGCTTCCAAGCCCGCTTTAATATCTTCCAGCGGAATACCCAAGGCGATAGCTGCACTACTGGCGGCTAATGCGTTCATCACATTGTGTTTACCTAGGGATGAAAGCGTTAAATTGGTATGTCCCATTGGAGTTGCTAAATCAAAGTTATAGCGCATTTCACTGTTAGGTTCTAAATGTACCGCATAGACATCAGCAGGATGTTGTAAGCCAAAACTAATGCGGCGTTTAGCTTTTAGATTTTTTTCCCAAGCCGGGAAAAAATGATCATCGGCATTAATAACAGCGACACCATTTTCCGGTAGTAAAGAAAAGATTTCGCTCTTTTCTTTAAACACACCCTCAACACTGCCAAACCCAACGCCCTCTTCCACTTGCAAATGTACCGCAGCAACATTGGTAATGATCGCTACATCGGGTCGCACGATGTTCGTTAAATAAGAAATTTCACCGGGACGATCGGCACCCATTTCAATGACCGCATAAGCATGGTCCATGCTCAAACGGAACAAGGTTAAGGGTACGCCATAATAATTATTTTTATTGCCTTCCGGAATTAAAGTGTTACCGGCTTGACTTAAGATTGCACCTAACATTTGTTTGGTAGTGGTTTTGCCAGCGCTACCGGTGATACCAACCACAGGGGTTTTAAAACGTGAGCGCCAAAAACCCGCTAATTGACCCAAGGCTTGAAAAGTATCTTTAACAATAATTTGTGGCAAATAACTTTTGACCGGTCGATGCACTAATAAAGCAATCGCGCCCGCCTCTTCAACCTGACCGATATAATCATGCCCATCAAATTTTTCACCCTTGATGGCAACAAATAAATTACCGGGAATTAAAGTGCGTGAATCAATGCTGACGCCGCTAAAAATCGTTTCACCATCGCCTTGTAATTCAGCTTGCAAAGCTTCTGCTGCGGTATGTAGATTAAGTTCGATCATTTGACAATAGATCCTTTAACCGATTGGGCCAGTTGGTGATGATGCCATCGACTTCGAATTTACGCATCTTGCGCATATCAGCCAGTTGATTGACGGTCCAGGGCACCACTTTCAAACCACGTTCATGTGCATCCTGTACCTTATAAACTGTTAAATCCTGAAAATCCGGCCCCCAGATTTTGCCACCCAAATAACTGATTAATTCCGGCCACGAATGATTATACAGTTTTACATCATAGCCAATATGCCAGAGTAAATTTTCTTCTGGCGAACGTGCGGCTTCATCAGTATCACAGGTTAAATAGGCCGTCGCAATACGCTCATCAATTTTCTGTAAGGCTAACAAGCAACGCCAATCAAAACATTGTATTTCGGTACGTTCAATAACACCCTCTTCCCGAATAACCTCCGCCACCAATTCAGCGAATTTCTCCGGCGCAACACTCCATTCTGGAAACATCGGATGACTTTTGATTTCAATTTGAAACTTAAGTGCGGGGCTGCCATGCGCTTTCCCATACTGAATCACTTGCTTTAAGCTGGGAATACGCGTACCCGGAATGGCTTGCTGCTCAGGATAATTTTTACCATAGGCAGAGTTTTTATCCAAAGTTCCAACTTCAAATTGTTGCAATTCGGTAAAAGTAAAATCGTGAAGAGGTGAATTAGGATCTGTTAAAAATTGACCGTGGGCGTCTTGCGTATAAGCAGGATTTAAACAAAAGTCGTGATAAACCACGACAACATTATCGCGCGTGACACCGACATCCATGTCGATGGCATCCACACCGAGGGCAAGCGCCTTTTCATAGGCTGCTAAGGTATTTTCCGGCCATAAAGCCGCTCCGCCCCGATGTGCATAGACTTGAGTGCTCATAAATTCTCAAAATCGTCCACGCTGATCACGTGTTGGCGCAACTTATCAAACGCTAATAAGCGTTCTGCGTCGGTTTCACTAATAATCTTTAAATTGGCCGCTGCTTGAATGCGTTCAGCCGGCGTTAAACCATGGATTTGGCGTTTTTTATACGCCGTATCGATAAGTTTTTCTAGCGGCGCTAACTCTTCAACTTGCGAGAAAGCATTATGCAAAATCCCTTTTTCGCTTTGTAAATCACGCGGCCGATAAATGCCTGTTAATAAACGGTCTAAGGTGGCCGAAGGAGTCAGCAAGGTTGACGCAACACGCTTGCCTAGACGATCGGTGGGTCGACGCAAAGATTTACCCCAAGGGAAAATCAATACCCGCAATAGTTTCGCGGCAAAGCGATTTGGCAAATTCCGCAATAAGCCATCTAATTGCTCTTGGATTTCATATAAGCCGTGCAAACCACACCAACGCACCAAGGGCAAATCTTCCGGCAAAAAGCCATCATCGGCATAACGGCGCAATACTGCCGACAAAATATAGAGTTGGCTCAACACATCGCCTAAGCGCGCTGAAAGCTTTTCTTTGCGTTTTAAA
Organism: Gammaproteobacteria bacterium; assembly: GCA_013285995.1. Classification (GTDB taxonomy): domain Bacteria; phylum Pseudomonadota; class Gammaproteobacteria; order JABDGN01; family JABDGN01; genus JABDGN01. Next base: position 27,142 of record JABDGN010000004.1, read on the forward strand.
TCGCCGCCTAGGGTTAACATGGAAAAATCTGCGGCGAGCGCAAACGTCGTGCTAAAGCGGTTTAACCATTGATAATAGCGCTTGGTTTTATTAACGACCGGCACCGCGGTAAATTTCGCATTGGTTAATCCCATCCAAAAGCTGCGCATCATATTACTTAAAGTAAAACTGATATGGTCAAACACCGCTTTATCAAATGCTTTAAGGCCACGCGCAAAATCTTCATCTTGTCCCGCACGCATTTCTTGCAACACGTAAGGATGACAACGCACCGCGCCTTGACCAAAGATAATCATGCTGCGGGTTAAAATATTGGCGCCTTCTACGGTAATACCAATCGGCAAGCCTTGATAACCTGAAGCCACATAGTTTTTCGGCCCCATCATCACAGCTTTGCCACCTTGCACATCCATAGCATCTGACACCGTTTGGCGCCCCGCTTCGGTTAAATGGTATTTGACAATCGCTGAGGGTACGGGTGGTTTTTCACCGCTATTCAACGCACCTAAAGTAAATTTAAAGGCGGCTTCTGTCCAATACGCAGTTCCTGCGATGCGTGTTAAGGCTTCTTCTACGCCTTCAAATTTACCGACCGGCATATTAAATTGCTTACGCAAGCGAGCGTAAGCACCGGTCGTTTGTGCAGCTACTTTGGCGCTGGCTGTACCACTCGATGGCAAACACACGGCGCGTCCTGCCGCTAAACATTCCATTAGCATGCGCCAACCATGGCCCGCCATTTTAGGGCCGCCGATGATGTAATCTAAGGGCACAAAAATATCTTTGCCATGAATGGGGCCATTTTGAAACGGATTGCTGGCGGGATAATGACGTCGACCAACTTCTAAACCGGGTGTCGTGTGCGGCAATAAGGCGCAAGTGATACCGACATCTTCTTTGCCGCCTAATAATTTGTCTGGGTCAAATAATTTGAATGCTAATCCGACCACGGTAGCAATCGGCGCCAAGGTAATATAGCGTTTGGTAAAACTTAAGCGCATCCCTAATACTTCTTTGCCTTCATGCACACCACGACACACAATGCCATGATCTGGCAT
>JABDGN010000004.1:28209-72517 GCA_013285995.1 Gammaproteobacteria bacterium
ATCTGGCATCGCGCCTGCATCGGAGCCTGCTTCCGGGCCCGTTAAAGCAAAACACGGCACTTCAATGCCTTTGGCTAAACGCGGTAAATAATAATTTTTTTGTTCTTCCGTACCATAATGCAGCAATAATTCGGCAGGCCCCAAAGAGTTGGGAACGCCTACTGTGGTGGCCATCGTAATACTGTGCGAGAATAATTTTTCACTGATCCGGCCAAACGCATACGGCGAAAAACCTAAGCCACCATATTGTTTAGGAATAATAAAACCCATGAAACCTTTATCTTTAATGTATTGCCAGGTTTCGGGTGATAAATCTTTACGGTGCTGGGTAACTTCCCAATCATTCACCATGCGGCATAATTCTTCTACTTCATTATCGACAAAGGCTTGCTCTTCGGCAGTTAATTTGGCTTCAGGGTAAGCGTGTAATTTACGCCAATCCGGTTTGCCACTGAATAATTCGCCTTCCCACCACACGCTACCCGCTTCCAAAGCTTCTTTTTCCGTGCGCGACATTTTCGGCATAATTTTGCGATAGAAGGTAAATAAAGGTTTGGTGATTAAAGCGCGCCGCAAGGGTCTGAAATTAAAGGTGGGGAAAATAAGCAGAAATAAAACCCACAGAATAATTTTGGCAGTCAAGGAGTGGTGCACAAAAGTAAATTCTAATAACAAAATTAACGCGATGACGGTCCAGGTAAGCAATAAAGCGCGATAGTAAAGTAACGCACCGGCAATGATGAGTAAAATAACGATAGACAGGAAAGTTAACATATACAAAATGCCCCACGAGTTTTAAAAATTGGCGGCATTTTAACATAAAAACAATTTTAAAAAAGAAAGCTCACAGGTATGAGATGCTTGGTAGGGGCGGGGCTTGACCCGCCCGCTTTGTAATACGGCGAGGCGGGGGGGTCAAGCCCCGCCCCTACATGCTATAAACTGTTAAGGAATTTCTTCACTTCAGTGGCAACCGCCTGCGGGTGTTCGAGCGGGAAAATATGACTGCCCGGCACTTTAATCAATTTGGCGTGATAATAAAGCTCAAAGGTATAATGATCAAAACGATTATAAAGATAGTGGCTGTTGGCACCATAAAAAACCGCAAACGGTAAGTGCGCCGCTTTCTTTGCCCGCCGCACGCGATGCGGTATGGTCAAAGCGATATGTTGCTCTAGTTCGGGAGCTATTCGCAGTGTGATACCAGTTTCTGTCGGTATGGTACCGGCACTAATATAATCTTCCAAAACTTCAGTAGCAACATATTTAAAAGCTCGTTTACTGCGAAAGTAATCCAAGGCTTCTGTTGCATTGCCCCATTGACGCCGGCGTTTAGCTGCATCTCCTCCAATAGTGATTTTACGAAATAATGGCGTGTGCTTTACCAAACCTATCCCGGTCGCTTTAACATGATTAAAAATCGGCGGTTCAAACAAAACTAAAGCTTTAAACAATTCTGGCCGCCGTTGCGCAGCAATATAAGTGAGCACGCCCCCAAATGAGTGGCCCATACCAATGACGGGCTCACTGTAGTGCTCTTCTATGTAATCGATTAATTCCCGCACTTGATGCGGCCAGTTTTCCACGACCGGATAACGGGAATTGTGGCCAATGACATCAATATAATGAACTTCATGCTCAGGCGCGAGATAAGAAAAAAACTTCTTATAGCTTGAAGCTGGAAAACCGTTGGCGTGGGAGAAATGGATGAGCATGGTGGTTTAGGGTTTAGGATTGAAACTTTCATCGTCATTCCCGCAAAAGCGGGAATCCAGAATTAACAAAAGATTGAGGGGTTAGGATTGAGGGAAAAGCTTTGGGTTAAACCTACAATGCTTAGTCTTAATTCCAGAAATCCAGTTAAAATTTCAGCTTAAAAAATAATTTATCACCAAGGATCTCTCAATCCTCAATCCTCAATCCTAACATTTCCCCTCGTTCCTCAATCCTTACTTTAGCAACTACTGCCCTGCACTCGCTGCAGCAGCAGGCGCCACTACCGTTGTCGCATTGCTGTTCGGTGCATTAGGCGCTGCTTGCGCTGCGTTGGCAGCTTTCATACTTAAGCGAGTCCAATTTTCAGTGCGTCCAATCCAGCTAAACCCGATATAACCGTGTAATCCCAGCGTTTTCCCATCAGCACTTAACATCATATTGGCGTGATAGGTTTTGTTGCTATTAGGATCAAAAGCACTGCCATTAATCCATTTATTGGGAGTACCAGGAGCAGCTTGCATACCATAAATCACCGTCATCCCCAAAATTGGCTTATTGGCCAAGTCACCCGTACATACTTTGCAGAGATCAGAAGATTTTTGTCCATACACATTTAAAATCTTAAAAACCTTCCCATTGTAGCTGCCACTTTTGGTTTGCCAGACATAAACAATGCTTTTGCCACCTTTTGTAAGCCAGTAACCACTTGGATCTGTTTTTGCTGCGGCAGCTACACTGCTATCATCAGCAAAACTGCTGGCAAACATAAAAATACTTAAAATAAAGGCTATTATGCACTTCGAGCTGAATTGTTTCATGATGTTTATCCTCGTTGTTTGATTGAAAATCGGCCTTAGTATACTCTTCTCATAAGGAAATAAAAATACTCTCAACAAAAACTCAAAGCTTTTAAAATTTCTCAAAATCATCCTCAAAAAGTTTTTAAACGAGGTCTTGTTTAGACAATTTTTAGAAATTTGCAAAAAAAATTTGGTTTTTTATTTTTTTTGTGCTATGTTTATGTTGCATGCTTTTAATCTAATCGAGGAGATAAAATATGCTTAAGAAAAAATCAGCTGCCGGTGGGGCAGCAGCGTTGAAAGTGAAACGCTTAAAATTGGCTTTGAAAAAAGCCGAAGGTGCTGTGAAAAAAGCCCATGCTGCTTTGAAAAAAGCAGAAGTGGTTGCTAAAAAAGCCGCAGCGAAAAAGAAAGTTGTAGCAAAGAAAAAACCCGTTAAAAAAGCCGTGAAAAAGCACGTTGCAAAAAAAGCGGTAAAAAAAGTCGCTAAAAAGAAAGTAGCGAAAAGAAAAGCTCCAAAAAAAGCTGCTGTTAAGCTTCCGGTTTTGTTATAAACCGACCTTAACGCAAAAGCCGCCGCAAGGCGGCTTTTTTATGCCTGCTTAATTAACTAACCTTGCTACAAGTACCAAGCACCAATAACTTGCCTTGCCCATCAACCACTTCAAAAGCTTCATCATCGTAATAAATTTTCACTTCTTGCTCCATAACTGATAGTTAAATTCACAGGCTCTCCCACCGGCAAATTGGTGGACTCCCCCCGTAAAACAAATTTCATGTTCCATATGTAAAACATTTCGATAATTAAATCGTATGCTATCCATCGCCTTTAAATAAAATTTGTTATAAATAGATGCGAAAACCGTGAAAGGAATGGGTTGGCTGGTAGATTTAACGGCAAATAAAAGTTACTCACAATTTCTGTGGATAAGTCTGTTTATAAGTCGTGGGGGAAATGCGCTAAGGCTTGATTTTCCTCATTCTTTGCTTTTCAGCTTAATTTTAAACAAAAAAATTTATCATTAAATATCAACTGGTTACGCAATTAACCCAAATGATAAAAAAGCCGACAAAGAAAAATAGCAGAAAAATCAAAGCGCTTCTAAAATTGTGTACAACTGGGTACAAGGTGGAGAAAAAATGACTTGCATAAGACATTCAAGCCACGCAAAAATCAATTAATTGTCCGTTAAATAACACATAAGTGTAAGCAACTGTGCCGAAATCAAATAGTTAAGGTTTTCTTAAGAAGAAAATTTTGACTACGCCTTTAAGCGACGATGAATTTTGGGGGCTTACAGCGTCCCTTATTTGTCACTTGCTACAAATGCTCTTTCACTTCCAACATACCTCTATATAAGTAACTTGCTTTTCTGATCGAGATCACGGAGAATTGCGCCGGTGTTCTGCATCGGTCCCTTCGCGACGATAAATTGTAAACCCCGCCAGGTCCGGAAGGAAGCAACGGTAGCAATGGACTCGGGTGCCGAAGTGTGGCTGGTGCGGAATGCCTCTATTTTAGTTGTGAGTTGTCGGTTGTGAGTTGTGAGAAACTGACAACTGACAACTCACAACCCACAACTCAAATGTCCCAAGTCCTTGCCCGCAAATATCGTCCCAAATCTTTTGCTGATTTTATCGGCCAAGAACACATCGTAAAAAGTTTAACGAACGCATTAAATAATCAGCGCTTACATCATGCTTATTTATTTACCGGTACGCGTGGTGTAGGTAAAACCACCTTGGGTCGCATTATCGCCAAGTGCTTAAATTGCGAAGCAGGCATTAGTGCAACGCCGTGTGAAAAATGTGTTTCTTGTCAGGAAATCACTGCCAATTGTTCCGTCGATTTAATCGAAATTGATGCTGCATCCAATACTAAAGTAGAAGATACGCGTGAATTATTAAATAATGTGCAATATGCGCCCACGCGCGATCGTTTCAAAATTTATTTAATCGATGAAGTGCACATGCTGTCCGGGCACAGCTTTAATGCGCTCTTAAAAACCTTAGAAGAGCCACCTGAGCATGTCAAATTTATTCTGGCCACGACCGATCCACAGAAATTGCCGGTCACGGTTTTATCGCGCTGTTTGCAATTTCATTTGAAAAATATGCCAGCTGAGTTAATCGCTAAGCAACTTGGTTTTGTGTGCGAACAAGAAAACGTGCCAGCAGAAATGGCTGCTTTAACACAGCTTGCACAAGCGGCGAATGGCAGCATGCGCGATGGTTTGAGTTTATTAGATCAAGCGATTGCTTACGGCAATCAAACGGTGCGTACTCAAGCTGTACAAGCGATGCTGGGCATTTTGCCGGACGAACAATTATTTACCTTGATTAACGCTTTAGCAGAATCTAATGGTCAACAATTAATTCAACAACTACGTACGATGATCAGCGATGGCGCTGACTGCGAAGCCATTTTAGAAGCTTTATTGAACACTTTACAACAAATTGCTTTAGTACAAACGGTAGCTGATACGCTAGATGTGCAAACTACCAATGCGACTTTATTAAAAAAATTTGCAGCAGAATTAAGCAAAGAACAGGTACAATTATTTTATCAAATTGCCTTGATTGGCCGCCGCGATTTGCAATGGGCAGCCACACCACAAAGTGGCTTAGAAATGATTTTGCTGAGGATGTTGGCGTTTGAAAATGTCGATGTAGGGGCCGCTCGTGAGCGGCCCGCAAGCAGCTTACGCACTGCTACTCCTACACAAGATAACTCATCAACGCCACCGATGAGCAAAAATCAGTCATTCACAGCTCAACAACCCACAACTCACAACCCACAACCCACAACTCACAACTCACAACCCACAACTCACAACTCACAACCCACAACTCACAACTCACAACCCACAACCAATGCGTGGCATCAACTTATTGAAGCTCTCAACCTAAGCGGCATCACATTAGTGCTCGCGCAACACTGCGAGCTAAAAAATTTAGAAAATGATAAAATCACGCTGCAAATTGCAGCGAGTCACACGGCGCTTGCCAATGATAAACAAAAGCAACGTTTGACGGAAGCTTTGAATCAACATTTTGGCAAACCGATGCGACTGGAAATTGTAAGCAGTGATAACAAGGTTAATTCACCAGCAGTGGAACAACAGCGCCAACTGCAAGCCGAACAAGCGAGTGCAAAGAGCAGTTTAGAAAATGATCCCAATATCCAAAAAATGATGCGACAATTTGGGGCAACAATCGATACGAATTCAATTAGAGGAAATTAATATGGCAGATATGAGTAAAATGATGCAGCAGATGCAACGCATGCAGCAAAAGTTTAAAGAACAGCAAGAAGAAATAGCAAATAAAACTATCGTCGGCGAGGCTGGTGCTGGCTTAGTTAAAATTGAAATGAATGGTCGTCACGATGCGCAAAAAGTCAGCATCGATGATAGCTTAACGCCTGGCATGACTGCTGATGATAAAGAAATGTTACAAGATCTAATTTGTGCCGCTATTAACAATGCTAATCAAAAAATTGAAGCCAATGCGAAAGAATCCATGGCTGATCTCACCAGTGGTTTGCAATTACCGCCTGGCTTGAATAATTTGTTCAAATGATGCAGTCATCCCGTACCTAAATTTTCTTTAAAAAAGAACTTGGAATATATTATTTTTCTCCATTTCCTTATGTGAATTTAGCTGCGGGATCCAGGATATAAAATTTTTTCTCTATGACCAACACTCTTCTTGAAAAGTTAATCGAAGCGCTACGCTGCCTACCTGGCGTGGGCCCCAAGTCCGCCCAGCGAGCCGCATTTTATTTGTTGGAACGCGATCGCGAAGGTGGTAAAACTTTAGCACATGCCCTGAGCGAAGCAATGGAAAATATACGACATTGCATGCAGTGTCGCAACTTTTGTGAAACAGAATTATGCCATTTTTGCCGCGATGCAAAACGCGATCAAGAATCTCTGTGTATCGTCGAAACTCCTGCTGATGTATTAGCGATTGAACAAACGCAACACTTTCGCGGTCGTTATTTTGTATTGATGGGCCACCTCTCCCCTTTAGATGGCATCGGCCCACAAGAATTAGGCATCGATTTACTTAAAGCGCGCTTAAAGGTAGAAAAGTTTAATGAAGTTATTTTAGCGACTAATCCTACTGTCGAAGGCGAAGCAACGGCGCATTACATCAGTGAATTAGTAAAATCGCATAACATCAAAGTCAGCCGTATTGCCCATGGTGTTCCTTTAGGCGGCGAATTGGAGTATATTGATGGCGGTACATTGGCGCATGCATTCAATGGCCGACAGGCGATATAGGATTGAGGATTGAGGATTGAGGATTGAGAAAATAGTATAAATTATTTTTTAACTTTATTTAAGGAGATGAAAAATGAAAGTGAAAATTTTATTGGTTTTATTAAGTATCATTGGAGTAAATACGAGCTACGCTGCTAATTGGAGTTATAGCGGCGCAAACGGCCCTGAACATTGGGGACAATTAGATGCAAGCTTTGCAGTCTGCGAAACAGGCAAACAACAAACCCCTATCAATATTCAACTGTCACAAGTCAAAAAAAATTCTAGTGCTTTGCCCATTGCTATTAACTACACTTTTAATAAAGATAAACTTACTGAAACTCTAAACGGAGAAACGACTTTTACTTTCCCGAGCGGCAAATTGCTCACCTATAATGGTCATACTTTACAAATCGATGTCACTGACGCGGCCAATGATGACGCTGTGTTTTGGCAAAATAGCGCTTATCATTTGTTACAGTTTCATTTTCATTCGCCCAGTGAACATTTAGTGGATGGTAAAACCTACCCTTTAGAAATTCACTTTGTCAATGAAAACGTAAGGACGGGAAAAGTTTTAGTGTTAGGTGTTTTCATTGCCGAAGGTAAAAAAGATAACCCAACTTTAACTGAAATTATTAAAGATGCCCCAACTTCTCTTGAGCAAAGTAACTCAATCGACACTAACATTGTTTTAGCTGAACATTTACTCCCACCCAATTCCGCTTATTTTGCTTACATGGGCTCTTTAACCACTCCGCCTTGCACCGAAGGTTTTCAATGGATTGTGTTCAAAAATCCAATTTATGCTAGCAAGCAACAAATTCAAGCCTTAGCAAAAATTTTGCAAGATAATGTAAGGCCCGTTCAAAAATTAAATGGGCGAGTTGTAAAAGAATATAAAGTTTGAACTTCTTGAAAATTTTTAATCTTCTACCCGTTCAAACGGGTAGAAGATTAAAATATAGATTAGGGCGTGTCCTCAATCTTTAGCTGCAACGAAAAAAAAGATAATCGAGCGAAAATTTTGCCAAAATGTGAGGATAATAGTTGTTCTATGTGACGAACATTTTGGCAAATTTTAGCCGATTACGCTTTTTTTGCAGGCAGATTAAAGATTGAGAACACGCCCTATATTCCAGGGAATAATTTATTAATCGTTAACATCACACCTTGCACAGTTACCAATTGCTTATTGTTAACATATAGCGTACCAACTGTGTCATAAGTGGTGGTGCCATCGCTGGAACTACCGGTAAAGGGTCCGGAATTATTGTCAGTAAATTCTGCTACTGCATAAGTATAATTGACATCGACAAACCAAGTCGGATCAATATAATAACTCAAACCAATTTGCGCGCCGCCTCCCACTATCCAATCGGAATTCGAAAAACTGGATGACCCACCCGTAATATCATAATGCGCGTCATTAATCTCTGCAAAACCAGTAGCATTATACACATTCGATTGCACATTAAATAACACTGGACCTGCACCAAAATAAATATACGCATGTTGAAATGAACGGCCAATAAAAGGCATTAAAGCCAGTTCATGATTCACTGTGGTTTGTGTGGAAGCAATTGTCACGTGGCCTGTAAAAGGAGCTGGAGCGTCATTCGTGTAAGTAAAACTTCCGAACTGAGGTACATCGATTGCTTTATTAGTAGAAGTAGTGTTTAGATATTGATAAAAGAATTTAGCGCCCCATAGCCAATCACTGGTGAAATGCTGAAAATAACCAAACTGCACTAAGGGCGCAAGAGTTGTCTGTGTATCGTTAAAAGGATTGGCAGGCCCGCCTGCTTCGCCAGAAGCAACCTTCGTCACACCGTCATAAACATCTGAAACACCGCTCGCATACAGATTTTGGTTCACGTTAAATGAATTGTAACCACCGCCTAAACCTGCAAAAAAACCGCTATTGGGTACATTAGAATCATTGCTTGCATTCATATCAGCAAACGCTAAACTGGTACCCGCCAATAAATAAAGTCCAACACAATAACTTAATTTCTTCATCATAAATATCCTCCATTTGACTGAACTTTCATCGTAACATATATGTTTCCAGAAAACAAATATACTTCTTATTATAAAAAACTTTTTTCACGCAACTTTTTATTTTGACCATGCAGCTTTTTGCGATTTAAACGCTTTTCTTTAGAAGCCAAACTCGGTTTGGTTTTTTTGCGTGGCTTAGGAACAATGGCAGCGCGCGCTAATAAAGCTTGCAAGCGCTCAATGGCATCTTGTTTATTACGTTCTTGAGTACGGTAACTGACGGCCTTAATCAACAATTCCCCTTCTGCGGTAATTTTATTGCCAATTAATTTTAACAAACGGGCACGAATTTCATCGGACAAAATAGCTGACTCTAAAACATTAAAACGCAGCAAAACACCGGTCGCCACTTTATTAACATTTTGCCCACCTGGGCCTGGCGATCGGATGAAGGAAAGTTTAATTTCGGAAAGAAGCTCGTTTTTCATAATATACCGTGCATCGTCACAATTTGAGTTTTTATGACCAACTATTTTGAGTCAGATTAGATTTTTTTCACGACAGCATAGTTATTCATATGGTGAGTGAAAAAAATTTAATATGGCTCAAAAGAGGCAGTGTCAGAATGCTCAAATTGTGACGATGTACGGTATACTATCTTAGCATGATTCAAGCCCTCACCCTCGGCAATAAAACCTTTAACAGCAACTTGATTTGCGGCCCATTGGCGGGCGTCAGTTGCGCACCGTTTCGGCGTTTGATTTGGCGCTATAGCCAACCGGCTTTCACTTGCACCGAAATGGTTTCCTGCAAAACCTTATTAGCAAAACCTGGCGAGGCACAACGCCGCTTTATTGAAAAAGCGCCCGATGAAGGACCGCTGTGTTTTCAATTGGCAGCAAGTGATCCACTTGAATTAGGCGAAGCGGTAAAACGCGTTACCGACTATGGTGCTGACTTAATTGATTTGAATTGTGGTTGCCCGGTGAAAAAAATCCGCGTTAAAGGAGCGGGTTCAAAATTATTAACCGATCCTACCAAGCTGTATCAACTCATCATGGCCATGAAACAAAATACTCATGTACCCGTGTCGGTGAAAATTCGCGTTGAAGGTAAGAGTGGCGACAAATTTAATGCTGAAGTAGCGCAAGCCGTCAGCGACGCCGGTGCTGATTTTTTAATCGTGCATGGCCGGCATTGGACAGAGCATTATGAAACGCCTTGTTGCTATGATGACATTCAATTCTTTGTGGAGCAGATGAAAATTCCTGTAATCGGTAATGGCGATATTAAAGATCTTGAAACTTTACGAAAAATGTTTGCCACCGGTTGCGCTGGTGTCATGATTAGCCGTGCCACGGTGGGACAACCCTGGCTGGTTGCGAAACTGACTGCTGAACTCAATCAACAAGCCTACGCCCTGCCTGCTTTGCCTGAAATCGGCGCTTTATATATTGAGCATGTCACAGGCTTAATTGATTTACTAAAACACGAACGCTTTGCTGTTATTCAAGCACGACAATTTGCAAAATATTATGGCCGGTTTTTAGCAAACAAAACCGCTTTTTGCGAGGCAATGAATAGCTGTGAAGATTTTGCAAATTTTAAAGCCTTGTGCCAACAATACTTCCCTGCTACGTCGTAATTCTATAACTACTAACCATGTTTTGAGCAGAATATCTATTTTCATGTTCTGGATAGATAATTTCCACAATAAAAAATAAGATTACTAGCACCCCTATCATAATCAAAAACATTTTATTACTTTTTTTCATATTGCTTCTTTCCTGTTGTGGTTGAAAATTTTATTTGACTTCATATTCAGTTAATTTTAAGTAGCTTATTAGCCAACAGAATAAAACTATAATCAAGAGAATTAATATCCAGAACGCCTCGCTAAAAACAGCTTTATGAATTTGAAAATAAGAATAAGAGGAGGAAATATTAAATGCTTTCATCAGCAACGCTAACACAAACTCAATACACGCTACAACAACATAAACACCTAAAATACATAAAAAAGTTTTAAGGCGCGAAAGTCTTTTAAACGTAACTGCACCCAATAAAAAAATCGCATTAATAACCAGATATTTTATCACCATAGACAAATTGAGTGGGAAAACAGCTGTTGGCGACCACTGCTTTAATAGTAAACCACTATGCAACCAAGCAAACACCATATAAATAATACAGGAAAAAAGTGTATAGCCAATAAACGTAATTAACCATTTAGCAAGCCACTTTTCTAAAGTAGAAGCAGGCAACATAAGAAAACCAATACCTGCTATTGGGTTGTGCAATTCACGAAAGGCGTGCCCTGTTATTAAAAGACCACCGATAGTTAAAATACCATTATAAAATCTCATGTTGGGACCAGCGAGCAAAGCTAATACCGCTATAATACCTGCACTCATCACAATAGCATACTTACGCGATCGTAAATCACTCATTACCAATTGTTTGAGCCTTGTTATACTTAAAAGATTAGGCTGTTGCATGGGCAGACTCCTCCTTAGCAAAAATTTTTTGAAAGACGGATGGATTAGTAATCACTGCGTTAAACAGCACTTCTAAATTTATCTTGCTCTCCACGCCGGTCTTGTTATCCATCACAACCGCATAACCGTCTAATTGTTTTTCCGAATAAAAACACTCATCTGGCTGGGGCTCATTTGGCATGGTAACAAATGCTAATTGCTGCACAATGGTTTTAAGTGAAGCATGCAAAACCAATTCTTTTTCTTCTATGATAAACACTGAATCAATCAGATTCTCTACTTCACGAACCTGATGGGTTGAGAGAATAAATAATCTTTCAGCATTCATGGCACTTGCTAATAACTTACGAAAGCTTGCTTTACCGGGAATATCCAAACCATTGGTAGGTTCATCCAAAAGAAATAAGCGACAATTAGTCGCCAACCCAAAGGCAATTAAAAATTTCTTTTGCTGCCCTTGTGAAAGTTTGTTAAGCAATATATAGTCAAGCATATCGTCGTCAGCTAATTTAAATTCTTTCAGATAAAGTTCAAATTGTGCTGTATTAAATTGCGGATAAAAGCAAGCATAATTCGCTAAATATTCTTTTGATTTTAAAGCAGGCAAATAAATATGTTCGGGTAAAAAATAAATTTCTTGTAAAAAAGCGGGGGACCGCTGCTGTGGCTTATAGCTTAATACTTCACATTGTCCACGGGTAGGAAAAACTAAACCCGCTATTATTTTTAATAAGGTCGTTTTACCTTCACCATTTTTACCTAACAAACCACAAATGCTGTTGCCCTTTAGTTTTAAGGTAAAATTTTTGAAAACGCCATAGGCCCAGGAATAACCGAAGCCAAGCTCATTTATTGTAATCATTATTTATCTCTATTTGGATGAAGGAAAGAATACTACAGGAAAAAGAAAAACCAAACAATATTTAATTGTTTAAATTGTATGCTATGCTTAAAAATAGATAATAGATATGAGCTTGTTTTTATAGCCATTTCTGTTAAAAATGAAATAGCACTTTTTGAAAGTTATACCTTAGTTCGTCACAATTTGAGAGAATTTAAAATGGAAAAAACAAATCCTGGGTATATCAAACGTCACGGTTTTTTAACTTTTTGGATATGGCTCATTATTATATTAGGCATTTTGGGGGCATTGGGAAGCTTACAAGGAGCCTTAGGAATAGATATGGGCATGTTTAATAAAATATCTGCTACTTTACCAGTGCTCATACCTACTAATGCAGGGTTTTATTTCTTACTATTCATTGTAAATGGAGTTAAAACGATAGCAGGTCTTGCGTTATGGAATTGGAAAAAATGGGGATTTTGGGCCTATGTTGCTGCTGACATTCTCCTTCTGGTAGCCTATGTCATTTATGTACAAGGACTTGTTTTTGGCAACCTCGCCGTCAGTATAATAGGCACCCTTATATTATATTCAGCTTTAAAAGCAGGTGAAAATAAAGCCTGGTCCCGTTTAAAATGAAATACCCCCTTATCTTTGCTAAATTCTTTCTTGCTAAATTCTATATTGTATCGTACAATTTTTAGTACAATATAACGTACAAATTGGAGAGACTCCCTCATGGCTACTCAACGCATTCATTTAGAAGATATCGTTCCTCTGTCAGAGTTTCGTAACAATATTCCGGCTTATATTAAACAAGTGCAGGAAACGGGCCGCTCGGTTTTAATTACGCAACATGGCCGTGGTGCAGTTTTTTTGGTCGATGCAGAAAGTTATGAAGCAGAACAGAAAGAATTGGAAAGACTTGAGTTAGTAGAGTCAATTAAAAGAGGACTGGAAGATGTGGCAGCGGGACGAGTGATGAGCCATGCTCAGGCAAAAAAACTACTTCTTGCACCTTTTAAAAAAGAATCTAAAGGTTTAAAAAAAGCAAATGAAAATCACTTGGACTGACGAATCTATCCAATCCACAATAGAAATTCGTGATTATATAGCTAAAGACAATCCAGTTTTGGCTGAAGAATGGGTTAACAAAATGATGTCTTCTATTGAAGATCAGTTGATGATTTTTCCGGAAAGCGGCCGCATCGTTCCGGAAATCAATGATCCTAATATCAGAGAATTAATACGTGGAAATTATCGTGCTATTTATCAGTTTGAAAAGCAAAATGTTAGTATTTTGAAAATAGTACATAGTAAACGTGATTTCAAGCCAAATATGTTGCACTGATGACAAAACCTTCTTCCTCTCAACACGCCAGCGAACTCAAGCGCCTCCTCAATGAATATAATTATCAATATTATGTTCTCGATCAACCGACGATGCCCGATGCTGAATACGACCGTTTATTTCGTGAATTAGTCGAATTAGAAAATGCGCATCCTGAGTTACAAACCCCAGATTCACCGACGCAACGAGTCGGTGGTCATGCCATCAAAGAATTCCCCGCCATTAAACATCAAGTGCCGATGTTATCGTTAGAAAATTGTTTTAACGATGAAGAATTAATGGCCTTTGATAAACGCGTACGCGAGCGCTTAAGCAATGTTTCGCAAGTAGAGTATGTCTGCGAACCTAAACTCGATGGTTTAGCTTTGAGTTTACGTTATGAAAATGGCATTTTGGTGCAAGCCGCTACACGCGGCGATGGTGAAACCGGCGAAGGCATCACCGAAAATATTCGCACCATTCCAACCGTTGCACTGCAGTTGCGGGGCGACAATATTCCACGGGTTTTAGAAGTGCGTGGCGAAGTGTACATGCCACGCGAAAAATTTACTGCCCTCAATGAACGTTTAGAAAGCGAAGGTAAAAAATTATTTGTTAATCCACGCAATGCAGCGGCTGGCAGTGTGCGGCAGTTGGATCCGAAAATTACTGCGCAAAGACCACTGGCTATTTTTTGTTATGGTTTAGGTGCGGTCGAAGGTTGGGAGATTCCTGCCACTCATTATGCAATGTTGCAGCAATTAAAAGTGTGGGGCTTGCGGGTTTGTCCGCTGATTAAAGTGGTCGGAAATATTCAGGGCTGTCAACAGTATTATGCCGACATTGGCGCTCAGCGCCCTACCCTCCCCTATGAAATCGATGGTGTCGTTTACAAAGTTAATCAATTAACTTGGCAAAAACAATTAGGTTTTGTTTCGCGTGCGCCGCGCTGGGCCATTGCGCATAAATTTCCGGCACAAGAAGCCATGACTATTTTAGAAGCAGTGGATTTTCAAGTCGGCCGTACTGGATCGCTCACACCGGTTGCACGCTTAAAACCAGTATTTGTCGGCGGTGCGAAAGTCAGCAATGCCACGCTCCACAATATGGATGAAATCAAACGTAAAGATTTGTGTATTGGTGATTTTGTCATCGTACGCCGCGCGGGCGATGTGATCCCGGAAGTTGTGAATTCTATTCTCGATAAACGCCCAGTACAAACACAAGAAATTATGCTTCCTGCACACTGTCCTGTTTGTGGTTCTGATGTGATTCATCCAGAAGATGTAGCCGCTGCGCGTTGCTCGGGTGGTTTATTTTGCCCTGCACAACGCAAAGAAGCGATTAAACATTTTGCGGCTCGCAAAGCGATGGATATCGAAGGCTTGGGTGATAAATTAGTGGAGCAATTAGTTGATACCGGTTTAGTGCGCACGGTCGCTGATTTATATCATTTAACGTTGGAGCAGTTGGCTAATCTTGAACGCATGGCGGAAAAATCCGCCGAAAATTTATTACACGCTTTAGAGCAAAGTAAAAATACGACGCTGCCACGCTTTTTATTTGCTTTAGGTATTCGAGAAGTCGGTCAAAGCACTGCGCTTAATTTAGCGAATTATTTTGGTGATATCGCGGCTTTACGGCAAGCATCGATCGAGCAACTTTTACAAGTGCAAGATGTTGGGCCTATTGCAGCGATGAGTATCACTGCTTTTTTTCAGCAGGCTCATAATAATGAAGTGATTGATGCATTGGTAAAAGCTGGGATCCATTGGCCCACTATTACTCCCTTATCCGAACAAACCCTGCCTTTAGCGGGCCAAACCATCGTATTAACCGGTACTTTAGAACAATTAAGCCGCGAAATTGCGACTGAGAAACTACAAGCCCTCGGTGCCCGTGTCAGTGGCAGTGTTTCGGCTAAAACCAGCGTTGTGGTTGCCGGACGTGATGCAGGCAGTAAGCTTAGCAAAGCTCAAGAATTAGGGGTCGCTGTCCATGATGAAGCATGGTTATTAAGGCTATTGACTCGCGATTTATGATAAAATGCAGCACTTTACTTTGTACACGACAATTTTTAATACTCGGTTGTCATTCCCGCGGAGGCGGGAATCCAGATTTAATCTTTAAAAGCCTGGATCCCGGATAATTGCTGCGCAATTTCCGGGATGACGAAGACCAAAAGTCTAAGTGTAACAAATATATATCCTATGAAAAAATTATACCTCAAAACCCAAGGCTGCCAAATGAACGAGTACGATTCGGCGCAAATTGCTAATTTACTCGAAGCTGCTAATGGTTTAGAAACCACTGACAATGTTGAAGAAGCCGATTTAATTCTGCTTAACACTTGCTCCATTCGTGAAAAAGCGCAAGAGAAAGTTTTTTCTGATTTAGGCCGCTGGCGTGAATTGAAATTAAAAAATCCATCCTTGATGATCGGCGTGGGCGGTTGCGTTGCCAGTCAAGAAGGCAGTGAAATTTTAAAACGCGCACCGTATGTGGATTTAGTGTTTGGCCCGCAAACGTTGCATCGTTTACCAGCCATGATTGACAGCGTCAATCAAACTGGTAAACCTGCTATTGACGTGAGTTTCCCTGAAATTGAAAAATTCGATAAATTGCCGGCACCAAAATTAGACGGTCCCGGCGCCATGGTTTCGATCATGGAAGGCTGCAATAAATATTGCAGTTATTGCGTGGTGCCTTACACACGCGGTGAAGAAATCAGCCGACCCTTTGAAGACGTGCTGGCTGAAGTCGTTGGTTTAGCCGATAAAGGTGCCAAAGAAATTACTTTTCTGGGACAAAACGTCAATGATTATCGGGGCACTATGTCTGATGGTCAAGTGGCGGATTTGGCAACCTTAATCGAATATACCGCAGAAATTCCTGGCATTGAACGGATTCGCTTTACCACTTCGCATCCCTTAGCCTTTTCCGATCGTTTAATTGCAGCCTACGCCACCATTCCCAAACTTTCGAATCATCTGCATTTGCCGGTACAAAGTGGTTCCAATCGTATTTTGAGCGCGATGAAACGTGGCTATACGCGCGAAGATTTTTTGCAAAAAATAAAAAAACTAAAAGCCGTGCGTCCTGATATTAGCATTGGTTCTGATTTTATTGTTGGGTTCCCGGGCGAAACTGCTGAAGAATTTCAGGCGACCATGGATTTAATTCGTGAAGTCGATTTTGATCAAAGCTTTAGTTTTATTTACAGTCCGCGTCCCGGTACACCAGCGGCTAAACTGCACGATCCAATCAGTATGGAAGAAAAGAAACATCGTTTGGAAATTATGCAACAACGTTTAGATTTGCAAGTGCATCGCCACAGTCAAGCGATGTTAGATACTGTGCAAACGATTTTAGTTGAAGGGCCGTCAAAAAAATCCGCTGATGAATTGCAAGGTCGCACCGATAATTATCGTGTGGTAAATTTTGCAGGTGATACAGCACTGATTGGTAAAATGATTAAAGTGAAAATTACTGAAGTGAAACATTATACGTTGCGAGGATTGAGGATTGAGGATTGAGGGAAAACAGGATTGAGGATTGAGGAACTCATGCTGTTTGTCATTCCCGCGAAAGCGGGAATCCAGTTTTTAAATGCTAGATTCCGGCTCGCACTTACGCTTGACCGGAATGACGAATTCTGACTTGTTTTCACTCAATCCTACCCCTTCAATCCTTTGTTAGTTCTGGATTCCCGCTTTCGCGGGAATGACGACTAGCGAGAATTTCTCAATCCTCAATCCTAGGAAAAACATGGCAAATTCTATTACACTCCATTTAAGCCCCGAAGACAATATTCGTCTTGCCAATTTATGTGGCAATTGTGACGAACATTTACGACAAATCGAGCACTATTTTCAAGTGCAAATTAATAATCGCGGCCACGAGTTTCAAATTGTAGGTCCCGCCGATAAAGCTAAAGCGGCCAGCAAAGCCATTCAGCGTTTATACGAAGAAGCACAATCCAATCCGCAATTAATGCCGACCAATGTAAACTTGGTATTGCGTACCTCTGAAGAGATGCCAGAGAAAAGTGATTTAATGATTCAAACGCGTAAAACGCAAGTAAAACCGCGCACGCCGAATCAACACCGTTACTTAGAGCGCATTCTGCACCATGATATTAATTTTGGCATTGGCCCCGCCGGTACCGGCAAAACTTATTTAGCAGTTGCTTGCGCCGTGCAAGCTTTAGAGCGCAATCAAGTACAACGCATTGTGTTAGTACGCCCTGCCGTCGAAGCGGGCGAAAAGTTAGGCTTTTTACCAGGTGACTTAACGCAAAAAGTCGACCCTTATTTGCGCCCTTTATATGACGCATTGTATGAAATGCTGGGCTTTGAGTATGTCGAAAAATTATTAGAGCGTAATGTGATTGAAATTGCACCACTCGCTTTCATGCGCGGTCGTACTTTAAATGAAGCATTTATTATTTTAGATGAAAGTCAAAACACCACCGTTGAACAAATGAAAATGTTTTTAACGCGAATTGGTCATGGTTCATGCGCAGTCGTCAATGGCGATTTGACACAAATCGATTTACCGAAACACACTTATTCCGGTTTGCAGCAAGCCATCGATATTTTGAGTGACGTTCAAGAAATCAGTTTTACCCACTTTGTTGCGAAAGATGTGATTCGTCATGCCTTGGTGCAAAAAATTGTGGAAGCGTATGAGCAGCACGGGAAAAAGTAGAAGTAGGTCGGCTTACGGGAGTTTCGCGATTAGCGAAACGATCAAGCCGACGCCAATGTTGATGTCGGCTTGTTCGCTTAGGCTAAAGCCTACGCTCTCGTAAGCCGACCTACGTCTGAATCTCAAGAAAATATATGCCAACAATAATTATTGACCGCCAAATTGCCACCAATCTAGCGATTAGCAAATTACCTACCGAACAGCAATTCCAAACGTGGATTGAAGTGGTACTAAAACAGCAAAAAAAGCGTGGCGAAATCACTATTCGCTTAGTCGATGAACCCGAAAGCCAGCAACTTAATAATCAATACCGGCACAAAAATTATCCTACCAATGTGCTATCATTTCCCTTTGATAATCGCGGTGTCAAGCTAGCAACGCCCTTGTTAGGCGACCTGGTGATTTGTGCGCCGGTTGTCTTGCAAGA
The DNA here is from genome assembly GCA_013285995.1 of Gammaproteobacteria bacterium. Classification (GTDB taxonomy): domain Bacteria; phylum Pseudomonadota; class Gammaproteobacteria; order JABDGN01; family JABDGN01; genus JABDGN01. Next base: position 46,807 of record JABDGN010000004.1, read on the forward strand.
AGCAATTGATCAACAAAAAGAGCCGCTCGCTCATTGGGCGCATATGATTGTGCATGGTACATTGCATTTATTGGGCTATGATCATATAGTGGATAAAGAAGCAGCAGTGATGGAAAATTTAGAAAAACACATATTAAAAAAATTAGGGGTTGCTAACCCTTACGAGGAAGTATAAATGGACGAGCATAAGCGTTCCTGGTTAGAAAAATTAAGTAGCTTATTTTCAGCTGAGCCTGGAAATCGCGATGAGTTGATTCACGTATTGCGTGAAGCAGAAGAGCACAAATTGCTGGACGCTGAAGCTTTGAGCATGATGGAAGGAGTGCTAGAAGTCAATGAAATGCGGGTCACCGACATCATGGTGCCACGCTCGCAAATGATTGTAATCGAAAAGCAACAAATGATGAAACATTTTTTGCCGCTGGTCATTGAGTCGAACCATTCTCGTTTCCCGGTTTATGATCATGAATTAGATAACATCATCGGGGTTTTGTTGGCGAAAGATTTATTGCCCTACTTACTCGACAGAAGCAAATTATTTGATATCCGTGAAATATTGCGTCCCTCGTTTATCATCCCTGAAAGCAAGCGTCTTAATACTCTGTTGCGTGAGTTTCGTAGTAGTAAAAATCATATGGCGATTGTAGTCGATGAATATGGTCACGTCGCTGGCCTTATCACGATTGAAGACGTGTTAGAGCAAATCGTCGGTGAAATTCACGACGAACATGATATTGAAGATGAATCGTGTATTAAAAAGCATTCTGAACAAGAATATATTGTTAAAGCCATGACACCGATGACTGAATTTAATGAATACTTTACTGAAAAATTAGCCCCTGAAGATTGTGATACCATTGGAGGCTTAGTATTAAAACATTTTGGTCATGTTCCCAAACGTGATGAGAGTTTATCGATCAACAATTACCATTTTAGTATTTTGTCGTCCGATGCCCGTCGCATTAAAATGTTAAAGGTTGAGCGGATTGGAACTCCCAAAGATGTCTAATGTTCCCCTGCTTAAAGTTTTAAACACAGACGGCGTTAAAGGTGCACTATTATTAGTTGCTTTGCTGTTCATTTTAATCATCGCCAATTCGCCACTCTATCTGCATTATCAACATCTGATTGAATTCCCTATTTTTTCCCAGCCTTTATTATTTTGGGTCAATGATATTTTAATGGTGGGATTTTTTCTCATGCTGGCCTTAGAAATTAAACGCGAAATATTAGTCGGTGAGTTGCGTAATCCTGCCCAAGTGGTTTTACCGATTGCAGCAGCCTGTGGTGGTGTCATTGCACCTGCGCTGATTTATTTTGCTTTAGTAGGGCATCATGATGCACAAGCATTACGCGGTTGGGGTATTCCGGTTGCGACGGATGTCGCTTTAGCTTTGGGTTTATTAGCTTTACTCGGCAAACGCGTACCCACCAGTTTAAAAATCTTTTTAGCGGTACTGGCAATTGCTGACGATTTAATCGCTATCATTATTATTGCTGCCTTTTATACCGCGCATCTTGCGGTTCTTTATTTAGGCCTTGCAGTAATCAGTATTATCGTTTTGATCGCACTCAATTATTTTAAAATAAGCGCACTTAAAATTTATTTTTTAGTTGGCATCGTGCTGTGGTTCGCCTTATTGAAAGGTGGTGTACACCCGACTCTCGCCGGCGTAATTTTAGGCTTTTGTATCCCACTGACTAAACCAAGCACTACTCCCCAATATCCTATTGTCTCACCCCTTAAACATTTAGAAAAAATTTTAGCACCCTGGGTTGCGTTTTTGATTTTGCCAATTTTTGTGTTAGCCAATGCCGGTATTCCCATGTTGCATTATCAAGCGAAAGATTTATTGCAACCCGTCGCACTGGGCATTGTATTAGGACTATTTATCGGTAAACAACTAGGTATTATGTTGGTGGCTTTTATTTTAACTAAATTAAAATTAGCTCATCTTCCCACTCACAGCACGTGGTGGCAATTTTATGGCATCGCAATTTTGGCGGGTTTAGGGTTTACTATGAGTTTATTTATCAGCGCACTGGCGTTTGATGGTACAGCGTTTGCGGAAATCAGTCGGGTGGGGATCATTTTAGGTTCTGCTCTATCTGCCATCATAGGCTTGCTGATTTTATATTTTTCCCGCTCTTCTTTCAAAGCATCGGTTTAACCTAGAAAACGCAGTCGAGCGCGTACTAAATTGTATTGATGTAGTTTATGGTCTATATTCACTACGTGTTTTTATGTAAACAGTACTCAATAACTATCAAGAGCAGAATATGGCTGAAACAGCATCACCCCATTCTCACCGTCATGTATTTTTAGCGATATGGTTGTGGTTCATCATAATAATCAATATCATTGGATCTATTTTATATTTTTTAATGGCAGACATTTTTGCTGAAAAAATAAATTTGCCTGCTGGTTTATCCTATTTGATGGGCATATTCGGCTTATGTAATTGTGTTGCTGCCATTGCATTATGGAAATGGAAAAAGTGGGGCTTCTGGCTCTATGTGATTGCAACTATTGTCGGAACTATTATTATCTGCGTTTATTTGAACTCCCTATCAAGCATTATTACATCCGTTATTAGCATATTAATATTGTATTGGGCTTTGCAAGTGGGTAAAGAAAATAAAGCGTGGAAATATTTAAAATAAATTTTTTAATACGGCAGATAGCGGCGACCGCCCCTGTTTGAGATCACAAATTGTGATCTCAAATTCTGACATTCAGTGTGAGTTAATTGAAACATAAAATCAATAGGGAAACGATCAATATTGCGTTTAATTGCTTGAATAAGCGCTCTGGTTTGAACTCCATAAAGAATTGCCAAATGCGCATCAAGCATAACCTTTTCACCGCGGACACATAGAATATGGTGCTGAATTTCTTCGATAGGTTTGGTGATGGATACTGAATTAACTGTCATGATTGATTTCTTCTAGCCAAGAATATTTTTAATAGCAGCATCCTTGCTGCCTAAATGCTTATCCCACTGTCAACCGATCTTTATTTTTCTCCACCACCTTTTGGCTAATTCCTTTCACCTTGGTCAAATCGCTGATCGATTTAAACGGCCCATTCAATTGACGATAGGCGACAATTGCGGCAGCGCGTTTTTTGCCAATGCTTTTCAAAGTTGATAAAGTTGCAACATCAGCCGTGTTGATATTCACTACTTGCGCGCTGGCCGGTTTCGCCCCATTATCGTGATGGCGATGATGTGATGCTGAAGTGGCATTGGCAGGCGTAGTATTACTATCTGCCCACGCAGCATTTCCAAAAAGCATTATTACTGCTAATAACATACCAAAAAATAATTTCATAAAATACTCCTGTTAGCTAATATTAATATCGTGATAAATTTATTAAAAATTTTAAATGATTTTTAATTTAAGAAATATCACAAACTTAATATTAATATAAGCATTTAAAATGTCAATAAGAATTTAATAAAACAAAGAAAAGGCGCTTTTCAGCGCCTTTCTTACAACCTTACTCTACAAGGAATTAACCGTTAGTAGCGGGAGCTGCTGGAGCAGTAGAACCACTAGCTGGAGCAGCAGGAGCTGCTTGGTTGTGATGCTTGCCATGATGTTTGTGGTGGTGGTGATGCTTCGTTGGTTGTTGCATGCTGCTCGTAGCAGACGCAGGACCTGCAGCAGTATCTGCAACAGCAGTTGAAACGCCAAATAAGGCAACCAAAGCCAATACGGCTAATTTTGCTTTCATGTTTTTTTCTCCATTAGGAAGTTAAGTTAAAATTATTTCACCACAATGATGAGGTGGGCGCGCGCATTATCGCATATTATGGGATTTTTACAAGGGATTTTAGTAAAAAAATTCACTCCTTTAAAGAAGGTACTTATATTAACTGCGGCTTAATTGTGCCCCAGTGCCGACAACCCGGGCAAAGCCAATCTAAGGTTTTACTGGTAAAGCCACAATGTCCGCATTGATAACGCATTTTATCGCGCAGAAAATCCTGAATTAAACTTTGCAATACCTGCCAGCGCTGCTGATCTTCCGCATTAGTTTGCTTGATATAAAGTTCAGTTAAGCGTTGCAAGCCTTGAATGGAAGGTTGTTTGCGCAAGTGCTCCACAATAAAATCGGCTGCAACTTTATCGCCATGCCATAACTGTAATTTATCAGTAATCGTGAGAATTAAATTTAAGCGGGGTGACTCATTTAAATATTGATATAGATAATCGTGCAAACCGGTTTCATCATGCAATTTTTCGTAACACGTGGCAAGGGGTTCAACGGTTTCAGAAATATAATCCGCGTCTTGATCTTTAACGCGTTTATACGCTTTAATAGCCGTTTTAAAATCATTATGCCGCATGTACCATTCGCCCTCAATTAAACTCACGCGCACGCATTTAGGATCGGCTGCTAAAGCCAGCGCTAAATATTCTTTAAATTTAGTGTCCGTTAATTGCAAGAAACTCGCGCCGATTAATTCACAGTAATAATGCGCAATGATCGTATTCATTGGTTCTTTCAGTTGTGCTTGCAAAAGCTGCGCATATTGAATCGCTTTTACCCACTCCTTTTCATGCTGATAAATTGTCAGCAAAGGCTTAATGCAAGGAGCGGCAACTTTACCACCCATATCGATAGCTTCTAAATATAAGCGTTCAGCGCGATCATAAAGTCCTGCGTGTAGGTAATCATGTCCCAATTCAATCAACGCTTGAATGCGCATCGCGCGACTTAAATTAGGTTTAGAAATTAAATTTTGATGAATGCGAATCGCGCGTTCAACTTCACCACGGCGGCGAAATAAACTGCCGATGGCGACGTGGGTTTCGAGTGTTTCGCTATCGACATCCAACATGCGGATAAATACATCAACCGCTTTATCGGGTTGTTCATTCAGTAAATAATTTAAGCCAACAAAATAGTGTTTTGATAAAGATAATTTACGCCGTGAAGAACGTCGCTGTGCACTACGACCTAAATAAAAACTGATGACTAATAAAACTAAAACGAAAAAAACAATATAAACGGCGTGGATAAAATGAAAATGAAAAGGATGAGAGATAATATGATGATAATGATGATGCATTAGGCTTTCGAAACTTTATTGACCCGTTCGCGCAACTCTTTACCCACCTTGAAATGCGGACGATGTTTTACTGCTAACACCACTTTTTCACCCGTGCGTGGATTACGCGCGGTACGCGGTTTACGATGGTGCAGTGAAAAACTGCCAAAACCACGAATTTCAATCCGTTGATTCTTTGCTAAACGATCCACCATGGCATCAACGATGATTTTTACGCTCGCTTCAATGTCTTTGACCGGAAGTTGGGTCATTTCGGCGGCGATGGTGTCGATGAGATCTGAGCGGGTCATGATATTTAGGATTGAGGAATGAGGAACGAGGATTGAGGGGAGGTGGTTCGGCTCGTCATTCCGGCCAAATAAAGCGCGAGCCGGAATCCAGCATTTAAAAACTGGATTCCCGCTTGCGCGGGAATGACGACAAATTCTAAACCCTCAATCCTCAATCCTCGCTCCTCAATCCTATTACTCTTTTCCATCCATTTTTTCTTTAAACAAATCGCCCAGCGTGGTGTTCACCGGCGCATTGTTTAATTCGCGCAACACTTCTTTATGATCTTGCGCTTCTCTAGCTTTAATTGAAAGATTAATCATATTGTTTTTACGATCGACGTTAGTGATTTTAGCTTCCACTGCCTCACCCACTTTTAATACCGTTGTAGCATCAGCCACTTTTTCCTGGCTGATTTCCGAGGCGCGCAACAAACCTAGCACACCATTGCCTAAATCAATCGTGGCTTGTTTCGCATCGACTTCTTTTACAGTACCGGTCACAATATTGCCTTTGGTAAATTTCGCTAAGGCATCTTCTTCTAACTGTTTAATGCCAAGTGAAATACGTTCTTTATCGGGATCAATCGCTAAAATCACGGTTTCAATAGTTTGGCCTTTTTGATAGTTGCGTACGGCTTCTTCGCCTGCCAGTGTCCAGGAAATATCAGACAGATGCACTAAACCATCAATTTCACCGGATAAACCAATGAAAATACCGAAGTCAGTGATCGATTTAATCTGACCAGAAATTCTGTCACCTTTATTGTGTCCACTCGCAAATGAATTCCACGGATTTTGTTTACATTGTTTCAAGCCTAAAGAAATGCGACGCCGATCTTCATCTACTTCCAACACCATTACTTCCACATCATCGCCCGGATTCACGATTTTATTTGGGTTGATGTTTTTGTTGGTCCAATCCATTTCCGACATGTGGATCAAGCCTTCTAAACCTTTTTCTAGCTCAATGAAGCAACCATATTCAGTAATGGTGGTTACTTTGCCGGTAACACGTGCACCCACTTGATAACGACGCACTAAATCGTGCCAAGGATCGTCATCCAATTGTTTCATGCCTAAGGATACGCGATTTTTTTCACGATCAAATTTCAACACTTTAACATTGATTTCATCGCCAACATTCAAAATTTCGTTTGGATGTTTGATGCGCTTCCACGACATATCGGTGATATGTAATAAGCCATCGATGCCGCCTAAATCAACGAAAGCACCGTAATCCGTTAAATTCTTAACGACGCCTTTCATAGCAGCGCCTTCAGAAATTGTTTCTAACAAGCTAGTACGCTCTGCACTGCCTTCTGATTCAATTACGGCACGACGAGACACGACGATATTGCTGCGTTTTTGATCGACTTTAACAACTTTAAATTCTAAGGGGCGATTTTCTAAATGTGCGGTTTCACGCAAAGGACGCACATCGATCAACGAACCAGGCAAGAAAGCGCGCACGCCTTCCACTTCAACGACAAAGCCACCTTTCACTTTAGAAGTGATGACACCAATAACGGTTTCATTCTTTTCATTGGCACGAATTAAACGCGTCCAAGATTCTGAACGTTTCGCACGTTCACGAGATAATATTGTATTGCCATGTCCATCTTCCAAGGCTTCAACAGCAACATCGACAGAGTCGCCCACGTTGACATGTAATTCACCTTTGACATTGTAAAATTCTTCGGCAGGAATAACAGCTTCTGATTTCAAACCAGCATTGACTGTTACATACCCATTTTTAATGTTAACCACGGTGGCTGGAATAATTGAACCGACATGGATTTGTTGTTGTTTTAAACTTTCTTCAAAAAGTTGTGCAAAGCTTTCGCTCATTGAGTGTACCTACTATACGAATAAATCGTATTAAATTGTTGATTGAAATTACTAACTTAGTAAAAAATTAGCACCCGTAATACCTTAGCTCTTCAGAATTTGCGCATTCTAACACTGCGTCTTTTGAGCCATATTAGAATTTTTTTTGTTCACCATATGAATAACTATGCTATCACAAAAAAAATTTAATCTGTCTCAAAATACTTGGTTATAAAAGCTCAAATTCTGAAGAGCTAAGGTATATTTTGGAGGAGCCCCCGCTCTTTGGCCAAGGCCAATACTTGTTTTAACACAGCATTGACCGTCAAACGGCTGGAGTCTAATTGAACCGAATCAGCGGCAGGTTTCAGTGGCGCAGCGTTGCGATTGCTATCACGTTCATCGCGCGCGACCATGTCTTCCAAAATCGCGCGTAGAGTAACACAAAGTCCTTTATTTTTCAACTGTTTATAGCGCCTCTTTGCACGTTCTTCAGCGCTCGCAATGAGAAAAATTTTCAAATCTGCCGCAGGAAAAACCACCGTCCCCATATCACGCCCATCACAGACCAAACCCGGCGCCACTTGAAAATCACGCTGTTTTTGCAATAAAGCGTGTCGTACAGCGGGTAAAGCAGAAATTTGGGAAGCAAATTTGCCACACGTTTCCGTACGCAAATCGAGACTGACATCTTCATTATCTAAAAAAACATGTGACTCATTTTTTTTATTATCCGCACGAAAATCGATATTTAACTCGGCAGCTAATTGCACGAGTTTGTCAACATTCGTAGCAGCAATTTGATGTTTTTGCGCCGCGAGTGATAATAAACGGTAAATAGCGCCGCTATCTAAAATGTGCCAACCCAAACGCTTAGCCAATAAGCGACATAAAGTGCCTTTGCCGGAGCCGCTGGGGCCATCGATGGTGATAACGGGAATGAAAGACATTACGATTTTTCTATTGTAGGGGCCGCTCGTGAGCGGCCCGTTATTTAATGCGGGCGGCTCGCGAGCCGCCCCTACAGAATGTGAAATTGGTCGGGACGAGAGGATTTGAACCTCCGACCACTTGCACCCCATGCAAGTGCGCTACCAGGCTGCGCTACGCCCCGGAAAAAAATTCCATTTTAAAAAATTAACAACGAGCTCCCTGGCATTGCGCTACCAGGCTGCGCTACGCCCCGTCAGTATTACATCGTGCTAGTCGGCTTATCGGCATCCAATGCACCGACTAAAATAGTTTCAATCCGCGTACGGATTTGCGTGGCATCTTCTGGAAATTGCACGCCAATTCCTGGCAACCAACGCCCTTGCTGGGCTAGTTCGGGTGTAATCCACGCCACAATGCCATCTACTTCAAACACGTTGCCCTCCTCCAGCAAGGCTACTTCCAAACGTACTTTATCATTAAGCTCATACTTTTTATTAGTCGGCACAAACAAACCGCCATTTCTTAAAAACGGCATATAGACCTTGTACAAAGCTTCCATACTTTTTAAAAAAACTTTTAAAGGTGCCTCATTTTTTGAGGGTGCTGCTTCATCACTCACGATATTGACTCACTCCAATGAATAGATCTTCTAACAATAATTGCTGATTTAAGCTTGGCACCAGCGCAATCGCACGGCGTAAAGCATAAATTTTATCTAGCAACATAAAAACTTTCAGCGGCTTAAGCTGAGTCTGCCATTTTTGTAATAACTCCGTCCAGGCAGGTTTGACCGACACCGCATTGTGGTACAAGCATATCATCTGATGCAATAAATGCAAGTTAATAGTTAGGAATATATTGAATTCGTGACGCGCATACTTTTCGGCAAGTTGCATTGCAGTTTGCTTTGCATCCAATAATAAAACCAAATCCTGCAGTAATTCCGCATATAAATCTTGTTGCGCAGGCTCACTTAATTGTAAAGCTTTCAGCGGAGCACCCTCCGCTAATTCTAACAACTGCTTTGCGTTTTGCTGCGAAGTTGACAAACGTGTCCTTAACCATTCTAACACCGTTGCCGTGTCTTCAACTCGTATTGTTATCTTTTGACACCGACTCCGTAAAGTGGCTGCCAATCTTTTTGGATGATGGCTAATAAAAAATAATAATATCTTATCACCCGGTTCCTCTACTAATTTTAACAAGGCATTGCTAGCAGCTATATTTAAAGTTTCCGCCGGTTCAATGATGGCAATACGATAAGCACCTGCATGCGATTTGTCCCGCAAGCGTACCTGCAATTGTCGCACTTGATCGATTTTAATCGTGCGACTATCTGCTTCTGGCTTGATGTGGATGAAATCAGGATGGTTGCCACTGGCAAACAAAGCGGCGGATTTTCCCGCCGCATTATTTTCGGTTAACACATATTCCGCAAACGCATGCGCCAATTCACTTTGCCCTAGCCCCTCAACTCCGCTTAATAAAATCGCGGACGGCAAACGATCTTGCTCGTAAGCTATCACTAAATTATTCCAGAGTGTTTGCTGCCAGGGAAACGGAACTGACATGCTAAACCATATTCGCGATCAAAGCATCACCAAAAGCAGAACAACTTAATAATTTCGCGCCGCTCATCAAGCGTTCGAAATCGTAAGTCACCGTTTTAGCAGTGATGGTGCGCTCCATCGATTTAATAATTAAATCTGCCGCTTCCGTCCAACCCATGTGTCGCAACATCATTTCTGCTGACAAAATTAATGAGCCGGGGTTCACTTTATCTTGGCCCGCATATTTTGGCGCAGTGCCATGAGTCGCTTCAAAAATTGCCACGGTATCACTTAAATTTGCGCCGGGCGCAATACCAATGCCACCGACTTGAGCCGCTAACGCATCGGAAATATAATCGCCATTTAAATTTAAAGTCGCGATCACATCGTATTCTTCGGGGCGCAATAAAATTTGTTGTAAGAAGGCATCGGCGATGACATCTTTAATCACAATTTCTTTGCCAGTGCGGGGGTTTTTAAATTTGCACCAGGGGCCTGCATCAATTTCCACTGCGCCAAATTTATTTTTCGCGACTTGATAACCCCAATCTTTAAACGCGCCTTCGGTAAATTTCATGATGTTGCCTTTGTGCACCAAGGTCACCGAACTGCGATCGTTATCGATCGCATATTGAATGGCACGTTCGACTAAACGCTCAGTCCCCGCTTTGGAAACCGGCTTGATGCCAATGCCACAATGCTCTTCAAAGCGAATTTTTTTCACGCCCATTTCGTTTTTCAAAAACTGAATCACTTTTTTCGCCGCATCAGAGTCAGCTGCCCACTCAATACCGGCATAAATATCTTCCGAATTTTCGCGGAAAATCACCATATCGACTTTTTGCGGCGCTGATACGGGGCTCGGCACGCCGCTAAAATAACGTACTGGACGCAAGCAAACATATAAATCTAATTCTTGCCGCAGCGCGACGTTGAGTGAGCGAATACCGCCACCGACGGGCGTCGTCAACGGTCCTTTGATGCTCACCACAAATTCTTTCGCAGCGGTTAAAGTTTCAGGTGGCAACCAAGTGTCTTTGTCATACACGTGCGTGGCTTTTTCGCCGGCATAAATTTCCATCCACGCGATTTTACGTTTACTACCGTAAGCTTTTTTCACGGCCGCATCGACCACTTTGCGCATCGGCGGTGTGATATCCACACCGGTACCATCGCCCTCGATAAACGGAATAATCGGCTGATCGGGCACGTTTAACGATAAATCTTTATTGACGGTAATTTTTTGCCCTTCCGCGGGTACTTTGATGTGTTGATATGACATAGTGACTCTCTGGTTAGAAAATTGATAAGGTGGTATTATACTCCAATTGAGAAACAAGAAATCTATAACTTTATTGTCCGTCATTCCCGCGCAAGCGGGAATCCAGGCTTTTTATAGGGTTTTTCTGGATCCCCGCCTGCGCGGGGATGACGCGAATTTAAATAACTCATGTTACGCAAGTAACATGAAATCTTTACGCGATGGGGGGTTTTTAGGGGGGAGAATCGCGATTCTTCCCCCTAAATTTGAACATAAACTTTGTTTATGTTCAAATTCAAAACAAAGATACTCATGTTACGCATTTTGCGTAACATGAGTTAAATAAATTAAACTTAAAACCTACCGGAGAATAAAATGTCTACTGTAAAACCGATCCCTGCTGGCTATCACACCATCACGCCTTATCTCGTCGTCGATGACGCGCGCCGCTTGATTACCTTTTTAGAACACGCTTTCAATGCGAAGAGCACTATTTGTTCGCAAAGTGAAGATGGTAAAACCGTGCATCATGCCGAATTAAAAATTGGTGATTCGATGCTGATGGTCGGCCAAGCCTGTGGCGAACACAAAGCTAACCCTACTATGTTGTATTTGTATGTGTTAGACACCGATGCGACTTACCAGCAAGCCTTAAAAGCCGGTGGCACAAAATTATTAGATCCCGTCAATCAATTTTATGGCGATCGTAACGCAGCCATTACCGATTTTGCCGGCAATCAATGGTGGATTGCCACCCATGTCGAAGATTTAACACCGGAAGAATTGAAAAAACGCTCGGCAAAGGCAGCGGCAGAGAAATGCTGTGCCGATGATGATTGTCACTGATCGCGTCGGTCAGCTTATGTCATCCCCGCGAAAGCGGGGATCCAGGGATGTAGGTCGGCTTACGAGAGATTGCGAAGCAATCGAACAAGCCGACAACCAACCGGTATTTTAAAATGTCGGCTTGCTTCGCTTGCTATTGCAAGCTTCGCGTAAGCCGACCTACATGCCGATTGTAAAATTCGCTACAACCCTAGCATTTTTCTGATTTTAGTTTATAATGAACCTAGTTAATAATTATGAGGAAAACCACCCATGGCTGATAATTTCGAAAGTGCTGTCATAACCCGCCGGGCAGAGTCCGTTTGGGCCACCAACGCGGTACTTCGCAATACCTATTTTTTACTCAGTTTAACTTTAATTTTCAGCTCGGCTTGTGCCTGGTTTTCCACCGTTAGCAATGCTCCTCAACTGAATATCTTCATCACCCTTATTTTGATGTATGGCTTAATGTTTTTGACCATGCGGTTAAAAAATAGCATCTGGGGCATTCCCTGCATTTTCCTGTTTACTGGCTTCATGGGTTATTTACTCGGGCCGATGCTCAATTACTATCTGCACAATTACATCAATGGCGGTGAATTGATTATGACCGCCGTGGGTACAACTGGAGTTGTGTTCTTGGCTTTGTCGGGCTATGTACTGACCACTAAGAAAAATTTTAACTTTTTAAGTGGCTTTATTTTCGCTGGCTGCATTACCGGGATTGTGCTGATGGTCGCCAGTATCTGGATTCATACTACCGGCTTACAATTAGCGATTTCGGGCGTGTTTAGTTTGCTTTCTTGTGCTATGATCCTATATCATACGAGTGCAATTGTGAACGGCGGCGAACGCAATTACATTATGGCTACCGTTAGTTTATACATTGCATTGTTTAACCTGTTTACGAGTTTACTACAGATTTTTGGTGCTTTTTCTGGCAATCGTAACTAGAAACACCAAAAAGTAAAAAACCCTGCGAGCCAGGGTTTTTATTCCAAAGGCGAGCTAAGGCTCGCCTTTTTTATTGCAGAATTTATTTAAGCAGCTATAATGACTCCAGTTGCGACCTTGCTTATAAAATAATAACTAAAGAGACAATTTAGTGCACGGCATATCTTCAATCAGAACCTACCGATTTCCTCCCCTAGCGGATATTTTTGGTGCGACAATAGCTCCCAATCAACAAGGGTTAATTATCTCTGCTCATGAGCAGCCCCAAAATGAGAGAGCTTTATTTTTATTAAATGCAAATGGCCCGCTCTCACTTTCTCGTCTGCGGCAAAACAGAGGTGGCCGCTCACTCGTTGAGACCTCACTTGTTACGGGCAGTTATATTAATACTCCAATCCTACGCAATTACCTGAATACGCGAGCAGGCCAAGTTTTTCCGCTTAGTCACCATCACATCGCTTCTCCCCTGCATAATTATATTTGCGCTTTTAATTTAGAGCAACAGGGTGTCGTCAGCTGTTGGCATTTTAACTCCGCAAACATGCTTTCACTAGCTTGGTCTAAGCAGCTAAATTTTTCATTTGCTGGTTCCGGATATACTGAAAACATGTGCCAACTTATCGCGGCAGATGGCCTGCCCTATATATTCATTCAATATATTGCGAAGCTGCCGACTGAAAGATATAATCTTGGAAATAACTCCTTTAGGTACCCAGAACGGCCAGCCTTGACTGCCATCTGGCGCTTAGATGTCAGAACCGGTGAGATCAAACGCTTATTCGAGTCAAAGAGCCAAGAAATAGTTGAGTTTTCACTCATGGGAGACCGTTTGCTTATCGCACAAAAGGAAGCCTCTGCAGGCCGGTGCAGGGAAAATCCACTTCCACCAGCTGGATGCCTCTCGTATAAATATCAACATATTGCTAAAATAGCCATGCATGATATTCAATCTCTCGAGCTCATGAGAGAAATACCGGTTGATAAATATCAGAAACCTACGCATGATTTTCCGGATAATTTGTTGCAAAAACAATCAATATTTGCCGCCCCTAAAGCGCCCTTTCCCTTGCTTGTTTTGCAAGATGAGCCCAATCGTGCCAGCCTGCCTCTTCTTTATACTTTTGGCTTAGGTAACACACCAAGACTGGCGCCGGTTGAACATGATTTCGACTCCGCTCTCGGTATGTTTAAAGATCATACGTTTGCACATCGATATACCATGAGCAATCACGGCGAACACTGCTTTATATCTTGGGCGAAGGTGGAAGATCAACCTATTGTAATTTGGCGTTTTATACAGAAACAGAAAGCAGAGGGACAGAAAGCATGCCTCATGGATACAATTACGCCACATGGAGTAGTTGCAGAGCTCATTACCGGTTCGGGTCTATTTTATATAAGGTACGATGACTATGGGCCTCAGTATCAGGGTTTGAGGAATGTAATTCAGGAAGTGCGTATTTAACTATAGGGTGTTATTTGACAAACCGAGAAAACCTCCTACACTCAAAACTTAATTAATAAAAATGAGGAACAATTTAATGGCCTTCTCACATCCATTTGTGCCGTCTACTTTATTAGATGCAAACGAAGTAAAAGCTGTAGCGCTTAGTCATTTACCTGAATTTCAATTTTATAGCTCAAATAGCTCAACAGGTCATCTTGCAAAAATAAAACACGCCGTGGAATTATTGACCATTTCACGAGCTCCCATTCCGATATTTCTAAGCCTAGCCACTATATTATCGCTTGAGTTTTTTGGAAAAGCATCTCTTTGTCAAGATTTGCAAACAACATTAGTACGTTCACAAATAGTGCCGCCTCCTAATGATACTAATGCTTTGACAGGGACATCTTGGCGAGATTGTTTTAGAACTCAAGTAGCAATCTTCGTACAAAATCTTTATTTAAGCCAATCTCAAAAAACCGTCACAGCACAGACTGTTGTAAAAAAACTTACAAATATTGCTGAATCCTCTCTTTGGAATGGCCGTAATCTTGCACCATATTCTTTACTTGAGATCATAATTTCATTAATAAAGGATCAGGAGTTTTATACAAAACTTGATGACTATTATCCTGCTAAATTACGATCCCAAAAAATTCTAGCCGAGTACCATCGCACTCAGAGTCCCCTTACTTTAGCTCCTTTACGGGAAATCTCTATATTAGAGCTTATACTTCATATATATAAACTCCTTAACTCTCAGGAAGAATTAGAGCAGCAACTGTTTCTTAATAATTCAGATCTGTGGATATGTTGTGATGCTTATAATTTGTCTATGCAGGCGGAGGTACCCAAAGGCTTGGCAAAGCCTATAAAACAAGGTTAAAAGAAACAAATTGAGTTATTTGCGCAAATAAAACCAAAGGCTAGTGTTCCCGCTGTTTATGGCTAAAACTTTCGAATTTTTACTCGCGCGCTTAAATGAGCAATTTCTGCTAAAATCTCCCGGTGAACTTCTCCAAAATCTTTATCGAGCGCCCGGTCGCAACTATTTCTTTAACACTCGCCTTAATTATTTTCGGCTGGTTTGCTTATCGCTCGCTGCCCGTCAGTGAATTGCCGAACGTGGATTTTGCGACCATTACGGTAACAGCCAATCTCCCGGGTGCCGACCCTAGCACCATGGCTAGCGCGGTAGCCACACCACTGGAAAAACAATTCAGCACCATTGCTGGCATCGATTCGATGAATTCGAGCAGCAGCCTCGGGCAAACCACGATCACGCTGCAATTTAATTTAAGCCGTAGTATTGATGCCGCCGCGCAAGATGTGCAAAACGCCATTTCGCAAGCTCAGCGATCCTTGCCTTCGGAAATGACCACGCCACCGTATTTACGCAAAGTAAACCCCGCTAGTACGCCGATTTTTTTCATTACCCTTACCGGTAATAATGTACCGCTCACTAAACTCGATGAAATTGCGCAAACTCAAATTGCGCAACGCTTATCGATGATCGATGGTGTGGCGCAAGTCACTGTGTTTGGCTCGCAGCAATATGCGGTACGGATCCATTTTAATCCACAAGCTTTAAGCGCACGCGGCATGGATATCAACGATGCCATCAGCGCCGTGCAAACACTTAACACGCATCAACCGACCGGTGTTTTGCAAGCCACGGATCATTACTATCAGCTGCAAACTGATGGCCAGCTGATGAATGCAGCGGCTTACAACCAAGCCATTATTGCCTATAAAAATGGCATGCCCGTGCGGGTGCAAGATGTTGGTACCGCGGTCGATAGCGTTGCTAACGATAAACAAGCCACGTGGGTCAATCAACAACGTGGCATCGTGTTAGCCGTGCAAAAACAACCGGCTGCCAACACCATCGCGGTTATTGATGCAATCAAAGCCCAATTGCCAGAACTCACCCATGACCTGCCCGCCGATGCCGCCTTAAAAACCTTTTATGATCGCTCGATTTTTATTAACAGCGCGTTAAATGAAGTGAAAATTGCTTTAGTGCTGGCGATTATATTTGTCGCGCTGGTGATTTTATTTTTTCTCGGCAATGTCCCCGCCACTATCATTACGATTTTAGCGCTGCCAGTTTCTTTACTCGGCACTTTCGGCGTGATGTATTTATGCGATTACAGTGTCGATAATTTGTCGCTGATGGCAATGGTGTTAGCAGTGGGATTTGTCGTCGATGACGCGATTGTGGTGATTGAAAATATTGTCCGACACATGGAAAAAGGTGTTGCGCCTTTACAAAGTGCCATCCTGGGTAGTCGCGAAATTGGTTTTACGGTTATTTCGATGACGCTCTCACTCGCTGCAGTATTTATTCCGATTTTATTTATGGGTGGCATCATTGGCCGTTTGTTCAATGAATTTGCTGTCGTCGTCGGCGTGGCAATTTTACTTTCCGGTGTTGTTTCACTGACTTTAACACCCATGTTGTGTGGCCGCTTGCTGAAATCCGCGCACGGCAAAGCCTCTTTATTCCCGCGTTTTGAACGCTTTTTTAACGCCACACGCTCACTGTATGCCGAAAGTTTACGCTGGACTTTATTGCACCGGCCTTGGGTATTGGGCGGCATGATTGCCACGCTTATCATTGCAATATTTTTATTTATGGTGGTTGGTAAAGGCTTTATTCCCTCCGAAGATACCGGTTTAGTGACAGGCAATACACAAGTGCCGATTGGGGTTACTTTCCCCGATTTTCTGGCGCGCCAACAAGCCGCCGCGCAAGTGATTAGCCAAGATCCTAATGTTGCTGCAATGCTTTCCAATGTTGGGCAAGGTGCAGGCGGAACTTCGACCAGCAATAAAGGCCGTTTTCAAATTTTGTTGAAAGATCGCTCGGAACGCGATTTAAGCGCTGATCAAGTCATCCAAGAATTGCGGCGTAAGATTCAGCAAATCCCTGGCGTGGAAGTTTTCTTAAGCAACCCACCCGCGATTCAAACTGGCGGAGCAGTCACCAATAGCGCTTATCAATATGTATTGCAAAGCACGGATTGGAATGAACTACAAACAGCCATCCCAACCATGTTGCAAAACATGCGCAGTATTCCCGGTATTCAGGATGTGAATTCAGATTTAGAAATGACCAATCCACAAATCAGCATTCACATTCAACGCGCGAAAGCCGCTAGCTTAGGGGTAACACCGCAACAAATCGAAACGACTTTGTACAATGCGTTTGGCGAAACTCAAATCAGCACGATTTATACCGATACGGACGAATATGATGTAATTGCCGATGTTGATCCAAAATTTCAAACCGACGTTAACGCGCTGAATGCGATTTATTTGCATTCCAGCAATGGCAATTTAGTCCCCTTGAATGCCGTCACTAAAATAAATTATACCGCTGGGCCAGTGTCAATTAATCACTATGGCCAATTACCCGCCGTGATTTTATCGTTTAATTTGGCGCCGGGTATTTCTTTAAGCAGCGTGAGTTCTGAAATCGATGGTATTGCTAAACAAAACTTACCGTCCAGCGTAAATGGTTCTTTCATCGGATCAGCACAAACCTTTCAACAGTCGATGCATACCTTGCCCTTATTGTTGTTAGTGACAATTTTAGTGATTTATTTAGTGTTGGCGATTTTATATGAACACTTTGGTCACCCGATCACGATCTTAACCGCTCTACCCTTTGCCGGCGTAGGCGCTTTATTGATGCTGATTATTTTCCACAAAGAACTCGATATTTTTAGTTTCGTCGGCATCATCATGTTAGTCGGTTTAGTGAAGAAAAATGGCATCATGATGGTGGATTTTGCACTCGAAGCCAAACGCAAAGAAAACTTATCATCCATGGAGGCGATTATTCAAGCTTCCACCATTCGCTTTCGCCCGATCATGATGACCACTCTGTCAGCGATTCTTGCTGCTCTCCCTATGGCAATTGGCTTTGGTGCGGGCGGTGAAACGCGGCAAGCGATGGGCATTGCCGTCGTGGGTGGCTTAATCTTTTCGCAATTCTTAACGCTCTATGCAACGCCCGCGTTTTATTTGTATATGGAAGAGTGGAGCGGAAAATTGAAGCGTTCTTCATAATTCAAGAGGTTAGGAAAGAGGCATCTACTGGCTGACAGTTAAATGTAAAAATGATACAATTGTAATTACTATGAATACTTCAAAATCCAACTCGCTAAAGAAAGCAAAATTTTTAAGAGCCAACGAAGAAAAAGCGCTGGCAACAATTAGGGTCTGTTGACAATTACAAACTCTGCTGCAAATGCAGCGTGATTGGCTCTAATTTACCCAAATTTTCGTCGTATAGAATAACTATATTTCCTCAAAT
The DNA here is from genome assembly GCA_013285995.1 of Gammaproteobacteria bacterium. Lineage (GTDB taxonomy): Bacteria > Pseudomonadota > Gammaproteobacteria > JABDGN01 > JABDGN01 > JABDGN01. The sequence goes on from JABDGN010000004.1 coordinate 65,281, forward strand.
TTGGCTAAATTAGCGCTCAATCATCTGCATTTTCGCGACGATTTTGTAATTGTCAACAGACCCTATTATCAAACGAGACCTCCCTCATGCGAAAAGAATAAAGCATGAAAATGCTTGGAAATAAAACTTTGCTCTTCGTCATCCCAGAAATTGCCGTAGGCAATTATCCGGGATCCAGGCCTATCTTGCTTAAGCCTGGATTCCCGCTTTCGCGGGAATGACGACATAAATCGAAAATAACAAATGCTTAAATTATTCCACTCTATTGTTGCACTTTTTTTCTTAACTGCTTTTCAGCTTGCTAACGCTGATACAGCACCCACTTTCCAACTCGTCGAAACCACGCCGGTCAAAACCATTTATCAAAATTCTACTCTAAGCAATACTGAAACCGTGTGGCTGAACATGGTGAATGAAGCCCAGCGTTCCATCGTGATCGGCAGCTTCTTTTTTGCCAGTGCGCCTAATTCTTCCATGGAATATTTTGTGCAAGCTTTAAATGCCGCAGCAGAACGTGGCGTGCAAGTACAAATTTTATTAGACCAATCAATGCAAGCGCAAAGTGCACCCGTCGTTGCAGAACTCAACAAAAAAAACATTGGCGTGCGTTATGTTAATTTCAAACAATTAGACAATGGCGTGATGCACGCAAAATACATGATTATCGATGGACATGATAGTTTTGTCGGCAGTCAAAATTTTGGTTGGAAAGCAATCAGTCAAAATCATGAGTTAGGCATTCGCATTGATAATGTTCAACTTGCGAATAATTTGTTGCAATTATTTAATATCGACTGGCAATTGAGCCAACTGAATAATTTTTCTGCGGCACGCGATTGGGCGCGTGCGCATGATTTTACCAATCCAATCACTCATGAAAATCCGATTCAGATGGGTACAGCGAGTATTTATCCAGCCTACAGTCCGAAAGATTTTATTCCAGACAATGTCGATTGGGATTTGCCGCAACTTCTCGATTTAATCGACGGAGCTAAGCAGCAAATATTGATTCAAGTGTATCAATACTCTGATTTATCCGGCTATCAAGGCCGCAATCGCTGGCAGCCAATTGATAAAACCTTAATTGATGCCGCCAAACGTGGCGTGAAAATAAAACTCTTAGTATCTGATGCGATGCTGAATGGCAAGGCCGGTTTGCGGGGTTTACAGGGCATTCAAAACATTCCCAATATTGAAATTCGCGTCAGCTCTATTCCGGTTTATCAAGGCAAGCATGGTGCTTATCCGCGCGTTGATCACGCTAAATACATGTTGATTGACAACAATATTACTTGGATCAGCACCAGCAATTGGCAAAAAAATTATTTTTATAAAACCCGTGGTATTAGCTTAGTAATCCACGATTCAGCGACTAACGCTGCGCTGCAAAAAATCTTTTGGCAAGCCTGGCAAAGCCCCTATGCCAAAACCCCGGCGCAAATGCAAGCGCCCAGCAAGTGGTTTGGCGGCCTGTTTAATGACGATTAGTTTGTGATAAAATCCACAAACAAATGTAGGGGCGGGGCTTGACCCGCCCGTATTTAAATGCGGCAAGACGGGCGGGTCAAGCCCCGCCCCTACAAAAAACCAGGAGAGCCTCATGCCATCATTTGACATTATTTCTGAAATCGATCATCACGAATTACAAAATGCTATCGATCAAACCAAAAAGGAAACCGAAACGCGTTTCGATTTGAAAGATAAAGATTTAAAAATAGAGTTGGTTAAAGAAGATATCACTTTAAAGGCCCCCGAAGAATTCGTATTGGGGCAATTACGTGATATTTTAGAAAACAAACTCACCAAACGGAAAATCGATATTCAAGCCTTTGAATTTAAAGATCCCACTTCAACGTTAAAAGAATGGTCGCAAATCATCAAAGTAAAAAATGGCATTGATCAAGACACTGCCAAGAAAATTACTAAATTAGTCAAAGATAAAAAGTTTAAAGCACAAGCTTCCATTCAAGGCGAAAAAGTACGCGTGACAGGTAAAAGCCGTGATGAATTACAAGAAGTGATGGCTTTTTTCCGCGCCGAAAATGTGGGCTTACCTTTGCAATTTGATAATTTTCGCGATTAAAGGAGAAAGCAAAAATGGAATGGCTGAAATGTGTTAAAGATTTTGTCACTGTGGTTGAAGAAAAAAGTTTTAGCCGTGCTGCAGCGCGACAAAACACTACCGCCTCTGCGCTCAGCAAACACATTAAATGGCTAGAAAAAGAATTAGGTGCCACGCTATTACGCCGTTCAACACGAAAATTATCGCTCACGGAAATGGGCGAAATTTTATATGCCAAAGCCAGTCATTTACTCACGGAATGGGACGATATAAAAAGTGAATTGTTGCAAAATAATCGCACTGCACAAGGACATTTATATGTGGGGATACCACACTGGTTTGAAATGAAATCCTTCATGGAGATAGTCCCACCGTTTTTAAAGAAATATCCTGACGTTAGATTAGAAGTTTTCACTGGCATTCAACCTTTTAGCGGCACCGAGGTTGACTTTGATTTATTTATTGCACGTGACGACGTTTTAACAGAGCAAGATAATTTGCATCGTTATCCTTTATTTACTATTCATCGACATTTATATGCGGCTCCCGAATATTTAAAAACCCGCCCTAAAATTAAATCTCTTCACGACTTATTGCAACACAACTGTCTTTACAATCGAGTGTTTGATCACGAAGGTATGTGGAAATTTAGTGAAGATTCTTTACATGTGAAAGGTAATTTCACCAGTGATAATGCTAAAGCAGTATTGGATATGGCTTTGGCGGGACAAGGGATTGTTTATTTTTCTGATTTTTTAGTAGAAGAATATGTAAAAGAAAGAAAGCTGGAAAGAATCTTGCCACAGTATCATTCTGACCCTGCCGCTATTTGTGTTTTTCGACGTGATAGCCGCTATCTGCCACACATTACCAAAACCCTGATTCAACATTTGCAAAATCATTTTAAAAACAAATAAATTTAATTATTTCCACTTTGGAAATACACTTTCGCTTCAACTTATAATTACTGACTAACTCATAATGAAGATTTATACATTAATATTGCCTTAAGTTACTCATGATATAATGCGGAAAATAATATAGAGCCTCCTATGCGTGTTTCCCGTTATATTAAGTGTTTTCCCACAACATTTTTTCTTATACAAGGTCGCACGCAATATTCTTACAAATTTCAGTATCAGTATGAAGAAGACTATCCTGGATTTTTTAATAGCTGGTTTACATCATCCCCTCCTACAGCTATAGTCTTGCCGGAGAAGATGCTCTATGAATACAAGATTTTCTATGAATTGGTTGATTTTTTTAAGCAACAAAGCAATTTGATTGCATTACAATCTGCTCAATCGCAATCCCCACAAAACTGGCAACGCTTTGATAAAACCGTGTTAACTATGCCACGGATGTTTGACTATTATTCAAACTCAAATATTTTACAAACGGAACCAGGAAAAAAGGCTTTTTCAGCAAAGGTAACAAGTATGAATAATTATACCGCTTTTTTTCCTCTCGCGATAGAAGTACGGATCAATTTTCAACAGCCCTACACTCTTCAATTCGTATTGAAACAAAATAATCTACTTATCATGGGTTGGAATATTACTTTAAAGTCTGATCCTGATATTAATTTGAAGTTACAAAAAATAATCTCAGTACACGGCAGCGATGCGATGCCAAAAGCATTATATGAATTTTTATCTTTCGTCTTAGAAACACCATCAATGCGTGCTCTCATTACTCCTGTTTTGTAGAATATTTTTCACTGGCGTTTCCTTCACCCACGCTTTAATGGTTTCAGCATGTTCATTTAATTGAGGACCACGTGGATACTCGGTGACATCATTATATAACGAAGATTTGAGGGGACTACCGGTTGTGTTTTTCGACGTGATAGCCGCTATCTGCCACACATTACCAAAACCCTGATTCAACATTTGCAAAATCATTTTAAAAACAAATAGGGTCTGTTTACAATTACAAAGCCGTCGCGAAAATGCAGATGATTGAGCGCTAATTTAGCCAAATTTGAGGAAATATAGTTATTCTATACGACGATTAATTTGCCTGGAGCAAATTAACCCGCGCTTTAGCGCGACCCCAAAGGGGTGGAGTACATGGATGTGCGGAATAAAATTTGGGTAAATTAGAGCCAATCACGCTGCATTTGCAGCAGGGTTTGTAATTGTAAACAGACCCTAAAGTTAACTCTTTCCATTTTGGAAAGAGTGTTTTTCCCAAATGAATCTTGCTGCGCCTTCTTCTTTTATGCATACTGCTTTTGTCTAAATGCAACAAAAAAAGGGGGACTTATGTTTACCACTCACTTATATTTTTCGTTACGCCTGTGCTGTGCTTGTCTTATCATAGTTGGCTTGCTGGCCTATATTTTTACCAAACCTGTCGTTGCTGAAACTGCAACCAGCGTTGTTGCTATGCACTCAACCCCAGCCTCAACTTCCACGCCAACTGAGCCTGTCATAGCTGAGGCTGTTCATGAATGTCCGGCAGGTCCCAACAAATCTGCTGATAGCTCCATGCATGCTACATTGGAATGTTTTTTCAGTAATATGGCAATTGCTGTGGTTTATCATTATTAGATAGTCGGCAAAGGTTTGGCGGGTGTTTCTTTAACCCATTGCTTAATGGCTTGCGCATGTTCGTTTAATTTAGGACCACGCGGATATTCGGTGACATCGTTATATAACGAAGATTTAAGAGGATTACCGGGAAAAGTTGCTTCGGGCGCATAACCCTCGGCAAAATGCGCTTCCATTTGGCGATGTTGAATTTGCGGCTCAGCGAGTACCTCATCTAAACGATTAATAGGGCCACAAGGAACGCCTTTTTCTTTGAACTCAGCAATCCATTCTGCCGCGGTTTTAGTGGCCAAAATAGCATTCATAATCGCTTCTAATACTTCTACATTTTCAACCCGCTTAGGGTTAGTAGCAAACCGCTCATCCGTTGCCAGCTCTGGCTTACCTAACACTTCACAAATAGCTACATAAATATGATCGTTAGCCGCACAGACAATTAAATCTTTATCTTTCGCATGAAACACATCAAACGGTGCGATCAGACGATGTCGCGTCCCAGTAGGTTGCGGAATTTTGCGACCGACCGTATAGGTGATAAACTCAATTGGCATTAAGCTCATTAACACATCGCTCAATGCCATATCCAACGATACACCTTTACCGTGCTTACTGCGATCAAACAAAGCGGCACAAATGCTTAAGGCTGCAAACACACCACCGGTTATATCACCTAAAGAAATACCGGCTTTCACCGGTTGACGATTCTTTTCGCCAGTCAGCGACATAAGGCCACTCATACCTTGTGCGACTAAATCGTAACTGGGTAATTGCGAAGCAGGCCCGGTTTGACCAAAACCGGAAATATGCGAAATGATTAGCCTTGGATTCAACTTTAATAAGGTTGCATCGTCATAGCCTAAACGGGTTAATACCCCAGGACGAAAATTTTCTACCAATATATCAACGCGTTTGACTAATTCATCAAATAATAATTTATCGTCTGGATTACGCCGCGTATCGAGTGCAATACTTTCTTTGCCATGATTCATTACGCTGGCATAAGCGGATTCCCCATCGGGTAAGAAAGGGGGAAATTGCCGGGCATCATCCCCTCCTACTGGATTTTCCACTTTAATAATTCGCGCACCCAGTTTATATAAAATCGCCGTGCAATTAGGGCCTGCTAACACGCGCGTTAAATCCAACACTGTAATGCCGCTGAGCGGACCTTGCACTGCCATAAATTACTCCCTACCTAAATAACCCACGCATCAACAAATTCATGCACCGGCATGGCTTCCAATTTTTTCTGATCGTCACACAGTTTTGCAATAGCTTCGACTTGCTGTTTAGGGAAATGGGTACCTAAATTAAATTCAAATTTCTTCAGCAATTCGGGCACACCTTCTTCACGTCGACGGCGATGACCAATTGGATATTCCACCGCGACTTTATCGGTCGTACTACCATCATTGAATTCAATTTGAACTGCGTTCGCGATCGAGCGTTTATCCGGATCGTGATATTCTTTGCTGTATTGTTTATCTTCGACGACTACCATTTTTTCGCGCAATGCATCGATACGCAGATCTTTCGCCACCGCATCTTCATAATGATCGGCGGTTAAATCACCGAATAATAAGCCAATGGCAACCATGTATTGAATACAGTGATCGCGATCGGCCGGATTATGCAATGGGCCTACTTTACTGATGATGCGGATCGCTGATTCATGCGTGGTTAAAGTAATTTTTTTAATGTCTTTGAGTCGATCTTTAATCTTCGGATGCAATTTCAAAGCGCATTCCACTGCGGTTTGTGCATGAAATTCAGCCGGGAAAGAAATTTTAAATAATACATTTTCCATCACATAAGAACCATATGGACGTTGAAATTTAAAGTGTTCCCCTTTAAACAACACATCATAAAAGCCCCAGGTTTTCGCCGTCAAAGCACTGGGATAACCGGCTTCACCCTTTAGCGTCATCAACGCTAAACGCACCGCACGACTGGTGGCATCGCCTGCCGCCCATGATTTACGCGAACCCGCATTGGGTGCATGACGATAGGTCCGTAAACTTTGCCCATCCACAAAGGCTTGCGACACGGCGCGCGCAACGTCATCTTTACTGCCGCCTAATAAGTTCATGATGACTGCAATCGAAGCGACTTTCACATACGCTACGTGATCTAAACCGACGCGATTTAAACTATTTTCCAAGGCTAACACGCCTTGAATTTCATGCGCTTTGATCATGGCACTTAATACATCTTTCATCACCAGCGGCTCTTTACCTTCTGCAACGCGTTGGCGACTAATAAAATCCGCGATGGCTAAAATGCCACCTAAACTATCCGAAGGATGGCCCCATTCGGCAGCCAGCCACGTATCGTTAAAATCGAGCCAGCGAATCATACAACCGATATTAAATGCCGCTTGCACCGGATCTAAGGCAAATTGCGTACCGGGAACATGCGCACCGTTGGGTACCACAGTACCTGGCACAATCGGCCCTAATAATTTGGTGCACTCTGGAAAGCGCAGCGCGAGCATGCCGCAGCCTAAGGTATCCATCAGGCATAAGCGAGCGGTGTTATAGGCAAGATCGCTCACAATTTTAAAATTCGCCGCGTAATCGGCAATGTCTAAAATTTCTTTATCAAAATCGGGGCGGATGTT